>CALGOB010000162.1 GCA_937958005.1 uncultured Cyclobacteriaceae bacterium
ATAGAACCACAGTTCTTTAATAACATCTCCAAAAAATTTACTAAAGGGTCAGGTAATATGACCCTTTACAATAACCGATTGGATGACATATTAAGGAGATTTCAGGAACTGGCCCACAAACACCCTGATTTTTCTGCAAAAGAATTAATTCTACGCTATGATAACAAAGGCAGTAATCGGCTGTTTTTAGAATATGCCAGGAATTTATTAGTTGTTGACCGCAGAAAACTAGCCCACAAAACTTGGGAAATGTATCATCATTGCTTGAATCTAATAGAAAGATTTGGCCCGGAAATGTAACTGGTTCAGATAAATGTTAAAAAACTAGAGATGATTAGGGAGTGGATGATATTTAAAAACTACAGCAAAACCTATCAACATCATGTGCTTACTACTATTAAGAAGTATACCAAGGCCGCGTTTAAGGAAAAATTAATAGAGATGAATCCTTTTGATGGATTTGTTATAGGTGGTCAAAGTGATTCTCTAGAAAAGGAATGGAATACAGAAAGTGAAATACAACAACTGAAAGAACTCCTAAACAAGGATTTAGGACAACGGCTAATGAGTACCTTAGTCCATTACCTGCATAGCTGCTACACAGGTTTAAGAGCTGTAGACGAAAGAACATTTGATCCTAAGGAAAATGTTGAGGGTAATTTCATTAAAATAACCCCTTCTAAAACACAAAACAGCAGTGAAATAAGGCTTGTAATCCCACTGAACCAAAGCGCCAAAGAACTACACCCCTACCTCACAAAGTACAAGCTCAAAGTAAAACATGCTCGATTGGGCGATGACCTCAAAGAACTAATGCAGATGATCAACTGTGACAAGCATATCACCTTTCACTGCGCCAGACATACCTTTGCCATTAATAGTCTGATCCGAGGGGCACCACTGGAAGTAGTAAGTAAATGGCTTGGTCATACACAGCTAAAGACCACCCAGATCTATGCACGCATAGTAGAAAGCTTGTCTACTACTCACATGAAAAAATGGGACACAAAGCATTCAGATTTAAGTTTTGATACCGTTACAGAAAATGGATTTAGCGCAAAGATCACTTATAAAGAAAAAAGTTTTTTGTCTAAAAAGTTTCTAACCGAGAAAGAATTATATGATTTTCTGTTGTCAAACTTGAGATAGTCAGGGTTCTGGATTAAGATTCTTTACAGTCTTAGAATACGTCCGTATACAGAAAACTATAGGTTAAAGCATTTTGTAAAAGTGCGGACATGGATGCCTCCAGGTAAAATCTGGAGGACCACACGACTTAGGTTCTAAACCTAAAGCTGATTTTTAGTTTAAGGATAAAACCTTTAACTTTGATCAGCCGTTTTAATAAACGACGAGTGGATTTTACATCCATGTTCAGCACAAAACAAAGATAGCAATTCTGAAAAGAGCTGCTATTTTTTTTTCAACACTTTTCTATTCTTCTAATTCATTACTATTAAGAGCCTTCAGAATAACTTATTTGCAACTTTTAGCGTATTTAATCTGGTATGATTGTATAATACAATCATTATATTGTCATTAATTTTAGTAATTCGTTGATGAAAAATAAATATACATGGTAGAAACCAGTGAAGAACTTGAGTTGATCCAAAGAGAATTAAAAGACAAAATCAATAAGGTCGAACACTCTGATGAAACCATTGTCAATAATTTTCTTGATAGCATTCACCTTACCAAAGAACATTTAAATTCTGAATCAAGCGGAATGGATGAATTGACTCATATTTTTGAACGTATCACATGGTTAGATCAATTGAGTAAAGTCGATTTACTAAAAGTGAAATCATTACTAGACCAAGCAAAAGATCTCCTCAACAAAACTGTCAATAAACACTACGTGTCACTGAATAATAAATTTCGTAATTCTGGTATAGCTATTAATGAACTTAATAGATATAAATCTGCTATTAATAATTTTAAAGAAATGATTGAAGATGTTGAATCAGCTTTATTTACCTTGCCTAACATAGAAGGATTTAATGAAACTACCGAAGAGTTAAACAACCTGAAATGAAAGTTTTTTGTATCCCTGAGTTTCGAGAGGAATTCAACAAGATCATTTCAAAGAAGAAATACAAACATATCCAAGACGATCTTATTAAATACTTATTCAACAAGCAATTTCACGAGTTACAACAAGGCACCAGGTTAAATGGATCCAGCACAAACCCGTATATCAAAAAGCGCATAGATGGTAGCGGTGGATCTAGACTTTACTATTATCTTATTATCAATAAAGAAAACATTTACCTGATGTTTCTACATCCTAAAACGGGATCCATGGGATCTAGTAATATTAAAGACCAGGACAAAGCGAGATTATATAAAGAAGTACTTAAGTGTATCAAATCAAACGATCTATACTTAGTGGAATTAAATAAGGAAAGTACTCAAATAGAATTTAAAAAACTGGAGACAATCTTGACGTAAAATCTCTAGAATCTGTTGCCAGTTTACGTTTTAAAGTGTTCTTTGCAAACTGGACTGTCTAGTATTGTTGTGACGAAAAAGTTAAGCTCATAATTTACAAAGTAAAATATGAAAAACGTACACTGAAATTGGTGGAGGGCTCAATAAACAACATACTTTCAAAAGAGGCTTAATTGCATCTATGATTATTCAGGATTTTAAACTTGGTGAAATGCCTGTACAGCTATCAGAAAGCAAACAGGGAGTTACGAGTTACGAAGGGTACCTAGGGTTACTCGGTAATGAAGTAATCAGCAGGTTTAATGTAATTCTAGATTACAAAAACACAACCCTCTATTTAAAGCCTAACAAACTATAGAATGATCCGTTTGCAACCCCTTTAAGTGGAATCAAACTCACTAAAAAAGAAGGAAAAGTCCTCATCAAAGAAATATTGATAAATTCTAATGCCTATCAAGCAGGCTTGAGAAAAGATGATCATATTCTTTTAATAGCTGGAGATAAATCAAATGATCTATTTACTCACAAAAAATTACTGGACAGGTCGCCTGGCAATATATCTATCGTTATTCAAAATTCCGATCAGCAATCAGTTAATTATGATTTTTTACTAGAAAGGCTATTATAAATACTAGGGCTATTTAAGTGCTTTATTAAGTATTAATAAAGCAAAATCCTCACCAAATAAGTGAGCATTATACTTTCTCTAAAGCTTCGCCATTGAACACAATACCGTCCCACCCAAATTTGATGAAATTTCTAATGTTTTGGTGATCTTCTCCTGTAGGGTTTTTTAATACATCTATTCGATAGTAATCTCCAAAAAGATGCAAGGTAGCCTCTTTGTCTATTTGGTTCACTTTGGCAAAAGCAAAAATCTTACAAGATCCATTGTTTTGATTAGCTTCATTCAATAATTCTCCATTCTTGAAAGAGGTAGGTGAAAACTGATAGGCATCATCTATCGTAGAGATTGTATTTTCAAAACTAATTTCAGAAGGGTTTCCTTTCAATGACTCAAGTAAAGACGCTAATTTATTCATTCCGCTAAAATAAGAAAACAGGACTAATTTCATTTGAAAATTATTCCTGTTTTTTCTTAAATGCATTTAAAATAGTTACGGGGTTTTCGCTTCACCTCCTAATTTAGCTAAGAATTAATAATTATATTCTTCACTCGAAATCAGGTTGATTTAATCCCTAAGGGATATTAATTCCCCTGGTCGGGCACCCCGACTCTTGAGTCGATCATTAAATTATTGCCCATAGATACCCCGTACCCTTGGGTCGGGGTTGGTTCATTACCAAGTGAACAATACAATAAAGCATCTCTATCATGTTATTTTTTTGGCATAAATCAAATGCGCATAGTTTATCTCCTAGCCATTCAAACCGTTCTATGGCGATTCTTTGATTTGTCGATCAATCGCCTTAACTAAATTAATTATTAAAATCCAGCTAAACTATTATTAGACGCAGTCTGAAGAATAACGTATTTGAGCCACCATATATCAGTGTTAAAATCAAATAATCTAATAGACAATTCAAGGTAGAGATCAATGCTATTAAGCAAACGAAATAAGAAGCAGGAACTTGGGGCAGGGATAGAGGCGACATCCTTTTTCTGGTAAGAAAAAGATATAGCCGAAAGCCCGATTCAGCCCTCCAAACCCTTAACTTAATAGCATTGAGGTGGGGATGGTAATCTCAATATTTAAATCACGTTAGTCTAGTAATGAACACTTTAAAAAAACCATCAAATACATAATCATTTTGACACTTATAGTCATCATTAGTTTTTCTATTTACTTCTTTTCATATGCCAATTCCTTAAACAACATCCAACCTGAAACCATTAATTACTACGAAAAACTAAAAAGTAATCTTCATCATAAAGGTTATCGATCAAACTTGATAATCATAAGTGCCAAACCATCAAAATACCATAATCAGCTCTTAATATCAATCGAGATTTATAACTCCGCATACATATCCATAAATTTATTAGAATATCTAAAGCGCCATTACAAACCTCAATTGATCTAACTAATTTTGGGGCAGGCAAAAATAGTCAACACCTGAAAGGTACGACAATTGACCTTCTGGTTTTAGATATCAATGGGAACAAAAAATGTAATGGATTGGACGTAGAAATTGTGAAGAAAGAGTTAATCGAAATTATCGGCAACAAAGGGGACATAGGGACTTACAAATCAGATGATTGGTTTTGGAATCAACAAATGATTCATTTTGATTCCAGAGGTTATAAAGCAAGGAGGGACAGGTAAAGTAAAAAGGGATGATCCTTCTAACAGCATCATCCCTTTCATGAATATAATAACTAAAATTATTTATCCATTGCTTGATCTATCATCAACTTCAAATGTTGGCGATGTGCTTTAGTGGAAACATTCCCGCTAGTAGAAGAAGCTATACTTTTAATATTTTTCAAGTTATAAAGAGCCATTGATTTAGCTAGATTAGTTTGTCTCTTACTTTCAATTATGCCAATTAATCTTTTGGTATATTCTATTTGAATATTTTGCCTAAATGAATTTACACTTCTTCCTGCATCTGCCTTAAATATGGCATCATTCAAATCCACCATAAATGAGGATAAAGAATATTCATTCCCATACAACTCTGAATCACTGATCCTCTGCAGGGTATTTGGGTGCAAAATATGATTCAACACACTTAATTGAGATGATAAGACTCTATTATGAACCTTTGGGTCTTCACCGCCAAAAAGATTAAAACCCCTACGTTGCATCGCGATATAATTAAACAATTCTTCTGGCACATCATAAGCATTAGGGGCAAAAACATAATCCCTCAATGCATTCATTGCTCTTTTCTGATCTTTCAACGAGACCGGAGTATATGGTTTAGTAGCTCCTTCTTGACCTTGTACTGCTCTTTCTACATACACCACCAATAAATCTTGAGATAATATTTACAGATCCAGCATATTGACTGTGTGTCACAAAAAATGCTGTTCTGAGGTCTTGATAAGTCTCTCCTTCTTCAGCATACTTCGCTTTCAATCTCTTCATTAGATCAAGAGAAACTTTAATTCTATCCACTGAATATTTTATCTGATCATTTGAAAAATCAAATATATTCACCCTAGGATCCATTCCACGTCCAGGTGTTCTCATATCATCTGCATCGTTACCGAACGCAAGTTGAGGCTCCATAGATCTCCCAGCAATTCTATCTAATTCTGCTTGATCCGCATCTTTATATCCCCACTCAATTATCCAATCATCATATGGGCCTAAAACGGAAGAAAAATAGTGTCCTTGCGTAGTTGGGTCTGGGCTCAAATTAATAGGTGGATAATCCATTACAGATCCTGTCAAACATTTACCTTGAATGGTATTTTTATCATACAATTCTTCAGGTGAAAATAACTGACTCGCTTTCATGTTATGATAAAGTCCCATGGTATGTCCTACTTCATGCATGATCAAGTACTTCATTGACTCTCTCTTCATACCTTCCATCTCAATCTCATCTGCTTCCAATAAGGTAAGCGCCGTCTGGCCAAAGAAGGTATTCTCTTGCATTTCTGCTCCATATGTACAGATATGCTGGTCGCTTAGAAATTGCTCTACTGGCAATTCTTTAGGGGTAGCATTAAAATCAAATAATTTCTCCTGCCTTACCCTTCCTGCAATAAAGGAATATTCTAACATGATATCTGCCCCTAATATTTCTCCTGTTCTCGGATTTACAAAACTAGGGCCATAACCACCAAATGGAGGATTAGGAGAAGAAGTCCATCTTAGTACGTTGTACCTAATATCACCAGCATCCCATTCTGCATCATCTGGTTGTAATTTTACTTGGACGGCATTCTTAAAACCTGCCTTTTCAAAAGCTCCATTCCATTCCAAAACAGCTTCTTTAATGGTTTCTCTCCATTCAACTGGCGTAGTATTTTCCATCCACCAGACTATTGGCTTAACAGGTTCTGATAATGCGGCATTTGGATCTTTCTTTTTTAAGTTCCAGCGGTGAATCATATCCCTATACGGAGTCACGTCTGCACTCGTCATATCTGTTACCAAAGTAGTAAAGAAGCCAGTTCGTGCATCATCAAAACGAGGCTCATAATCGTTGTCGGGAACTTGTATTAAACTATGCTGAACTGTGATACTGATGTTTCTAGCATCTGTAACGGATCGTGAGCCACCATTTCGAGGCGATCTATTTTCGTAGACATACTCAACTGCTATATTGGTGTTTTCAGGGTAATTTTTAATGCTTTGATACTTGGTTTTGGTCTTACTTAAGTTACCCAATTTAAAAGCATTGGGATTAGGGTTAAAGTTCGGAAATTTAACAATACCCAGTGCCTCACTTAAGAACAAACCATTGGCATCCACCATATATTTCCCTTCTTTCTGACTTCCTGCGATGATTTTACCTGAAAAAAGTATACTTCTACTAATATTTGATTCCGCAGATTTACTCAAGGCATTACTTGGATCAAAATAACTTGAAGTGTTGACCGTCACTAATTCAATTTTATCATAATACCGTTCAACGCGAAATATCTTAGATCCCCTGAAAGCACCTTTGAACGATCCAATTTCTGCTAATCCATTTTCAATATAATACCAGTGTATGTATTCTTTATTGATTTGATCCTCATCGATCACCATTTTTAGACCTCCATTAACAGAGTCTCTATATAGAGTAAAAAGGCCTTCTATCTCTTGAAGCTTTTTTATTTCGTCAGCTACTTTTTTCGGCCCTTTTTTCTTTGGTTTAGAAGCCACTTCTGTTGCTCCTTTTTTTGACTTTTTCTTCTTTTGCGCGTATGCGGAATCATTAACCATAAACATCAATGCACACAAGGTGAATAGGGTCAATAACTTAAGGTCAACAAACCTTTTTAACTGAGCTTTACTTTTCATTTGAGTTTTATTAAATAAAGATAAAAGTTCAAATTATTTAGAAATTTATGGAATCATGATATTTTTCAAAAATACTTGATAAGTGGTGTGAAAAATTGTTAATTCTGAATGAAGTTCTAGGCTTATTTCAAGTCCATTTCATTTCTCATCAAGCCGAACCTTGCTTTCACCCTGCTGATGGTGTCAAAAGAAAAGTTTCATATTACAACCTGAATATCTTTCAGCTGATTTGGATAGTTAATATCAATAAATTTTATCTTGACTTGGTTGAACAGTTAATTTTAAAAGACAAAAACAGGCTATACATTAAAGGTTATCGTGATTGGTTTTGCAGAGATCAAATTCCATCTAAACGCTACTTTTTTGAATCTCTCAAGTAATTATGAATTAATAATTATTTGTGTGATAAAATTAAGCCAAATGGGAACAAAATAACAATAATCATTCTACCGCGATAAACTCTATTAATAAAGCCTGTTCTTTATGATATTTTAGATAAAATTATAAATCAAATTTTATCCCTTGAGCCAAAGGCAATTCTTTGCTATAATTAATAGTATTGGTTTGCCTTCTCATATAAACCTTCCAAGCATCAGAACCCGATTCTCTTCCGCCGCCAGTTTCTTTTTCACCACCAAATGCGCCCCCTATTTCAGCTCCTGAAGTACCTATATTCACATTAGCAATACCGCAATCAGAACCCGCCTGTGACAAAAACAGTTCTGATTCTCTCATATTAGTAGTCATAATTGCTGATGACAGCCCTTGAGGCACATCATTTTGTAGAGCAATCGCCTCTTCTACACTTGTATACTTAATCAAATATAAAATAGGAGCAAATGTTTCATCTTGTACAATCTGAAAATCATTCTCCACTTCATAAATTGCCGGTTTCACATAGCAACCAGAAACATATTTATCACCAGACAATACCTCACCTTCAATTACTATTTTTCCTCCTTCTTCCTTAATTTTATCTATTGCTGTTAAATATGATTTAACTGCATCTTGGTCAATCAGAGGCCCTACATGATTATTTTCATCCAATGGGTCACCAATTCGTAATTGGCCATAGGCATTGACCAGTTTTTGTTTGACTTGGTCAAATATATTTTCATGCACGATCAGCCTTCTAGTAGAAGTACATCTTTGCCCAGCAGTACCAACAGCCCCAAAAACGGCAGCTGTCAGGGCAATTTCTAAATCCGCATTTTCCGTGACAATAATTGCATTGTTACCGCCTAACTCCAATAAAGCTCGTCCCAATCTCTTACCAACAGCTTCCCCAACTTTTTTACCCATTCTGATAGAACCTGTAGCTGAAACCAAAGGCACACGTTTATCAGCGGTCATTAGTTCACCTATTTTATAGTCCCCAATCAGAAGGCCACTAATTCCTTCGGGCAGGCTATTTCTTTCAAAAACTTTCTGTATAATATTTTGGCAGGCAACAGCAGTAATTGGAGTCTTTTCAGAAGGCTTCCAAACACAGACATCTCCACAAACCCATGCCAACATGGTATTCCACGCCCATACAGCAACTGGAAAATTAAATGCAGAAATAATCCCCACAATTCCCAACGGATGATACTGCTCATACATTCTATGGCCAGGACGCTCAGAATGCATAGTCAACCCATACAATTGTCGTGATAGACCCACGGCAAAATCACAGATATCAATCATTTCTTGCACCTCACCTAACCCTTCTTGATAGGATTTTCCCATTTCATAAGACACTAAGGACCCTAAATCTTCTTTATGTAATCTTAACTCTTCTCCAATTTGACGAACAATTTCACCTCTTTTGGGAGCAGGTACTTGTGTCCATGATTTGAACGCTTCAGAAGCCTGCGAAATTACTTCTTCATAGGTAGCTGCATCAGCACTGACTACTTTAGCTAGCAATTCTCCATCTACTGGCGAAAAAGAACTGATTTCTTCTCCTGAGGAATTTAACCAATTTTTACCTGTTGAACTACCTTGGTTAGTAGTGTCAATGCCTAAATTGGATAATACTTTTTTGATATCAATAATTGTTGACATACCTATCATGTTAGTGTTGTGAAGCAAAGCTAAAAAGTTATTGGATATTAAGCTTTAGATCTCAGGTATTTTATAAACAGAAATGAATTCAATCATTACATCAAAAAATGAACCAACCCCGACCCAAGGGTACGGGGTATCTATGGGCAATAATTTAATGATCGACTCAAGAGTCGGGGCGCCCGGCCAGGGGAATTAATATCCCTTAGGGATTAAAACCAAAATAAAAATGCATAAAAAAAGGATCATCTAAAGACAACCCTTTTTAAAAACCACTCACACATTAAAATGATTGTCACCAATCAATTCCATAATATTTTACCTTTCCTTCAGAATTAATACCTTCTACCAGTACTCCTTCCTCATCTGTATAAGTCTCAATAATTCTTTCTAGATCCTTGATACCACTAATCTCTTTCTTATCAATTTCAGTAATAACAAACCCCTCTTTTACACCTGCATCTTTCCATTTACCGTTACCGAGGTTTTCTATCTTAACGCCACCAGGTATGTTTTTATTTCTTTTTTCTCTATCAGAAAGTTCACTAAATGTGGCCCCATCATGTTCTACTTTAGAAGCTAGCACAACTTTATTCGTTTCAGTTGCACCCTGAAGTTTTGCTCTAGTATATCTCTTTTTTCCATCCCTCATGTAAGCAACTGTTATTTCATCACCTGGTCTATTAACCGCTACTGATTCCTGTAGTTCCGCTACACTATTTACCGTTCTATCGTCTATTCCTACTATGACATCCCCACTTTCTAAACCAGCTTCATCCGCAGAACTTCCACCATTTACCCTACTGACAAATATCCCTTGCAAGACACTCAGCTCTTCTTGCTCCGCCAACTCCGCAGTTACGTCTAATATCCTAATACCCAGCAAGGCTCTTCGTACTTCACCGAATTCCTTCAAATCTCCAACTACTTTTTCTACCAAGCTGGATGGTACCGCAAAAGAATATCCTGAAAAACTTCCAGTCTTAGTGGCAATCGCTGTATTTATCCCAATCAATTCACCCCTTAAATTCACCAAGGCTCCTCCACTGTTCCCAGGATTAACAGCCGCATCAGTTTGTATAAAAGATTCTATTTGCATGCCGTCTCTCTGTCTTAGAATATTAATATTCCTACCTTTTGCACTTACAATACCTGCTGTTACAGTTGACCTAAATTCAAATGGATTACCCACAGCCAATACCCATTCTCCAATCTGTATATTGCTTGAATTCCCATAATTCAAAGTAGGCAATCCTTTTTCCGCTATCTTAATCAATGCTAAATCTGTAGTAGGGTCTACGCCAACAACTTCACCTTCATAGGAACGGTTGTCCCCTAGAACCACTTGTACATTTGACGCATCTTCTATTACATGGTTATTAGTCACTATATATCCATCAGATGAAACAATGACACCGCTACCAGCGCCTCTAGCAGGCCCGCCTTGACCACCTCCACCTTCTCCTCCAAAATAATCCCTAAAGAAACGATCAAAAGCTTCATCTTGAGATCCTCCTCTGTTACTTTGATATTCAGTTCTTATATGCACCACCGCTGGTGTAGATACTTTAGATGCATGTATAAAATTTAATCCCGCTGGTACCACAAAATCAGAAGAATCAAGTTTATAGTTTGCAAAGTTCACGGCTTTGTTTTCAGACTCAATAGGAATGTATACTTTCTCCTCTGGCCCTATAAAATAAGTTATGATCAAGGCTATAGCAGCCCCAAAAAAAGATGCAAAAGCGACACCTAACACAAATTGTCTTTTTTCCATATTGCTTTTTATTTTAGTTTTCTAATTAATAGAACGTCAATTTCACACACGACGTTTTGGAAGTTAACAATAATTAACGAAATAAATTAAGTAAATCAGGGGTTAACCACACCCCTGATGTTAACTACAACTCAACTATAAAAAATTGCTTACTTTACTACAATCTGTTTTAAACTACTCTTGATTTCCACTTTTGGTATTTTAACCTTTAGTATACCATTTGAATATGAACCCTCTATATTTTCTTCATCTATGTTTTCTGGCAATTGAAAAGATCTTTTAAAAGTCCCATAACCTGACTCAACAAGTTTGTAATCAAGGCCTTCTTCCTCTTTTTCTTTTTTCCTTTCGCCACTTACCGTTAACTTTCCTTTTTCAATTGAAAGGTCAATTTCTTCTTTACTTATACCAGGTACCAGAAACTGTAATTCAAAGTTCTCTTTAGTTTCGATGACATCTACTTTGGGTGAAAAGTTGCTAACCCTTTCTCCTGCATGATAATTTTCTTTAAAAAAACTATTTACTAAGTCCCCAAATGCTACTGGTTCAAATTCTTTCTGATTATATCTTGTTAATAACATGTTCTTCTATTTTTTAAGTTTTATATTGATCTAATGCAATCTTTAGTTGATTGCAATTTGTTTTACCACTTTCTTAGGTTCTACTTTTGGTACCTTAATAGTTAGTATTCCATTTTTATAACTACCTTCTATTTTGTCCTCATCTATATTTTCTGGCAAATGAAATGACCGCGCAAAAGAACCATAGGCTGATTCTATAGATTTATAGCTCCTTCCTTCTTCCTCTTTTTCTTTTTTCCGATCCCCACTTACTGTTAGCTCCCCTTTTTCAACAGTTATGCTAATCTGTTCTTTATCTATTCCTGGAACCGCAAACCGCAATTCAAATTCCGTATCGGTTTCCACTACGTCAACCTTTGGTGAAAAGCTTGTTTTTTGTTCTGTTCCAAAATAGCTTTCATTAAAAAATTTATCTACGAGGTTTCCAAATATTGCTGGTTCTAAATCTCTGTGATTATATCTTGTCAATAACATATTCTTTTACTTTTTAAGTTTTTAATTTTCAAATTCGAATAGGGTATTGTAAAATCTGTGCCAACATCATAATTGAATTCTTTTAGTCAGATATAATGACATTATGTCATTATATGAGATTTTATTAAAAAATAATAATGACATAATGTCATTATATCTGTTTATTCAACCAAACCTTCAAGGTCAAAAAAAATATTTTCATTTTTTTTTCAGTAGCTATTGCACTTTCCAAAACGTTGGACTAATATTGCATTCCGTTTTCAAGGAAGTCGAAAACAAATAAAGAAAATTCCTCCTTAGCTCAGTTGGTTAGAGCATCTGACTGTTAATCAGAGGGTCCTTGGTTCGAGCCCAAGAGGAGGAGCAAATAACATAAAACCTGGTGAGTTTTCATCAGGTTTTTGTTTATATACTCTCATTGTATGTAGAGGCACTTTTCTTCTCAAATTCTCCTAATTTAGATTAATAGAATATAACATCTGACTTAAATATCTCTTCTTAATAAATTTCACTGGGTTCAACATAGGTCAAACATTTCCATCATTAGTATATTTAGCTTATGAAGAGCACATCTGACTTTCCATTAAAATACTTTGAGTGGCTATTTGAAGAGGGCATATTTAAAGAGTTAAAAGAATTCTATTCAACTCCTTTTGATGAATTAGGTCATATCAGAAACATTAACAAAAATGAGCATATAGTCACGTTTCTTGATATTGATAAGACTTCTTCAAAAACAATAGAGAATACATATTCATTTGAAAAATTTATTGATCTCAAACTACAAAAGGAACTTAGGTTATCTAAAGACCTAATTGAATTGAGGTTTCAGTCTATTTACTCAAACAAGAAAGAAGTTAAAGCATTTCATGAAATATTGATGATAAAGATTGATGGGCTGAAAAAACTCAAGTCTTTACAAGAATTTAAATGGTTAAAGGATTACATATCTCAAATCGAAAAAACTGCAAATAATTTTTTAAAGCCAATAAGTCAATCTGGTGGAGAGTATCATTATTCCTTGAGGTTACAAGGAGAATCTAAGGAACATATAGATAATAAAATTGATAAGCTATATCAACTATTAACTAATGACCCTCCTTTTATTAGTTGCAATAAAGAAGAGTTTAAAAGAGCCTTTACAGGCAAAGAATTACACAATGGAATCCATTGGCTTGTTAAAACCAAAAACAAAATTCACTACAACAAAAGGTCTTTGGTGTACTTTGTTGAAAGGTTAATAGATCACAATCATCTAAGCTCTGCAACTAATGATAATATTAACAAGCATTTAGGATACACATTCAGAAATGGTGATGGCACAGAGCTTGGAAACACTAGAGATGCGGTAGCCAAAACATATAAGGACAGTAATGTTACTGGAAAAGAAAGGCTCAACGAGATTATATCAAGTTTAAAGTAAAGGCATACCATATTGCATCGTAGTGTATGGCTATAGTAGGTTTTAGCCTATTTCTCTTTGTTCCATGAAGAAAAAAAATCACAAACATGGAAAAAGAAATCTGATAGAGGAGATCAAGATAATTGTCTCAAATCAAAACATTTTAAAAAAGGAATTCCTCACAACTGATGAAGCAAGTGAATACTTGCGGTTATCAAAATCTTGTCTGCATAAGATGACAAGCAAAGAAGAAATTCCCTTTTACAAACCTGGTGGCAAGAAGATATACTTTAAAAGATCCGAATTAGATCAATGGGTTTACAATGGCAAAGTAAAGTCAACTCAAGATGAAGAACATGAGCTAACAGATTATTTAGGTAGGACTAACAAAAATCAAAGGATATGATAGATTTTGTTAGGATACACTACAGAGATAAAGAAGTTCTAGAAAGGCATGTATGTAACCCTGATAACTTTCAAGAAGTCGGTTCTTCCTATGAAATCCATTCGAAAGAAATTAGATACCCATTAAGAACGAAGTTAGACAACATGGAAATTGTGGTCAATGAAAAGTCTGCCTTTGTAAAAAACTCCATTCATAAGCTCAAGAATGTGTTGG
>CALGOB010000163.1 GCA_937958005.1 uncultured Cyclobacteriaceae bacterium
GCACACTTTCCTTTCGGAGAAATGCACCACAAAGTGGTTTGAAGGGTTTGTCTGTCACCCCCTTCGATGGACCTACCATCATCATGTTAACAGCATGTACTTAACTCCTTTAAGTACTTCAAGGCACACTTACTGGCATCCAAGTAAAACTGAAATTGAAGAAAAACTGCTCTTGACATCGTTTAATCAAAGATTATTTCTGAAGTTCAAAAACACCCCCATCTTAAAATGGTTTTCCTGAATAGGTAGCTTTCTGTGGCGACAGTCCGATTCATTTTTTGTCGCTTCGGCGATCCGATTGATCAAAAAAGGGCCGCGTGGCGGTCGTCAAAAAAACAACAAGGTCCTGGCGAACAATTTAAAGCTTCTTCCCTAAACCCGGCAGCGGCCGACCGTTGCGTACCCCGCTAAATTCTCACCACGACGGCGTACTGTGTCAACCTACCTAAACGCATAAAAATGAATATCTTTTTTCTCGGATACTAGTAGTTTTCTATGTTATATTCTGATAAAATTTTTTCTGAAGTCAGATTGTTAATATCAGACAACTTATTAAAATGAACAATAAGGATTTGAATCCTTATTTGCTAAAAGATCAAACCGCTAATAATAATTGATCCAGTTACTATGATTGTATTTTTAACCCGAATGATGCAATAGAAATTTGATGCAAACTATAACTAACAGTCATTTAGCCACTTAAATCCTAATTTCCTACTCACCATAATGGAGACTATGTCTGCGTTGCAAATCAGAATTTAGGCAGCTATCTAACAGCCATTTATGATTTTCTCTTAAAAGTCTAATGCATCATTCGGGTTTAATCAAAGTAACCTTAGCAATTTTTATTATTGCGAAAACCAAGATTGGAATCAATCCAACTGAAAGGAAGAAAATTGGATTATGTGCTAGACCAAATCGGATTGATATATTATTACTCCATCCGCTTTCACTGTCTCAAGAGAGAGATCATGAATAAGTATTTGTTCAACCAGAATGCAAATACAGTGATTACTATGCTGAGGATTATAAAAAATTTAATATTCTTCAGCTAGGTAATGTATGGTAACAATTTAGTATTCACCCATACATTATAATAGGTTTTTCAAAAACAAATGAATAAAGAAAATACAATTGAGGCATCCATTTTAAAAAAGAAAACCCTGAAAAAAGGAACAAACAGACATGAAAACTGTCATATATTAGTAGAAATTTAAAGAAGTTATCTTAAAAGAGGTAAATCAATCAAAAAATGAATTCTCGTTTTTATCTAATTAAAATAAGAACTTATCAGATTAGTTATACTTTTAAGTCAACTTCTTTTCAATCGCTTTATAAAAATTTAATCAGCATCATAATATCCTGAAACCCCTTTTCTAAAAGTGGCATACTTCTGAAGTCTATTAGGTGGCGTTACATCATCAATTGGAATGTAGAATTTCTCTACATACACACCTTCTCTTAGGTCTTTTGTTCCAGGTAAATCTTCCCACAGCTTTGTTCTAAAACTATTATACCACTCTTGATATTTCTCTTCAGAGCTAAAGAATCTTACATCATGATCTAGTTCATACAGCCCTTGTCTAGGAGCATCTTTATCACTGTAGATAAACTTTTCTTTTATGATTGCTTTTATTATACCCATTGGCTTAAAAAGTTATTATGTTATTCAGTCATTAAACTTATAAATGATCTTTGAAAAATCAATTATAAATACTCTTTTTAATTTAACCACATCAAAAAATAATTGTTGCCGTTTATCAGAATTTTCTGTTTTCTAAATCTTTTTTCTATGAAGATGTTTAGTTTCATCTTATGAAAAAACTAAGTTCTATTATTTTCTTATTACTGTCATTTTTGAATTCACCTATATCCGCAAAACAAAATCCTGACAATAAATCCTCCAGCTATCTACTCAAACCTAAAAGTGTGTTTGATGGAGAGAAAATGCAAAAGAATTGGGTAGTTGTCGTAGAAGGAAACCTAATCACTTATGCAGGGCCTTCTTCAAAACTCCCAAAACTCCCAAAACAGGCTAAAACCATTGAATTACCTAGCAGTACTCTTTTACCTGGACTAATTGAAGGACATTCGCATGTATTATTGCACCCATATAACGAAACTGGTTGGAATGACCAAGTGTTAAAAGAATCTAAAGCTGAAAGAGTAGCCAGAGCAACCAATCATTTAAGGGATAATTTAATGGCTGGTTTCACTACCTTAAGAGATCTTGGCAGTGAGGGAGCAGGATATGCAGATGTAGGACTAAGAACTGCTATTGAGAAAAAAGTAATTGTAGGCCCACGGCTATTAGTAGCTGGTCCTGCCTTAGTAGCAACCGGATCATATGGGCCAAAGGGTTTTCATAGTGGTGTACATGTTCCATTGGGTGCCGAAGAAGCAGATGGGTTTGATGATTTATTAAAAGCAACCAGAAGGCAAATAGGTGGTGGTGTAGATATTGTAAAAGTATATGCTGATTATAGATGGGGACCCAACAGAACGGCTCAACCTACCTTTTCTGTGGAAGAACTCAAGCTCATAGTGGAAACCGCTGCTTCTAGTGGCAGAAAAGTAGTGGCTCATGCTTCTACTGCAGAAGCAATGAAAAGGGCTGTTTTAGCTGGTGTAAGTACCATAGAACATGGGGATGGGGGCACCAAAGAAGTATTTGAACTTATGAAACAATATAATGTAGCTTTATGCCCAACAATTGCAGCAGGAGAAGCTATCTCGGCTTATAGAGGATGGGTTAAAGGTCAAGGCTCGACCCCTGAAAGAATTGTTAACAAAAAACGTTCTGTTAGACTAGCTCTGGAAACAGGTGTTAAGATAATCTCTGGAGGAGATGTAGGCGTATTCCCACATGGTGATAACGTAAGGGAACTAGAACTAATGGTTGACTATGGAATGAAAAATATGGATGTACTAAAAATAACTACATCGGGTAATGCGGATATCATGGGACTCAAAAACTTAGGAAGAGTAAGAAAGGGTGGGCTTGCAGATATCATTGCTGTTACTGGTGATCCAAGCAATGATATTTCAGTTTTGAGAAATGTGTCCTTTGTCATGAAAGACGGGGAGATTTTCAAGCAACAATAGATCAAAAAATCCCACCTTAAGCAATCAAAAATTCTTAAGGTGGGATCAGTTTTATTGTTTAATAAAATTTCTAATAAGCTCTTACAGTAACTCCCTTCATAAAGTTCACAAAAGCTTGATTTACAACCCTATTACCTCCATTGGTAGGATAATCTCCAGTAAAATACCAATCTCCTAAATGGTTTGGGCATGCTTTATGTAAGTTATCTACAGTCTGAAAAACTACCTCCAGCTCGGCCTTCATACCTTTTGGTCTGATAATTTCCCCTACTTTGGCAGATACTTCTTCATAAGTAAAAGGTTCATATAATTTTTTAACAAAATTCTCAGTCCCATTTACACCTTCTTCTGTTAGACATAATTCGTAAACTTCATCCAGCAGATAGCTCATCCCTTTATCTTCCAACAAAGCTAGTGCTGCCCTAAAGGCAACAAATTCCTTCATTTTACTCATGTCAATACCGTAACAATCTGGAAAACGAATTTGAGGAGCAGAGGAGCAAATCACAATCTTCTTGGGACTTAATTTATCTAAAAGAGTCAAAATACTTTTCTCGAGCGTAGTTCCTCTTACGATACTATCATCTATGACAACTAAGGTATCCTTATGCTTATTAATTACCTCGTAGGTAGTATCATAAACATGAGATACTAAATCATCTCTGTGTTCATCATCAGTAATAAAGGTTCTTAGTTTAGCATCTTTGAGTACTAATTTTTCTATACGAGGGCGAAACGACAGAAGTTCATCTAGTTGGTCTGGTGTTGGTTTTCCATCTATTACTACGTCCTTTCTTCTATCTATTAGGAATTGGTCTATTCCATTCATCATGCCCAAAAATGACGTTTCTGCTGTATTAGGAATGTAGGAGAAAACGGCATTCTTCAAATCAGAATCAATCGCCTTTAATATTTTCGGAATGAGTAATTTTCCTAACTCTCTTCTTTCTCTATAGATATTTGGATCTGTCCCCCTAGAAAAATAAATTCTTTCAAAGGAGCATGATTTTTTCTCTTTTGGTTCTATAAATTGCTTCTGAGCATAGTTGCCGTGCTTATCCACTATCATTGCATGACCAGGGTTAATCTCCCTAATATCTTCATATTCACACCCAAAAGCCGTTTTAATAGCAGGCTTTTCAGAAGCTATTACGACTACTTCATCATTGGCATAATAATAAGCTGGCCTAATTCCAGAAGGATCCCTAGCTACAAAACCAGCTCCATGACCTACCATTCCAGCCATTGTATATCCTCCATCAAAATCCTTACATGCCCTTTCTAATACTCTTGCTAGATCTAACTCCTCTTCTATCAGCTGGGTAATATCGTAGTTTTTAAGTGTATGATTATATTTATCAAAAATGGTTTGGTTTTCCTCATCAAGGAAGTGGCCAATTTTCTCCATTACGGTTACCGTATCCACTTTATCCTTAGGATGCTGACCTAATTCGACCAATTTATCAAAAAGCTCATCAAGATTGGTCATGTTGAAATTACCTGCAACTACCAGGTTTCTACTTCGCCAGTTATTTTGTCTCAGAAAAGGGTGACAGCTTTCTATGTTATTTTTACCGTGTGTGCCGTAACGCAAATGACCTAACCATACTTCTCCAGTGAAACCAGCATTTTGCTTGAGCCATTCTGCATCAAAATATCTCTCTTCACTCTCTTTCTGAAGTTTCTTATACTTCTTTCCAATCTTTCTAAAAATATCATCGATCGGCTGATTATCAATAGTTCTATACCTGCTGATGTACCTAGAACCAGGTTCCATATCTAATTTGATATTGGCTATACCTACCCCGTCTTGCCCTCTATTATGCTGTTTTTGCATCAAGAGATACATTTTGTTGACAGCATAGGTGGGCGTGCCATATTTATCAATGTAATATTGAAGGGGTTTTCTTAGCCTTAAGAATGCGATACCGCACTCATGCTTGATAGAATCACTCATAGGAGCTAATTGTTTATTTGCTTTTGTAGAAAATTATCTAGCCTGAAACAGACATCAATAATTGCTATTGATTACAAAAATATTAAAAGTTGTCTCTTAAGATAAATTTTCTGGACAGAATAATTAGATTTTTCGATAGAGTGTCATAATCCTACCTTAAACTTGAAAGTTTTACGAGATTAACACGAACATCTAAAAAATCACCGAACAATTTAACCATTTCATCGAAAACAAAATATTGAGATTAGAAAAAGATGATATCTTCAAGTTTATTTAATCTTCTCATGCAATTTTTTCTAAAGCATATAGCTCATATAGGTCACAATGACAGTGACTACGAGGATCTAAAAACACAAAAATTGTTTTTAACATTTCTTGCATTTTTCATGAGTATGGGTGCAATTATTTGGTCCGCAATTTCAATCTATTACAACTTATATTTTCAATCAATTATCCCTTTGGGTTATGTGGTAATCAGTACTCTAAACATTGGTTATTTTAAATATTCTATAAACTTCAATATTGCTAGAACTATACAGACTTTTTTTAGTTTGATTTTACCTTTTTTGTTCCAGTGGTCAATTGGTGGATTTCTTGCTTCAGGCTTTATTATGCTGTGGGCTATATTATCCCTTATTGCCTCTTTATCTATCCAGCAGACAAAATATTCTATTGTTTGGCTGATCTTGTTCCTTTCATTAACACTAGTTTCAGGCATATTTGACAATTTCTTTTATGTGAATTTTAAGCCAGTCATTTTAGACGACTTTTCTTTGCTTTTCACTATTTTAAACATTTGCCTTATTTCTATCACCATTTTTGGGTTGGTCTCTTACTTTATAGGGAGTTTAAAAAGCACAAAATCCACTTTAAAATCTAAACAGAATGAAATAGAAATTGTTGGCCGAGTCATTAAAAACACACAGACTGAACTTGAACTCAAAAACGAACAGTTAATTTTAGCCAATAATTCTAAATCTCAATTTCTTACGGCCATGAGTCATGAAATCAGGACTCCGCTAAATGGAATAATAGGGATTTCAGATATACTCACCCAAACTGAACTTTCTAGCGAGCAGAGAGACTTATTATCAGATCTAAGCAAGAGTAGTTCTATCCTAAACGGCTTATTAAATGATGTATTAGATATCACACAAATAGAAGAGAATAAACTCATTTTCAATAAGAACACCTTCAATTTGAATGAAGAGTTAAATGAACTATTAACCATTTTTAAGTTTCAAATAAAAGAAAGAGGTGAAGACTTAGCGTTACACTATGTTTTTGATGATAAGATACCTAACATCGTTCAATGTGACCTCAAAAGGCTTAAACAGGTTTTGACAAATTTGATTTTCAACTCAATTAAGTTTACCGAAAAGGGCTTTATTAAAATATCCGTACGGCTTATTAAAGAAAGTACTCAAGAAGCTATTTTAAAATTCTTTATAGAAGATTCTGGAATTGGGATTGCCGAAGAGAATAAAAATTTAATATTTAATAAATTCTTTAGGATAAATGAAATCAACTCTGAAGGAGCTGGATTAGGTTTGACCATTGCCAAGAATCTCGTTGAAAAAATGGGAGGAAGCATCTCCTTTGAAAGTCAAGAAGGAGTAGGAACTACTTTTTCTTTTGAGTTGCCTATCCTCAAAGTGGCTAGTGAAACCAAAAAGCTAGCACATTATAATGCAGTAATTAAACCAGTTGTAAATAACCCTATACTGATAGTTGAAGATAATAAGATCAATCGATTAATTACTAAAAAAATGCTAAGTAACATTGGGTTTACTAATATCTCTGTTGCCCAAAATGGACTAGAAGGATACCAACAAGCAGTAGATCAGAAGTTTGATCTGATTTTGATGGATATTAACATGCCTATAATGGGCGGAATGGAGGCTACAAAGAAAATATTTGAATCCTATAAAACCAAAAAACAAAATCCACCTATTATTGCTGCCCTAACAGCAAATACTTTAAGAGATGAAGTTAGTAAGTACTTTCAATCAGGAATGAAATTTGTATTGCGAAAGCCGTTTACACAAGTAGCTTTACAAAAAGAAATTATAGAAGCTTACAAACTCTAATTTGCTTACTCCCAATTAAACCGAAAACTTGTTACCTAAAAAGATCAAAACCTTATTTTAATTTCTATAACCATTTTCTATTATCCTCAATCATTTGCTGGCAAATCCAAAATTGGCCTAAATAATGAGTTTCTTAACACCCAAATTTTCATTTACAATAGTTAGATTCCTATTTATACACTATGTCCTATTATCGGCTATTACGTTTGCAATGCAAGTTTGTCTCATTTCCAAATCAACAATTCTTATAGTAGTATAAAAACTATCGATTTTACTAATCCTCAATTATCCAATTACTTTGAAGTATCAAAAATCAAGAATTGAGATGAAAACATATTCACTATTAATTTTAATCACTGCCTTTTTTTCGTTTAGTGCTTTTGCGCAAAAAATGACAACAAATGGAGGCGCTCCTGTTGGAGACAACCAAAATTCCAAAACAGTAGGTGCCAATGGCGCTGTTCTTTTAGAAGATATTCATCTAATAGAAAAATTAGCCTCTTTCGATAGAGAGAGAATTCCTGAAAGAGTAGTACATGCAAGAGGTGCAGGAGCTTTCGGTGTTTTTGAAGCTACTGCTGATATGTCAAATTTAACTATGGCTGCTCCTTTTTCACAAAAAGGCAAAAAAACTGACCTAGCTGTAAGATTCAGTACTGTAATTCATGGAAAAGGTTCTCCAGAAACTGCGCGTGATCCACGAGGTTTTGCAGTTAAACTTTATACAGAACAAGGAAATTACGATATAGTTGGCAATAACTTACCCGTTTTCTTCATAAGAGATGCTATCAAATTCCCAGATATGGTTCATTCATTAAAACCATCGCCAGTGACTAACAAGCAAGATCCTAACAGGTTTTTCGATTTTTTCTCCAACGTTCCTGAGGCAACTCATATGCTAACTAGGGTATATACTGATTTAGGAATCCCTCAAGGATATCAGTATATGAATGGAAGTAGCGTACATGGATTTAAATGGATCAATAGTAAAGGAGAGGTTGTCTATGTAAAATATCATTGGGAAAGTAAACAAGGGGAGAAAAACCTGACTGTAAGCGAAGCATCTGCCCAGCAAGCTAAAGACTGGCAACATGCAACAGTAAGTTTAAGGGAAGCAATTAATGCTAAAAAATTCCCGCAATGGGACCTCTATGTCCAAATCATTAAAGTTGAAGATATAGATAAATATGATTTTTGGCCATTGGATGCTACTAAAGATTGGCCTGTTTCTCAAATCCCCAGAAAAAAAATAGGGACGATGACTTTAAATAGGAATCCTATTAATTATTTCCAAGAAGTAGAGTCTATTGCATTCTCCCCTGGCGCTTTAATACCAGGTGTAGAGCCTTCTGAAGATAAATTGTTACAAGGAAGATTGTTTTCTTATTTTGACACACAAAGACATCGTTTAGGTGGGAATTTCCAACAATTAGCAGTGAATAAACCTAAAAATGAAGTTAAAAACTATAATGCAGATGGTTTTGCTAGTACTACAAATAGCAAATTCACTGATCCTGACATCAATTACCAGCCAAGTACTCGACTAGCTACTGTGACTGAAGATGCTGATTACAAATATTCAGAAAAGAAAATCACAGCAAAAATCACTCAAGCTAAAATAGACAAGACAAATGATTTTGCTCAAGCTGGTGATTTCTACAGGTCACTTACAGCTACTCAAAAAACAAATTTAGTTACCAATTTGGCTGGAGATTTAGGTCAGGTAAATAATGAAGGTGTCAAAAAAACCATGATTACCTACTTCTATAGAGCCGATAGAGACTTTGGAATGAGGATAGCAGAAGCAATTGGTTACTCAAGAAAAGATTTTGGCGAATAGGCGTTTGAAACTTATAAGAGCTTAGCATTTTGTGATGAATGAAGTTTGACTGTATTTCATTATTTCATCGTATGACAACAAAATGTTAAGCCTCTTTTTAAAATCAACCCAGGGCAAGCTCATGAGGTATGAATTATGCAAGAAATTTAATTAACGAGGCAAACCTCAGGAAATCAATACCCTTTAGGGGTTAAAATTTGAATAAGATTATGTATAAAATATTAATAGTTTTGATAGTCGTATTGACACCATTCATTAGCAATGCACAAAACGATGTTTTTTTTGAGAATGTTCGTAAAGGTGATTTAGACGCCGTTAAAGAATTATTAGCTAAAGATGAATCTTTAATAGCCGCGAAAACCAGTATGGGGTTTACACCACTCATTTTAGCTGCATACTATAATCAGGGACATATTTGTACTTATCTATTAGAAAACGGGGCAAACGCAAATGAAGAAGACCGATCTGGAAATACTGCTCTAATGGGTATTGCCTTTAAAGGTTACACAGAAGTTGCTGAAATACTGATAAAACATGGCGCTATAGTTAATCAAAGAAATTTTAATGATGCTACAGCTTTAACCTTTGCCTCTACCTTTGGGCATGGTGCTCTAGTCAAATTGTTACTTAAAAATGGTGCCGATCTAACTTTAAAAGACAATAGGGGAAACACGCCAATGTCACATGCAGAGATCCAAGGAAACGAGGAGATTATCCAAATTATTAAAGACTATTTAGCATCTACAGATTAATTGTAGTTGCTAGTACTCGATTCCCTAAAAATATCTCGGCCATTTCTGAGAATTTCTCAGCAGAGTCGGTAGTAAGATAAGTTGTTTCCCGTTTTTTCAGGCATCTTGATTCTATATCAGGGTGCCTTTTTAAGTAACTATCTAAACTAGCACCAACAATATCACCCTGAAGAACAACTTTTACTCCTTCAGGAATATGCTTTTGAATTGTTTCTAACAATAATGGGTAATGCGTGCACCCTAGCAGTATTGTATCAATAGATGGTGCATTTACTAAAAGTTGATTAATTGAATCTGAAACAAAAAAATCAGCTCCTTCATTTGCTAATTGATTATTTTCTACAAGAGGAACCCACATAGGACAAGCTTGTTGATAAACCGTCAAGTCAGGAAAAAATTTTTGGATTTCAATGGCATAGGAATTAGACTTTATAGTGCCTTTTGTTCCCAAAATCCCTATTCTTCCATTTTTACTGTAATTTCCTATTACCTCAGTGGTAGGCCTAATTACCCCCAGCACACGTTTATCAGGAGCTATACGCTGTAAATCCAGCTGTTGTATATTTCTTAAGGCTTTTGCAGAGGCGGTATTGCATGCTAATATCACTAAAGGACAGCCTTGGTCAAAAAGATATTTAACCGCTTGTAAGGTATATTTATAAACCGTATCAAATGACCTTGGTCCATAAGGGGTTCTAGCATTGTCCCCTAGGTATAAATAATTATAATCTGGGAGAATATTTTGAATAGCTTTTAACACTGTAAGTCCCCCGAAACCCGAATCAAAAACACCTATAGGACCTTCCATTTATTCTAGTCGCTTATTAAAAATAATAGCCCCTTTTCGTAGGGGCTAATGCAAGCAAAGAGGTTCAACATTAAATTAAGCCCCTAATATAATCAAATAATTTTCAACAACTATTAATTTGTCATAGCCATTAATAAATCACTTTGAGTAATAATGTGCACATTGTGTGACTCATCTCTTACCAAAACTGCTTTTCTTTCTTTTTTCAAAATAGAAGAAAGTACATCTAGTGTATTATCTAATGCCACAAACTGAAAAGAAGCATCCATCACTTCACTAACTGGTTTTTCTTTTAGCTCTGGAGATTCTATCAGTGCAGACAATACCTTGGTATCTGTCAAACTACCTACAATTTCATTTCCATCTAATACAGGCACCTGATCTATCCCAACTTTGTTCATTTGTTTAACCGCCTGTCCTATCAAAGTATCTTTGTTAATAGTTGTCAATTCCTTTTTCCCATTTCTATGAGCAATGATGTCCCTTGCGGTAGCAAATTTAGCATCCGCTAAGAAGCCATGGTCTTTCATCCAATTATCGTTATAAATTTTTCCTAAATAACGAGTGCCATGATCTGGTAAAATGATTACCATTACATCATCTTCATTTAAATTTTCTGCTGCATATTCTAAAGCACCGTGTACAGCAGACCCACATGACCATCCTACAAACAGGCCTTCTTCTCTTGCCAATCTTCTAGTCATAATAGCTCCATCTTTATCTGTCACCTTGACAAAATGATCTATCACATCAAAATTTACGTTCTTAGGTAGGATATCTTCCCCAATTCCCTCAGTTAGGTATGGATAGACTTCTTTCTCGTCAAAAATAGCAGTCTCTTTATATTTTTTGAATACGGATCCATAGGTATCAATTCCTACACTCACCACTTTTGCATTTTGTTCTTTCAAGTAGGTAGCTGTTCCACACATAGACCCGCCAGTGCCTACACCAGCAGCATAATGAGTTATTTTCCCCGCTGTATCTTTCCAAATTTCAGGCCCTGTAGTCTCATAATGAGCTGCAGTGTTTGACATATTATCATACTGATTAGGATAATAAGAATTAGGTATATCCTCATTAAATTTCTTTGCGACAGAGTAATAAGACCTTGGGTCTTCAGGTGACACATTGGTTGGACAAACAACTACTTCTGCTCCTACAGCTCTTAAAATATCAATCTTTTCTTGGCTTTGTTTATCAGCTAAAGTGAAGATACATTTATATCCTTTAGCAATAGCCCCTAAGGCCAACCCCATACCAGTATTACCACTAGTTCCTTCTATAATTGTTCCGCCAGGCTTTAAGTCACCTCTTTTCTCTGCGTCTTCAATCATTTTAAGAGCCATTCTATCTTTCATAGAATTCCCAGGATTAAAATATTCTACTTTGACAAGAATAGTCCCTTTTATTCCTTTTGAAACACTATTGAGTTTGATCAAAGGTGTATTCCCAATCGTTTCTATGATACTGTTATAATATTTCATGAAATTAATATTTCAAGTTGCTTGTTTCTTAAGAATTAATAGTATTGCACAAATAATGCAAACTAAACCTCAAAAATACAAGTCTTCTTGGTGGAATACTAATCCCCATTTGTTTTTAAATTTATTAATTGGTTATCTCATCGGTAAATGTGAACATGAAAAAACAATCTCAATATTGGAGAATAAATAACTCATGATATCCAAATGAACCCATCACCTAAAAAAGGGTTATGAGTCGTCAGAATAAAGGTGATAATAAAAGGTTTTAGAAATTAGGCATTAGATTTTAGATAAAAAAGCAAAGAGAAAACACAAAAGACCTTGAGTTCCTGTTTGTGTTTGAGTAGGGAGAAAAATAATTCTTTACTCTACCTCAAACGCTAACTTTGCTTTCTAAAAAGTGATCAGGTATGAATACATTTGATCAACAGATTTTAATTAACTAACGGTCAACTTATTTCAGGAAATTACACACTCAGTTAGCTTGAAAAGGTTTTATACCAGCGGCAGATATCAATTCGATTTTTCATTTCTCAGATTATAATTTATTCATAAATTACCAATTGATGATTAACTAACTATTCTTATATGTTAACCAAACAAATTAATCCAATGATTAAAAGTGTTCTAATTCTCTTTTTGTTTTCTATCTTATTTTTTGGATGTAGCCGTACCAATGATCAATCTACCAAGGTAGTGGAAGCATCCATTGAACCACTACAAGAAAAGTCTCCTGAAGATATTTTAAAAGAACTTGGTATTACTGTGCCTGAAATGTCTGTCCCTATTGCCAGTTACGTGAAATATGTAAAAACAGGAAACTTGGTTTTCGTTGCAGGTCATGGTCCTTGTAGCCCCAGAGGCAAAGGGGACACCGGAACACTAGGCAAAGACTTAACAGTTGAGGAAGGTTATCAAGCTGCACGCAGAACCGCTATTTGCCTACTTGGCACTATCAAGCATGCTGCTGGAGGAGATTTATCAAAAGTCAAAAGAATTGTAAGAGTGTTTGGCATGGTAAATTCTGCCCCAGATTTTAATGAGCAACATAAGGTCATCAATGGTGCTTCAGACTTATTTCTCAAAGTTTTTGGTGAAAAAGGAAAACACGCTCGTGCAGCCGTGGGAATGGCTTCACTACCTGTAAACCTTTCCGTTGAAATAGAATTGGTAGTTGAATTAGAAGAGTAATAAAGATGTGATATTGGATCTATAGATTCTTTATAAAGGCTCAGTATTTTGGTATAGCATTCACTTACTTGCCAATTAATCTTAGTTTATAAAGTTTGGGATTCAGCCAATAATCTGTCTTAGCAACCTGTCTCCGCAATCACTTTCTTGTTACTAGGATTGGTTTGTTAAGACAAAATTCAAGGTGTTAATTGCTAGCTAACCTAAACCTAGCATTTTTACAAATATGTCTGCCTGCATTCCATATATTCAAAAAGCAACAATGAGTTTTTAGAAATATCCTATAGTTAATCCCATAGAAAATCTATCCAGATTATAAGTCTCCACATTACCAACACTTAACACAAATTTGTGATTATACTAGGAATTGTGCGGGCTTATTACTTATTCTTATTCTTTTTTACTAGTATCCGAGAAAAAAGATATTCATTTTTATGCGTTTAGGTGGGTTGGCACGGTACGTCATCGCGGTGAGAATTTAGCGGGGTGCGTGAGACGTGTCGGTCGCTGCCGGTTTTAGGGATGAAACTTTAAATTATTCGAGCCAAGACGGCTTGATTTTTTGACGGCCGCCACGCGGTTCTTTTTTGATCAATCGGATCAAAAATGAATCGGACTGTTGCCACAGAAAGCTACCTACTCAGGAAAACCATTTTAAGATAGGGGGTGTTTTTTGAACCTGAGATATAATCTTTGTTTCATCGATTTAAAGCTAGATTTTTCTTGAATTCTAAATTTAGTCGGATGTCAATAGTTTTTTTCATCTATATCACACTTATCAGCATTCACAGCAAAATATTATCAAAATTATATTAATTTCAACTTTATGAAATATAATAGCTTCAAACATTCAAAATCGAAATTAATCCCTTTATTTTAGCCTATTTATTACATAAAATTCTTATGCGACAACAACTTCTACGTGCTGGTGCTGATGAACTATCTTACGAAATAAGAGGAATTGTTAAGAAAGCTGAAGAACTTCAGCAACTCGGTAAAAAGATCTATTGGGAAAATATTGGTGACCCCATTCAAAAGAACCTGAAAGTTCCTGAGTGGATGAAAGCAACTTTAATTGAGATATTAAAGGATGATCAGTCGTATGGTTATAGTCATTCGAAAGGCCTTTTAGAAACGAGAAAGTTTCTGGCAAAATTAACTAATGATAGAAGAGGCACTCAAATCACGGCAGAGGACATTACTTTTTTCAATGGATTGGGAGATGCTATTGCCAAACTCTATCAGTATTTACTGCCTACTTCTCGGGTTATAGGCCCTTCTCCAGCCTACTCTACTCATTCGTCAGCTGAAGCCGCACACGCTAACCATGAACCGATCACCTATAATTTAATTCCAGAAAACCAATGGCTTCCAGATATGGAAGATTTGTACAACAAAGTAAAATATAACCCTGGCATCGTAGGAATCTTAATTATCAACCCTGATAATCCAACTGGAATTGTTTATTCAAGAGAAGTTTTAAATCAGTTTGTAGCAATCGCAAAAGAATTTAACTTATTTATTATCAGCGATGAAATTTATTTGAACATCACATACAATAACAGCAAATCTATAGCCTTATGTGAATACATTGGCAATCAAGTTCCTGGGATTGCACTTAAAGGGATATCTAAGGAATTTCCATGGCCAGGTGCAAGGTGTGGTTGGATGGAATATTACAACAGAAATAACAATAACATTTTTAACGGGCTCTGTCAAACGTTAGATAATGCAAAAATGATAGAGGTAAGTTCAACTAAATTACCTCAATTAGCTATTCCAAAAATCATGTCTGACAGCAGGTATATTACGTTTAGGAATCAATTTAATCAGCGCATTGAAAAGCGGAGTAATACCATTGCAACCTATTTAAAAGATATTCCTTATATTCACTTTAATGAAACCAAAGGTGCTTTTTATAACACCATCATTTTTAAGAAAGGTGTACTAAACGACCACCAATACTTAGAAACAGATGAAATGGCCATCCGAGAATTATTAAAAAAGTGGATTCATCCTAATATGCCGTTAGACCAGCGTTTTGTCTACTACCTATTAGCAGTTCACGGAATATGTGTAGTACCCATCTCATCTTTCAGTTCTTCGCTTTTAGGTTTTCGGATCACACTATTGGAAGAAAACGAAGAGATACTTGCGCATATATTCGCAACCTTAAGACTAAGTATCACTACCTACATAGGGAGTGCATAATCTATTTTTATCTCTGATAATTATCTGTTAATTTTCTAGTTAAATGGATGGATCAATGGATTTTAAAAAAGTAATAGATACATTAGAATCGGTAGGCACTGATCAAAATATCAAGATATATAGAAGGCATGGTGCAAAAAGAGCGTTGTATGGGGTTAGTTTCGCCAATTTCAAAAAGATAAAAAAACAGATTACTTCAGAAAATGGCAAAAAGGGGTTTAATCAATCTATTGCTGAACAACTCTGGTTAACTGATAATACAGATGCTCAAATTTTAGCTTGTATGATTGCTGAACCAAGTAAAATCACCAAAGAAGTCATTTGGAATTGGAGTAAAAGTATTGATTCTAACATGATTTCTAACCCATTTGCAGATTTGATTTATGGCACCCCATATAAAGAAGAATTTATAAAGGAATGGCTGGGGAATACCAATGATTTTCTGGGCAGAGTCCCGTTTAATTTAATCAGCCTGAGTGCTAAGAACAGTAAAGAAACTGATGATTATTTTGTCCCTTATATTACTTATGCAGAAAAGAACTTACAGCATGCTAAAAACTGGACTAAAGAAAGCATGAATAATTGCCTGATTGCTATTGGTGGTAGAAATGATCACCTAAAAGAAAGAGTTTTCAAAGCAGCTGACCTAATTGGGCTTGTAGAAATTGACCATGGTGAAACAAGTTGTAAGACTTTTGACATCAAAGATTATGTCAATAAAATACACCTTAAGAAACAAGAACTTGCCAATAAAAGAGCATTAGCTATTAAGTAATAACCTTAATTAACTTATCAAGAAAGAGAAATAAGAGCTATTTACGATCAAGAAATGATTACGGTATATCAGGCTTACCGCAATGCCATTGGAGAACGAGCTGTGAAACATCAAAAGTTTGTCCCTTCTTTTAAACCCGAATGATGCATTAGAAATTTGATGCAAACCATAACTAACAGTCATTTGTGATTTTCTCTTAAAAGTCTAATACATCATTCGGGTTAAACTTACAATGATGAGCTGGATTAAACCCTCATTTTTATGGATGATGTATGGAAGTGGTTGGAGACAAAAAGAAGGACAGGAACATGTATTGACTATAAAAATAAAGCATGGAAGCTGGGAATGGGCTTTACGTAATTTATGTCTTTCTCATTATGTAGAAGGTTTTCACCTTTCTCAAGAAATGTAGAAAGAAAATAAATTTGCTATTAGATATAAGTCCTTTTAAATCTAAATTGGCATAACTTCTCAAATCCTTATTTCCCCAATCAGATAAAGAACCGCAAACCCTGATATTTCCACCCTTTTTCCAAGGCTTTCGCAGCCTAGATCTCCTTCTCTACTAGAAACTTGTCTAGCCCTCATTTTGGTTTTAAATAATTCTTTTGTCCAAAATGGGATTAAGGTAGTATGTGCAGAACCTGTTACAGGATCTTCGTCCACACCTACTTGAGGGGCAAAAAATCGTGATACAAAATCTACTTCATCACCCTGTGATGATACAATTACCCCTCTACATTCCACCTTATTAAGCTCATGGAAATTAGGGACTATCTTACTAATGGCTTCTTGATTTGGGTAAATTAATAAATAGTCTGTCTTTCCCTTCAAAACTCTCTGTGGCATTATTCCGAGAGAATTTATCCAACGATCCTCAATTTCCAATTCTTTAAGCTCATCTGCAGGGAAATTCATGGTCATTTCACCTGTTTTAGATCTTGAAACAGTAAGTTCACCACTCCTATTTGAATAAAATGGAATCTTTTCTAAATCAGGCTCATAATAATTGAACAATACATAAGCAGATGCCAAGGTAGCATGGCCGCATAAATCTACTTCTACAGTGGGAGTAAACCATCTAATTTGGAATTGCTTTTTAGATTTTATGACAAAAGCAGTTTCAGCCAGATTATTCTCGGCAGCTATTTTTTGCATTACTTCATCACTCAACCAGCCTTCTAACACACAGACAGCAGCAGGGTTCCCACTAAAAACCTGTTGTGTAAAAGCATCAATTTGGTACATTTTAATATTCATAAATCGAAAATAACAATTGACTCATCAAATACCTTTAGAAATCTGTTTTATTGAAGAGGTAAATAAAAAATACACATGGAATAAATAGCACTAATAAAAGAATGATAGGTTATTCTGGTTTCAAAGAATCAGTATTATCAATGCTAAGATTATTCCTATTTTGTCATCTTACTAAAATACCCCAATCTGTTTCCTGACCTTGCCACCTTGGCAGATTGTAAAGGTTGACTGTGAAGGCACAGCCAAAGGCATGAAGTATCTACTTTTGTCTAAGATGACAAAGTAGGATTATTTAAGAAAATAATACTTTATCATTAATCTAATCTTTTTTTCAAAAGGCATATAAGGGTCTTAATTATTCAGATTGTTACTGATATGTAGCATGAAAATATAATGATCTGTCTAAACACTTAAACTTGAATTGGCAATGAGGTCTTTTGTAAGAGATCTTGTTGCCATTTGGATAAGCAAAATATAGGATGAGATCATTAAAATCCGCATTATACTTTTGCAACTAGACACAATCCTTAACTAAGAGTCATCCAGCTGTTTAAATTCTAATTTCCTAATCACCAAAAGGGATACTATGTCTGCGCCGCAAAATTCAATTAAATATCTAACAGCTGTTTCTAGTTTTCCCTTAAAAGCCTAAACCATAACAAGGGTTAAACAATCAAGACATCAAGACTATAGAACGCTAGGTCTCTTTCAGATCTTGCCGAGACGAAAGATTTTGTTAAGGTCCATACGATTAAGCTTTCCTTGAGTTTCAGAGCCTGAAACATTATAGGCAAACGCTTCCTGTTAATTTTATAAAAGTTCATAAATCTTATCTAATCAATCTTGAAAAATTGAATAGCTTAGAAGCTATTTGACTTAAACCCGAATGATGCAATAGAAATTTGATGCAAACCATAACTAACAGTCATCTAGCCACCTAAATCCTAATTTCCTACTCATCATAATGGAGACTATGTCTACGTTGCAAATCAGAATTTAGGCAGCTATCTAACAACCATTTAAGATTTTCTCTTAAAAGTCTAATGCATCATTCGGGTTAAATAAACGACACCTTTTTACCAATAGGAAGAAATTACAAAGAGTCCTTAAGTAGTAAATTAGGGTTAACCTGACCAGATAACCCATTTTCATATTGTAAATGAACCAACCCCGACCCAGTGCCTCTGTAAAGAAGCTTCAGCACCCACGGAAGAGTTGGGGTTTCCGACCAGGGGAATTAATATCCCTTAGGGATTAGAATTAAAAGGTATGCTTGCAGCAACTTGAAATACTCTATTCGGGAATTTAGCATCACCCCTACCCCCTTCTACTGTAGATGTAAAAGCAACATTATATTTAACACTTAACTCTGCTGGCCCAAAATCAAAGCCAATGCCTCCGAATGCAGAAATTTCTACTACTTCACCATTGTTAATATCTAGTGTTTCATCTCCAGTATCAATTTTGGAATTAATTTGAAATCCGAATTGAGGGCCAAATTGTACATAAAACCCTTTTGCAGGAGATACCTTTAAAGCAATTGGGAAATGGATATAATCATATTTAATCACATCATTGCCTGCAATTTCAGTAGCACCTTGCTGAGAGTATACAATTTCTGGTTGTAAGCTTACATGATCTGATAATTTACTGATTAAATATAGTCCGCCTACAAAACCTAATCTTCCTTGCACACCTTCTGCATCACCTCCTACAGTAGCCACATTGACTCCTAATTTAGCTCCATAAATAGTGTTTTCTTGAGCCTGGACTATTTGAGATAAAAATAATATACAAAGTAATAGGATAAGGGTTACTCTCTTTTTAAGTATCATGGTACGTTTTTATTTAAAACAAATGTTTAATACTTAAATATAGAAAAATTCTATCTCTTATGATAAGAAACAATACACACTTATGGTTAAATGACACTCTTTTCAGCCAATGTACGGTTTATCTCAGCCTTTCATAAGCTTCCTTTAACCAACCAATCAGCTCTTCATTTACTTCAGATAAATCTGCCAATTTCACTCTGTGAGAGACCATGCTATTCCAACTTCCTGATTTTATCAGTCTATCTGTTAAATCATATTCTTTTAACTGAATTCCTACGTCTATCCTTGTTTTAGTAGAAGGCTGGATAATGGCAAATTGCTTTTTCCTTTTGATACTTACATAAGCTTTTTTTGGGGCTATCTCTATATCATCTCCAAATTTCCCAATAGCCTGGATCAGTGTATCATAAATTGGTTTGAGAGATTCTTTCCCTTGGTATTGTCCTACAATAAGATCATTTAAATTACTCACAGAACCTGCATCAGACCCTTTCGCTTTATGTGCTACTAAGTTGGCAAAACCATGGGTAAATCCGTGATCAGTTTTTAGCATCTTAATAATTTCACCATGCTTTACCAAACCGGTTTCTTTTACTACATCTATCCATTGGTTCAATGATTTGCCTGTATTCTTCTCTAGGTTATTGATCATTGTTTGTGCTGCATCATCCATAGGTATAAGATTAGTTAGGTTTAACAAGTAACTTCTGCAAATCTCCTTTGCTTAAATATTTTCCATTAAGTATCAATCCATCTATTGCTTGGGTGTTTTTAATGTTTTCTAATGGATTTCCAGTCAAAATTAAAAGATCTGTAGTGCTTCCATTTTTAACTTTGATCAAATCTGCGCTTAAATCAAAAAATTCTGTCCCATTGAGGGTAGCTGTTTGCAATGCCTCCAAAGGGGTCAATCCACTTTCTACCATAATCGCCAATTCTTGATGAAGTGAGTATCCTGGATAAACATAAGAATTATAGGCGCCTCCATCTGATCCTGCTAATAATTTAACTCCTGCTTTTTGCAGTTTTGGTATGAGCGTTCTAAATTTTTGATGTAGGTTATGCCGATTTTCAATGGCTTCCTTGCTGGCACCCATCGCACTTTTGATTCTTCCTTGGTAAGTTTCCTGAATTCCTTGGCCTATCAAAGACAAATTGGGGTCATTGCTATGATCCACTTGATCCAAATAAGATAATACATTACCAATGTGTAAAGTAGGAACTACAAATACACCATTTTGTGCCATGCTGGTAAATCGTTCTTTGGCTACCTCCTCATCAAAACTTTCGATCAACTGTGCCATAGAACCCCAGAATCCCAGCTCTCCTTTTCTAATCTTTTCTGTTATCTCTTTCTCTTTGGATGAACAGCCTTTTAATACATAATACAAATGTTCTATGGAGGTAACTTTTCTGTCTATAGCATCTTGCAGCATCACAGTGAATGGCATATGTCCTGAAACTTTTAATCCTCTCTTTTCTGCTTTCTCTAAAATGGTCAAATACATTTCACCACTAAGCTTGCTGTCATATAATTTGATATAATCTACTTTTAAGGATTCTAGAGAGTCTAATGCTTGGTCTATCTCAGCTTCGTTACTTACTTCCAACGAACCAGCCCACCTTGCCTCAGGGCCATCTATTTTAGGACCTGACGTAAAAATTTTAGGCCCCACTAAGTTTCCTGATTCAATTTCTTTTTCCCATTGCCTAATAGAACTGGTTAAATCCCCGCCAGCATCTCTGACCGTAGTAACTCCATAGGCGATGTATTGTGACAGCAAGGCTTTGTTTTCTCCTATTAGCTCCTCTCCTCCTCTAAAATGAACATGCATATCCCACAGTGCTGGGATGATAAACTTCCCTTTACCTTCTATTTTTTGCCTAGAAGTCCAAGGCATTTCTTTTGAAGGAATCAAAATTCTACCGTCTGCATTCACAAGAATTGTTTGATTGGGTTTAATTTCTCCAGTCTCCACATCAATAATGGAAGCGCCTTTTATGCTGAAATCATATTCCAAGGCATCGGAGGTCGGTTTTTGAGTACAAGCAAGAAAAAATGAGGTAATGATTACCAAAGAGTAAAATCTGTTCATTGTCTAATGATCTGTGTGATCACTAAACTAGTGATAATTAGGGAAAACAGAAAAAATATAAAAGTGCAGAGATAACTTATGCTATGATAGTTACGAATAAAAGAATGAATGGTATTTCTCAACGTTCTCTAAAGGTAGGCATTGAGAGTGGGGTAGTTCGCTCTAGCTCGCTAACCATGCCATTATAATACTGACAATAAGGGCTAAAAATGGAGTCTAGCCCTGATAGAAATGGCAGCCTGCAGCGCAGCGAGGACTATAACGTTCCACGTCGGATGGATAGCAGGAGCAAAGCTTCCTATAAGCAGGACAGCTGTTGCTCCTCCATCTTTTTCTTATGATCCTGTGAAACTAACGGTTAACAAATCATCTACTTTTTCTACTTTAGCCAAGCCTAATTTAGTCAGTGATTTAATGGCCTTATCCCATTTTTTATTGGATAAACCAGCTTCTTCTTTCAATGATGCCAACTCTGTTTTACCTGCTTTTTCTAAAATAGTAAAAATCAGTTTTTCTTCATCATTTAAAGCAATTGCCTTTTTCTCAGGTTTCATCTGGGGAAAGAACAAGACATCTTGGATAGAGTTGGAATTAGTCATGATCATTGATAATCTATCAATCCCTACTCCCAATCCTGCTGTAGGTGGCATTCCATACTCCAGCGCTCTTAGGAAATCTTCATCCAGTACCATGGCTTCATCATCTCCACGCTTTCCCAGTTCTATCTGCTCTTCAAATCGCTGACGCTGATCTACTGGATCATTTAACTCAGAGAATGAATTACAGATTTCCTTTCCATTACATACCGCTTCAAATCGCTCTACCAAACCGGGTTTGCTTCTGTGTTTTTTAGCAAGTGGCGACATCTCTACAGGGTAGTCTGTAATGAAGGTCGGCTGGATCAGTAATGGCTCACATTTCTCTCCAAAAATCTCATCTATCAGCTTTCCTTTCCCCATAGACTCATCCACTGGAACATTGATAGATTGGGCTGTTTTTCTCAGTGCATCCTCGTCCATTTCTGATATATCAATACCTGTATAGTGTTCAATGGCTTCAAACATGGTATATCTTTTCCATGGGCGTTGGAAGTTGATCTGGTTTTCTCCTACCTGTACCAGCGTGGTACCGTGTATATCCATGGCTACTTTTTCTACCATTTCTTCTACTAAGTCCATCATCCATTCATAATCTTTGTAGGCTACATAAAGCTCTACCTGCGTGAATTCTGGGTTGTGAAAACGCGACATTCCTTCATTTCTGAAATCCTTTGAGAATTCAAATACGCCATCAAAACCACCTACTATTAACCTTTTAAGGTATAGCTCATTGGCAATTCTTAGATACAAAGGCATATCTAGCGTGTTGTGATGCGTTTTAAACGGTCTAGCGGCTGCACCACCATATAGTGGCTGTAGGATAGGTGTTTCTACCTCTAGGTATTCTTTATCTGCTAAATATTCTCGCATAGAATTCACCAACTTGGTTCGTTGTATGAATGCTTCTTTAACATGGGGATTTACTATTAAATCTAAGTAACGCTGACGGTATCTTGTTTCTGGATCTGTAAGCGCGTCATAGATTTTCTTATTTCCTTGCTCGTCTTCTACTTCTTTGGCTATCGGTATGGGCTTAAGCGACTTGGTCAATAAAGTCAGCTCATTTACATGTATTGATATTTCTCCAACTTGAGTCTTAAAAACAAATCCTTTGACACCGACAATGTCCCCAATATCCATTTTCTTCTTAAAGATGGTATTGTAAAGTGACTTGTCTTCTCCTTCACAGATGTCATCTCTACGGACATAAATCTGTATCCTCCCCTGGCTATCCTGAATCTCAGCAAAAGAAGCAGAACCCATGTTTCTTCTACTCATCAGCCTACCTGCAATAGAGATTTCTTTGAATTTGTCGGGATTCTCTTCAAATTCTTCTATGATCTGTTTAGAAGAAAAATCGATTGGATAAAGTGCTGCTGGATAAGGCTCTACCCCCATCTCTAGTAATTCTTCTCTTACTTTTCTTCTTTGTATTTCTTGTTCACTCAATTGCATGGCTTATAGAAATTATGCTATTCTTAATTTTGTTTTCTTCTTCTTAATTCGTTCTTGATCAGGTTATACTCCCTGTTGGTCTGACCAGCAATGGAAGTATTTTCCTCCGCCCTTCTAGTTAAATATGGCATTACTTTTTTCACGGGCCCGTAAGGGACGTATTTTGCCACATTGTATCTTTGGGAGGCCAAAGTAAAAGAAATGTTGTCACTCATCCCATATAATTGTGCGAAATACACTCTTTTGTCTTCTTTATTGATCCCAAAATCCTGCATTAGCTGTGTGGTGACTGCGCTACTTTCCTCGTTGTGCGTGCCTACTACTGTACTAATGGTTTCCACCTTACTAAGGCAAAACTTAATGGCTTCGTTATAATCTTGATCTGTTTTTTCTTTGTTTGGCTGTATGGGATCTTGGTATTTTAAATCTTCAGCCCTATCTCTTTCTTTTTCCATATAGGCACCTCTTACCAACTTAGCTCCTAGCAAGTAACCATTTTTGATGGCATTTCCATAAGCTTCTACTAAATTGACATACATATCGTGTCTATAGATTTGATAAGTGTTATACACTACTACTTTCCCAAGATTATACTCAGCCATCATCTCATAGGTAATCTCATCAATGGTATCTTGGATCCAAGTTTCCTCTCCATCTATCAATATACGAGAATTGATATCACTTACTCTTTGACAAATTTGTTTCACTCTTTTACGTAAGGCATTTAGTGATTTTTGTTCATCTTCTGACAAGTTTTCTTTTGCCTGGTATTTTCTCATCACTTCAAAACTGCCCAGCCCTGTTAGTTTAATTACACAAAAAGGAATATACCTCGCAGATTTTGCTATTTCTATGATGCGAAACATTTCTTCCTTAGTTGCTTCAAATCCTTCTTCCGAGTCTTCCCCTTCCACTGAATAGTCTAAAATGGTTTCTACACCAGCAGCACCCAGTTGGTCTATGGTAGATTCACATTCTGCTAAAGTTTCTCCTCCAACAAATTGGCTAAAAACAGTATTTTTGATCATCCCTTTTACTGGCAAATAAACTTTTAATGATAGCAGTGCTAGTTTAGTTCCTATATTTACTAAGCTTGGGTTACTCATCATCTTAAACAACCACAAAGCTTTTTTCAGTTCTTTGTCAGTCTTAGAGGCAAACGCCACCGACGTATCGTTGAATGATATTTTATTTCCCTCAATCATGTAGTTAATTTTCGCTTTTTTTGGCAAAACGTAAAGATATATCTTATGGAAATTGCTTTATCCTATTTTTAATAATTTCTTTGTTTCACGTTTTTGTTTAATCACTCAAAAAAAGTCTGTAAGCACTGAGACTACTTCTTGATCAATTGAAATTTTATGCCTTTAGATAATGTATTGGTCACCAATGACCTTCCATCAGTTTTAGAAAAATATTTGACTGACCACCACTATAATAAAATAGCAGTTATTGTAGATGAGAATACAGAAAAACACTGTTTACCGTTGGTCGTAGATGCTATAGGGGATCATTGGCTATTCCCTATAAAAAGTGGGGAACTAAATAAAACACTCGCTACCTGTGAGGCATTATGGGAAGCACTGACCGAAATGTCTTTTGGCCGAAAGGATTTAGTGATCAATTTAGGAGGTGGCGTAATTGGGGATATGGGTGGTTTTGTTGCCTCTACTTATAAAAGAGGGATAGACTTTATTAATCTGCCTACTACTTTGCTATCACAAGTAGATGCAAGTATTGGTGGTAAGTTAGGTATAGATTTCAATGGTTTTAAAAATCATATTGGCATTTTTAAAGATCCCAAAAAAGTGTTTGTTTATCCTAAGTTTATAGAGACCCTTTCTCGGCGAGAGCTTTACTCTGGATTTGCTGAAGTAATTAAACATGGGCTGATTAAAGATGGTCAGTACTGGGATTCATTAGCTTATCAAAGTTTTGAAGAGTACGACTGGGAAAAAATCATTGCTCAATCTATTGGCATAAAAAGTGAAGTGGTAGAGAATGATCCTTATGAAGGAGGAGAAAGAAAGATCCTAAATTTTGGGCATACACTAGGGCATGCTGTAGAAACCTTTTTTCTAGAAACGGACAAAAAGTTATTACATGGAGAAGCTATAGTAGTAGGTATGATCTGTGAAGCTTTTTTAAGTCAAAAGTTCTCTAGTTTAAAAACACAAGAACTTCATAAGATCACTTCTTTTCTGAAAGAAAAATATACCCCGAAACCGATAGATACAAAACACTTTGAGGAAATCATTTCGTTGACTTCACAAGACAAGAAAAATCAATCTGGGAATGTAAACTATAGTTTACTCAAATCAATCGGTTCATGTGGCTTTAACTATGTAGTTCCCCGTCAACTCGTGATTGATAGCTTATTCTACTTTAACCAAGCAGTTAAATAAACCAGTCGGAGTTATCATCATTGAATTCTATGATTGGTTTGGTACGTTTGTTTTTAGTCAACTTCATCTTATTTTTGATTAGGTTTTTGGGCACATTATTAAAAAATGCAAAAAAGCTAAGTACAAATGTTGCAAGAATAGAAGTTATCACCGTATTTTTCATAATTTTAAATTTTTATCGGTTTAAGGTTATATATATGACTTAATAACCGTGCCAAAGGTTGTAATGAAACACCTATTTTTTAAAAAAAATTCAGACTAGTGGATATTAAGCTCAAACCAAATAACAGGACATTCCAAAGTGAGATCACTCTAAATGCCTCTAAAAGTGAAAGTAATCGTGTTTTAGTGATGAATGCCCTAGGGGGTGGAAATTCTATCATCCGTAATTTGGCCAATGCCAGGGATACAGTGACCATGCAAAGGCTTTTATCTCAAAAAGACTCTTCGGTTTGGGATGTATTAGATGCAGGTACTACGATGAGATTTCTAACGGCTTATAATGCTGTTTCTGATCTCCCCAGAGAACTCACAGGGACTGATAGAATGCAAAATAGGCCCATCAAAGTATTAGGGGACGCACTGGTGCATTTAGGCGCTGGAGTCTCTTACAAAAGCAAAGAAGGATATCCACCAATACTAATTTCTCCATTAAAAAACCAGTTGGCATCAGAACTTACGGTTCCCGGTAATATCAGTAGTCAATATATTTCTGCATTACTCATGATAGCCCCATGTTTAGCAAAAGGACTCGCTATTCATATAGAGGGAGAAATCTATAGCAGACCTTATATAGAAATGACTCTTTCTCTGATGAGACACTTTGGAGTGGAACACACCTGGGATGGGCAGATTATCAATGTACCTGCTCAAAAATACATCAACAATGAATATACGGTAGAATCTGATTGGTCAGGTGCCAGTTATTGGTATAGCTTAGCTGCCTTATCCGATGATTGTAATATATATCTGAAAGGACTTAGACAAAATTCTAATCAAGGGGATCAAGCTATTGTGGATATCATGGAAAACTTTGGCGTAATCTCTCAATACGACGAAGGTGGTGTAAGGCTTTCAAAATTAGGAAAAGTAACAAACTCTGTGAAAATAGATTTTAAAAGCTGCCCTGATTTAGCTCAAACTGTCATTGCTTGTGCTGCAGCAAAAGGGATCAATATAAAAATGACTGGGCTTGAAAGTCTTAAAATTAAAGAGACGGATCGGATCGTTGCTATGCAAAATGAAACAGCCAAACTGGGTGGGAAACTAACGGAACATGATGAGCATAACTGGTCTTTTGAGAGTAACCCTACTGAAAATAAAGAAGAGGTCATTATAGAAACTTATGAAGATCACCGGATGGCCATGGCTTTTGCTCCCTTAAGTTTACAATATGATTTACTGATCAAAGAACGGGAAGTAGTCAATAAATCTTACCCTGACTTCTGGCGAGATATGGCTAGTGTAGGGTTAAAAGAGAGTTGATTTATGTAAAGGGATCGTATTTAGGCAATGCGTTAATATTTCTGCCAATGTTTTGATCGGATACAGTGTTACTGGAGTAAAAACCGTCGCAATGAACAACTTAGAAAAGTTGACTATCTCTCTAAAAGAAAATGAACCTGAGTTTGGGCTATGCTTTTAATTGAAATAAACACAAAACATCATTTAAGATAAGCAAACATACTTTTATGATCAAGTTGCTGAGACACAGCCCTTCTTACTATTTAAAGTCAGGTTCCTGAAAAATCCCTGGCCTTTAGGGTCATCTATCATGTAAATCATTGCTTTATCATCTATTGATTCTTATCAAGGCATGTATCACACAACCTAAAATGATGAGCCATTTCCTGATTTTGTATTAATATCAAATGTAGAACTAACATAGCGTGGGTAAGTTAATATCCGTTACGAGACTGGTTATTTTTTTCTAAATATCAACTCTGCTCTTCTATCCCACCTAAGCTCATCTACCTCACCATCTGCCAATGTTTGGGTTTCCCCAACAGCTTTTATTGCAAGTCTACTAGCATCTACTTGGTAAAAAACAAGGTACTTCTTGACCTCCTCTGCTCTTTTTTCAGAAAGAATCGCATTGAAACCTACATTTCCCGTTTCATCAGTATGGCCTACTATATCTAGTATCAGGTCTTCCCTTTCGTTCAATACTTCAATTACTTTTTGAAGTTTTTTTCTTGATTCAGTTGACAATTCTGCACTTGCCGTGTTAAAATAAATGACCTCATAGCTTGGTAATAGATCACTGTCATCTTCTTTTACATTGACTCCTTTAAGCCCACTGTTACTAACTAGTCCGTTTAGATCTTTTTTCAATTGTATAGAAATTTTTTCTATGTTCTCTTTTGTTACAGTGGCAATAGGTACTTCTTCTTTCTTTATTTGAATTTTTGCTTGGAATATCTCATTAAGCTCACTCCCCCTGTTACTACTGAAATATGCTGTTTCATTGTTATGAATAACAAAGTAAGCATCAAAGTAAGGTGAATTGATGGCTGTTCCTAAGTTCTGTGGTATTGACCAATTATCCCAACTATCATCTAACCGTGTACTGTAGAATATATCAGCATCCCCTTGTCCACCAAATCCTGTACTGGAAAAATATAGTGTCTTTTTATCCGCTGATAAGAAAGGAGAGATTTCAAAACCTGAAGAGTTAATTACATTACCTAAGTGCTTAGGATTTTGCCATTTACCATTACTTTTTGTGCTAATGTATAAATCTTCCTTCCCAAGTGTTTTATCACCCTCCATGCTTATTACTATTGCTTCTTCGTCAGGAGTTACATAAAATCCGTATAAATTTTCTGGAACCGTCACCATTACAGGTATTTCGGTCAATCTACCCCATTTTTTCTTACTTTTAACTCTATCAACAGATACTAAGCCTAAGGTTCTTCTAGAATAAGCAGTGTAATTATTGATCAAAAATAACTTATTCCCGTTTTCACTGATCCCTACTACCGCATTATCATCACTATTATTCAACCCTGCAAGGTTCACTGGGTCACTCCATAGATCATTTATTCTTTTAGCATACCAAATATCTTGCCCAGCTAATTGACCACCTATATTCTCTTCTGAATAAGTCCTAGTAAAAAAGAGTATATTGCCATCTGCGGATATGATAGGATTAAACTCTCCAGATTCAGTATTAATGGCATCTCCTAATCTTTCTACCTCATAGAAAGTAAGTTCTTGAGAATAAATTACAGTAGATAACGTAATTCCTAAAGCTATCAAAATTATTTTAAACATAATAGATTATTTTACCAGAAAGATGTGTATTTGGAATTATTAAATAATCTAATTCCAATGATTACTTCATGGCTACCACTGTTGAAGTTATTGAAGTCTGTATTCTTAAAATCGAACGAATAACCAAAATTAAAAGTATCATTTAATTCCATACCAAAATTAGCTACATAGGTTTCATCATTCCTAAACGAAAGTCCTACTGAAATTCTCTTTTGATACCTAATTCTTCCACCTACTTCAAAAAACAACGGTTGACTTCCCCCTATTCTAAAAAATGTATTGGGGATAAGCTCCCATTTGTAACTTAAGAAAAACCGATAACCTGCTAGGATATGATGCCTTATATTAGCACCCTCATTATTTACATCGTCGTTTCCGCTAATCAGCTTTCTTGATAGTTGGTGTGTACTGTACCCAAAATAGTACGACTCCGAGTACAAACCAAGTCCTGCACTGATACTCGAAAATATATTAGCTCCTCCATTATTTATCAAAGCATTAAAAGTTGGATCATTGATTTCATCCTCAAGCGTTATTCTTGCAAAATCAATTCTTGCACTAGAAATACCAAAAGAAGTACCTAAACTTAAGAACGTTCCTTCTTTAATAGGTACATGTACTGAAAAACTCCCGATGTAGTCATTTTCTACAAATGGTCCTTGATTATCAACCAAAACATAACCACCTACTCCTAGTTTGACCCTACCGGTTTCTGTCTTTCCTCCTTTATAAAAATGTGGGTTTTTACTGGCCCTCAATGAGTTTTGACTGGCAGGCCTAAAATTAGTATTGATAGGACTATAAACACTCAAAAATCCTGTAGCTGGGGATTCAGCAAATCCAGCCCATTGTTTTCTAAACCCAGTCCTAATGTCCAAGAAATCATTTGCCCCAGCAAAAGAAGGGTTAAAGACTGGTAAAGTCTGAAAATACTGACCCAATATTGCATTTCCCTGTCCAATAACCTGAAAACTGGTAAGGAGTAATATGCCAATTATTATTAAATTCTTTTTCATTTCAATTATGTGTTATTAGTTTTTTATTTGAGGATGAAAACATAGCCTCTTAACTTTTCTCCATCATTGATATCAATGACATAATAATAAGTATCTACCGGTAATTTCTTCCCCCTGAATGTTCCATCCCATGGTTCTTCATAACCAATGGATTCAAAAACCTGTTTTCCTTCTCTATTGAATATTCCTACTCTCACATTTGGTAGTGACTCCAGTTGTTTTATAGTCCAAGTGTCATTTATACCATCTCCATTAGGTGAAAAAGCCGTATTGATCCTGAATTGATCAGTTAATGACCCTTCAATCCTGATTTCAAAAATCTCTTCTATGAATTCTCCAGCTAAATCGGTACTTCTTACTCTAATAGAGTTTATTTCCTTTCCAAGACCTGTATTTTCTTCATTTACGATCAACCTATCATCTTCTATCGCAAACAGTTCGTTGTCCTCACTACCTTCTCCAAGAACTAATTGGTAAGTATGCTCATCGCCTAAATCAATATCAACAGAAGTGAAAAAGCCTATTGCTTCATTAGCTGGATTTGAAAGGTTTAAGAGCTGATTAGACAATGAAATATCCTCTGGAGTATCATTAACCGGATTTACAATTACACGGACTCTCTCAGTAACCAAAATATCATTGTCAAATACATTGATATTTATGAATACCTCTCCAAATTGATTAGGTAAAGGCCTTATAGTGACTATCTTATTGGTCCCATTTTTAACAAGATTAACCCCTTCTGGCGAAATGACATCTGTATTGTTCAATGCAAGTTCAATGTCGATGTCATCAGGTGCAGAATCTGGATCGATAATGTTAAAGTCTAAAATCCCTTCTGTGTCTTCATCAATCTCCAGATTAGTAAGGCCATCAAATAAAGGAGCATCATTACCGTCTATAACATTGATTTCAATACTTTCAGGTATACTTTGATTGATACCATCGCTTACTGTTATCGTTAATGAATATGCGGAAACGCTTTCAAAATCAATTGTAACATTTTCATTGATGCTCAATTCTCCTGTATTGGTATTAATATCAAAAATCCCTTCTTCATTCCCACTGACTATGACCCAATCAGCAAAAGTAGTGGGTGATACATCTGGGTCATTTGCCTCTACTGATCCAAAAGTTGCTTGACGTTCTTTCCCCTCCGCTAGTGCAAACACCTGATTAGGTAAAATAATCGGTCGTTCATCATTAAGGTCATTCAGGTTAATCGTTATTTGTCCCTCCCCCATCACTGCTTCACTTTCATCTATGGTAACTGTGAGCAAGAAAGTATTACTCCCTATTTCGAAATCTAAATCTCCTTGATCAGTTACAATTATTTCTCCTGAATTACTATCGATTGAAAATGGCATTATGCCATTTAAATTAATGTCTGAATTACCTGCTACTATATTCCAATTTAAAGACAATCCTTCCCTTACGTCAGAGATATCAACAGTCCCGACAAAAGTTCCATTTGCACTATTTTCGTCAATTACAAATGTTTGTTCAGTTTGAATTTCAATCCTTTCTTCATCATTCAGAATCAATAAGTCGCCTGAATCATTAATATCAATTGGTAATGTGGTAGCAGATAAATTTGATAAGTGAATAACCAAGTTTTCATCTGCTTCCAGTATTGCATCATCTATCGGTAATACCGTAAAGGTCTGGGTCTCTCCTGCTGTTCCCGTGAAGGTCAATGTCTGGTTTGTTAGCTGTACGTAGTCATTATCTGCCAAGGTCGCTGTACCGTCCACCGTGGAAACATCTACTGTAAATCCTCCTTGGACTGCATTGTCCAATACTGCAGTTACTGTGATAGCGCCACCACTTTCTGCCCCACTTACATCTGATATGGTTACTGCTGCTGTATCGTCATTTGTTATCGTTATGCTACCAGCTACATTTGTTGTAATTAGATTCGCATCAATTACGCTATTATTTAATAGTAGGCTAGAAATATTGACAACTATATTTTCATCAGATTCTATTATTTCATCTGCTATTATTGGTATATCGAAAGTAACTGTTTCACCATTATTCCCAGTAAAAACCAATGTTTGATTTAACACTGGCAGATAATCATTGTTATCTACTCTAGCTGCACCATCAGCGGTGGATACATCTACACTTAAACCTCCTTGAACCCCATTGCTTAAAACTACACTTACTGTGACATTTCCACTATCTTCAAGGCCACTAATATCAGTTACTGTCACAGTAGCTTGATCATCATTTAAAATAGTAATGATTGCATTGTCACTGATATCTAAAGATAAACCGGAAATAGATAGATCAGATAAATTTACTGTTAGTGTCTCATTAGTTTCTACAATTTCATCTGCGACTGGGATAATATTAAATGTCTGTTCTTCGCCAGCATTTCCTGCAAAATTTAACGTCTGATTTGAAATAGCGTTATAATCACTTCCAGAGGTAGCTGTTCCGTCTACGCTTGATACATTTACTGAAAAGCCACCTTGTACTGCCCTATTTAAGGTGGCTGTTACAGTAATTCCACCATTATCTTCATTCCTCTCTACATCATTGATCACAATACTTGCATTGTCATTATCAATGATGGTATAGGTATGAGTACTGTTGTTCCCAATAATTGAATTCGTTGTTGTATTACTCACAATGGTAACTACAATGGTTTCATTCCTTTCTACAATCTCGTCGTCTAGGATGTCGATTATCCTGATTGTACTATTTAAATCGCCAGGGTTAATCGCAATTGTGCCATTTATCAAATTAAAATCTGTGCTCTGAGAAGCAGTACCAGTAACAGAGTAACCAACTATAACAGTCTGTGAACTTACTGCTGATAATGAGACATTAAGATCTGCTGAGGGGATAGACTCCAGGCCATTAGATGTAGCAAGATCAAACTGAATTGTAGGCTGAGCTGTCGTAAAATTAAAATTCCCATCAGCACTATCTATTCCTTCAAAGTTATTTCCATTTATGTCAAAAATTGTAGTAGAAGGAATAGTTACCCCATAAGCTGTACCTGCTTCTAAATTGACAGGTAAGTCTATCGTTAAAGTATTGTTTACCAGTGTAAGTCCTCCAGCAGTTGTCAAATCTACGGCTACATTTCCAGATCCATCTGTTAGATCGACCAATGTGATATTTCCATTTCCTAAAACTATGTTTTCACTAAAAACAATAGTAATATCAGTTGTGATATTAACATTTTCTGCATCATCTAAAGGATTGGTACTTACAATAGTTGGTCGTAATGTATCAATTATAAAATTAGGCGATTCTGCAATTTCAGCTCCAGGATTTCCTGATACGTCAGATACACCTGCTGTATTCAAAGCAATGACATTAGTAGAAGCTTCCCTATTCGCAGTAGGGGTGAAAGTGGCTGTAAAAGTTATATTGTCTATTGTAGATAGTATACTTAGGCTTCCATTTGGGATAGTCAGATCATTTATATCAAAACCAACTACTTCTTCACTAAACTGGATAGTTACCAATGCTGATTCACTAGTTATCAGCAGTAGGTCATCGATGGCAACCGTAGCAGTAGGTGCGATATTATCTAAAAAAACTGAGGCATTTGCTGTAACAGCTGGATTTCCTGCAAGGTCTTCCACATCTGCACTGATATTTACTATCCCATTGCTAAATCTAGAGATATTTAGCCCTGGCGCTTCCCATCTATTAGCTAAAACATTTGCTCTCCTTCTTAGAGTCCGAGTCCCATCTGTATAGGTTACCGTAACCCCTTGCCCATCTTCCACACCAGTTGTCCTTCCTGAAATAATCACTGAGTTATCTTCTGCTCCATTGATCGTATCATTCTCAGCTATTGGCGTATCTATTGTTATCAGTGGGATCTCTTCATCAAATGTTATGGTAGTAGAGCTGGTTGTTCCAGTGGTACTATTATTAGCGTTATCTGTAATAATGGCGTTAAAAGAGACTTCATCACCAAGTACAAGTCCTCCATTTAAGGCTTCAAAATCGGCTGCTGAAAAAGTAAATGGAGAAATAATATTGATGATAGCAATCGTATTTGCATTCCCTAGGTTCTCAAAAGGGCCATTATTCACGCTAGCTATTACTTGTACAGTACCATTTAGCAGTGTAACATCATTGGCGACTGGTACTCTTACTTCAATGTTTGTGTTAGAAGCATTCCAAAAATTATTTACTTCATTCCCTACTCTACTATTTACATCATTGGTTACAAAGTCAATAGGTGCTTGTCTATCTACACCCCTATCTGCACTTGAAAAAGGTAATACGCCTTCATTTATATCATCGTCTGAAATGTCTGTATTAGCTAGTAAGTCAAGTCTTAAATCTCCTGTTCCGGTCACACCAAATGTCACTAGATAGGTGCTTCTTGAAACTTGCGTAATTACCTTTGAACCATTTATCTCTGTTGCAGTACCTGATATGGTCACTACATCAAAGTCATTGCTGGATACACCAATCACGGGTTCATTAAATGTCACTAAATAAGAAATCTCTGTGGCATTGGTAGGAGGATTTCCGCTTAATTCAATAGCCAAAACTACTGGTGGCAGGATATCTTGTACGAAATAGGGAATACTTGATAAACCTAGAACACCTGTGTTTCCTACATCATCACTTATATCCGTACCTGCATTTAGGCTGAGTACTACTTCTCCAGTTCCCGAAGTAATGCCTACGGAAACTACAAATGAAGTACCCAAACCACTTAAAGGGTCTATTGTCCTAATAGCCGCATTGATATTTGGGTCTGTGGTCAATGTGAAGTCATCTATGCTTACGTTATTTGCATTTTCATTGAATAAAACTGTAAAATTTACCAATGTATCTGTTTCTATAGCCTCAGGACTTACAGTTATACTCTGGGCTATTGGTGGGTCTATTGTCAAATTACTTGCCTTGCTAACAAATGGCAAAAACAATACCACTCCAATTAATAAACAGGCAATGAATCTTTGACTAATCAAAATTAGTACTTCCTTCTCCTTAATCTCCAATTGCTCTATCTCCATCACAAATTTGTCTTAATTAGTTGTTCTTCTTATTCTTAATATTTCGTTAAAAAAATAGGAGCGACTAAAATAAAATACTGAAAGAATTGATTTTAAATTGTCCATTTTTTATTAACGTTGGCTCTCAAAACGTCTCTTATAATTAAATGGTTGCTCTCCTTTAGGTATGTGAAGGATTGTTTGTATTAGGAATTACAAATCGTTTAATTATACAGTATGAAGTGATTTAAATGCAATTTAGAAGTTGGATTCAAAGGAAATCATTTGGTTTATTTTAAATTTCAAAATATTCAAATAATTGATTTTTAACTAATTAATTAAAAATAGTATTGAAATAACACAAAACAAAAAGGTTGCATTTCTAACAACTAAATACTAGGATTAATGGATTTCTTTGAAAAATTAAGGTTGATTTTTTTTTACTGGCATCCAAGTAAAACTGAAATTGAAGAAAAACTGCTCTTGATATCGTTTAATCAAAGATTATTTCTGAAGTTCAAAAACACCCCCTATAAATCAATCGATGGGCTGACAACTCTAGCTTTCGTCCGTTTTTTCCTCGATGAAAAAAGGACCGCGCGACGGCCGCCAAAAAAATCAACAGGGTCGCCTGGCGAATAATTTAAAGCTCCCACCCTAAACCTGGCAGCGGCCGACCGTCTCGCACACTGCTAAATTCTCACCGCGACGGCGTACCGTGCCAACCCTTCAAAAT
>CALGOB010000164.1 GCA_937958005.1 uncultured Cyclobacteriaceae bacterium
ATTTGAGGAATGTCAATTTTACTCTACTGAATCGATTACGTTGATGGTCAACCATTTAGTTTTTCTAATAATTATTTCCCGAATTATTCGGGTTAGGCAGCTATCTAATAGCCATTTATGATTTTCTCTTAAAAGTCTAATGCATCATTCGAGTTAAATTATTGCCTATAGATACCCCGTACCTTTGGGTCGGGGTAGGTTCATTACTAATAACAGGAAATTACAAACTATTCTTCACAATTGACTAGATTATTCAAGTAAGTGGATAGGAAAAATAAAAGTAAGGCTTGATCCAGTAGACCAAGCCTTCCATTATATAAATATCTTTAATTAAGTTTAGACATCAATCTAAAAAGTTAAAATACTACTATTGAAGATCTCCCTGACCCATAGTCTATATCTCGATAGATTGTTTCGCCTGGCACTAAGAAAACATCGTTAATATTATTGATATCATTTACTGGTTGGTTTACAGTATTTACACTTCTCAAATATCCTGAGCCACCATTATCTATTCTAAATTCACCAAACCAACTGTAAACTCCATTAACAAAATTACCCCCAACTATTCTAATTTCAGCTCCAGATCCTGGAAGCCCATCTATACTAGGTAAAATTTCCGCATTAAATCTTTCTACATAACCTGACCCTGTTCTTTCTACATTTAAAAATACAATTCTTCCTTCATCATCAACACTTACAGATGCGCTTGGAACAGTACTTACAGGATCTACAATAATTACAGAAGGAGTATCAACTGATGAAAAATCAGTTACAACATCAAAATCAACACTGCTAAAAATCACCTCTCCACTTTCATTAGTGGTTAAAAAATTAGCCAGGCTATTTTCCAATCCAGTATTCAAGTTAATCACTCTACTAGAAGTTCTAAAGCTACTACCATCTAAATATTCAAATGATATATTCGGTAAAGCTATATAAGGGCTAGAATTCTGACTATTATCCAAATCAAACCTCCACCTTGTAGGAAAAACCTGAACATCCAATGTTGCATTTACTTCTGGGGTTCCACCACTAAAGGTAAATACAGGATCAAGATAATTTTCACCAGCATCAATTATGCGAACTCTGTTAATACTTGAATTAATTCTTACACTCGCTGATGCCGTTTCAGGACTAGCTGAAGCAAAAGAATTTGAAAACACAACCCTAATCTCATCAAATTCACTAAATAAAGTCACAAAATTATCACCAAAACCTCGGTTTCTAAAACCCCTATCAATAACATTTTGTATAACATCATCTATAACTTCTTGTGTAACAAATCCATCAGCATTTGCACTCAAAAAAAGTTGATCAATAAAGAAATTCTCAACTATTTGTCCATCATTTATAGCTTCAAAAGATGCACTCACTGATTCCCCAGCTCCATATTGTCCTTGATTTTCAATGGTTAATGAAGCAATAGCGAATCGTAATTCTACTGATGAGCTAAAGCCTGTACCACTGCCCCCAGTTACATCAAGTGAAGGAGTTCCTTGAAAGTTTGAACCAGCTGTAAGTAAAAAATCTATTCCATTATCAGACTGTACCAGTTCACTAGGGATTAGATCACTTCTAAAAAACCTGTCTTCAAAAAGCTCTCTACCTACCCTTTCAAAATTATTTATCTGCAAACCAGTTCCTGCTATTGGCGGAGCTGTAAACTGTACCTTAACACCAGAAACAAAAGGAACTTGGCTCGGAAACCTCCCAATAGTATATGAAGCTGGAATATTAACTATTTGCGGTCCTTCAAATGTATCATCGTCTCTTCTCCCATTAATAGCCAATCTCTGATCTATCCTAATTTCAGGAACTATTAAAGATATTAAACCGCCATCAGCAGCTACTGGCACTCTAATTTCATAAGATCCATCTGCTTGTACCGTACCTTCACCTAATCCAGTCTGCGCAGCTAAAGTCAGTTGTCTTAAACTCAGTCCTTCACTTGCTAAAACTCCACTATTAATATTGAAATTTGCTCTAATAGTAGTGCCCTCAGGAATTTCTCTGCCTTGATTAGTTAAGTCAGTTTCTATGGTAACATTCCCCTTAATAGTAGCCAAAGAATTTCCCATTTCAATCCCAAATAAAGGAACAATCATGGATTCGTTTCTCTCAATAGGAATTACCTCATTTTCAACGATCTCGTAATTATATCCTTCTTCAAATCTAAAGTTGACAATACCGGATATTGGATAATATCCTTCTGCTGTAATTGTAATTATATTTCCTCCAACAATTATTGATTGAAAAACTACGTTTCCTTCTGCATCAGAGGTTGCTTCTACTTCAGATATACTTCCATTTTCACCAGAAGTTAATGTTACAGTAGCTCCTGAGATTGGTTCAGAACCATCTAGGACTTTAAGGTTGAAATTGTAAAACTCCCCTGCTTGATTCAATATCTCAATTTGTGTATTCACCCTGGTAGAGTCTCCTCCACCATCAACAATTGTAAACTCTTCAGGAATTTCGTCTTTTTTACAAGACGCGATAATAGATAATAATAATAAGGACAATATCCCTACAGATAATGATTTTTTCATTTTTAAATAAAATAAGATGTTGTGAAAACTATAAATATGCTTTTTTGGTTGTTTAAAATTTTAATTCTGACAAATGAATTAAATGGTATTTTTACAAGCGCAAGGCTAATGGATAAACTATTTTATTCCAAGTAAAATAAGAAATACTTATCTTAAAGAGCCAAGAATAGATTTTATCAAGGTCGATTTATTATAATTTTTTATCGCTCTAAGTCACATTGACCTGTATCCTCACAGATCACTTGAAATAAGAAATATTCCTCTTTTCGCAAAAGACAACTTCTAATGGCTACTAATATATACTATTGGTGTCTTAGTGAATTTTTAAATAGCTTTCTTAGGTAATGTTTTTTTTCGTATAAAAATGAACAAAACCACTAACTTTAGGAATACTCAATAGTGAAGAGTCGCTGTGGAATAGTGAGTCTAGATTTGTTGCTTGTCAAATTCTAAAACTCACTAGAGGAACCTACTTTTTAATCATTGAAAAGAGGCTATAATAAGCCTCTATATATTAAAATACACAACTCAAATCAAGGAATCCATTTAATATCCTTAAAATCAGGTTTTCTCTTTTCAAGAAAGGCATTTCTCCCTTCCTTGGCCTCATCGGTCATATATGCTAGTCTGGTAGCCTCTCCCGCAAAAACTTGTTGCCCAACCATTCCATCATCAGTGGCATTGAAAGCAAACTTCAACATTTTAATAGATGTAGGTGATTTTTCAAGTATTTCTTGTGCCCAGTCATAGGCCGTATCTTCCAGTTTTTCATGTGGGATAACTGCATTTACCATTCCCATTTCAAAGGCATCTTGGGCTGAATAATTCCTACCCAAAAAGAAAATTTCTCTAGCCCTTTTTTGTCCCACCATTTTCGCAAGATATGCTGATCCATACCCTCCATCAAAACTAGTAACATCAGCATCTGTTTGTTTAAATACGGCATGCTCTTTACTGGCCAATGTTAAATCACAAACTGTATGTAAACTATGTCCACCACCTACTGCCCAGCCAGGTACAACTGCAATTACGACCTTTGGCATGAATCTTATTAGGCGTTGTACTTCCAGTATATTGAGTCGTGGCATTCCATCATCATCTACATAACCCTGATGACCTCTTGCATTCTGATCTCCACCACTGCAAAATGCCCAGCCACCATCTTTTGTAGACGGTCCTTCTCCAGAAAGTAATACAACTCCAATAGAAGTATCTTCACGAGCATCTAGTAATGCCTCAAATAACTCGCCAACTGTCTTTGGCCTGAAGGCATTTCTTACATTGGGACGGTTAAAGGCAATTCTTGCAACACCATTAAATTTCTTATAGGTAATGTCTTGGTATTCTTTTACTGTTCTCCAGTCTGCTTTCATATTTTTCTATTTGTTACAAATGTATGACGTAAACTCCAATTTCTATTTGGTGAATGCTCTAAAAGTAAACAATCACCGTTAAAAACGGTGGCTTTGAATTACAGATTAGCCCCAAAGGGGCTTCACATTACTTACTTTCATGGTGAGACTGGTATTACGTAGCGTTTGATCATTTCCTCATCAAGACCAACAGTACTTACAAAATAGCCTCGTGACCAAAAATGGTTATCCCAATATGGCTTCTGTTTCAGATTCGGGTAGGTCTTGAACAATTTGATCACGGTTTTGCCTTTCAATATACCCATGAATTCTGAAATTGATAGTTTAGGAGGTATCGAACACACAATATGAATATGATCTGATTGAACTTTCAATTCTTGCAAGTTGACATCTTTCCATGAACAAATTACTTCTAAGTCGTGCTCTACCAAGGATTTAATCCCTAAGGGATATTAATTCCCCGACTCTTGAGTCGATCATTAAATTATTGCCCATAGATACCCCGTACCCTTGGGTCGGGTTGGTTCATTAATACCTTTCTATTACAAAACGAGTTTCAGCGTTTTGTCACCTAAAGAGCTTTGTGCTTCTTAAATACTTTGATTAATAGGTAGTGGCGTATTATCTCTTTCACCTGGCTTCCCCGTACTTATTCCAGAAGTATTAGATCCATTTGAATATCCACCTGAAGAGTTTCCAGAATTCTCAGAACCAGTATTGTTTCCGCTTCTTTCTTCTTCCCACTAAAAAGGTCATCAATTGCCCTATCCCTTTTCTTCTAATTTTTGCTTGGCTTTTTTGAGCTATTTGTACTGTACATTAGATTGATATCCCTGTAATAAAGACACAATTATTAATGTGTAAGTAATATTTTTTTGGCTGTAAAATACACAGCTAATTTACATGTATTTCTTAAGATAATTACATTCAACAATAACCGTTTAAAGAAGTGTTGCGATAAATTAGTGAGATAATTTATCTAAAACCAACTCGATTAGTGAATCAATTACTTTATTGGGATTATCAGAAAACACCTCTGTTACGCGATTTGCCAATATGGCATTTACACTGATGATTTCATGACCTAACAAATGTGCCAACGCATAGTATCCAGCAGTTTCCATTTCAAAATTTGTTAGCCAAAAATTTTTGTAGTGGAATCTACTTAACTGGTCAATTAAATAAGGATACTTAATTGGCAATCTTAATTTCCTCCCTTGTGGTGCATAAAACCCTGGGGCGGTAACTGTATTCCCAACAACCATACTATCGGAAAACTTTTCCAATAAGGTTTGAGATCCTTGTGTGCAATAAGGTTGAAATGGGAATCCTATTTCTTCTTGTATTTTTTGAGTTACTTCATTTACTAAATCGGTCATTTCAAACTCATAAAAAGTCATTAATGTATCCAACCCAATGGCATATTCAGAAACTAAAAAACCTCCAACTTCAATATCTTCTTGTATACTTCCAGAGGTTCCTAGCCTTATGATATTTAAAGTTGTATGCTTTTTCTTTGGTTCCCTAGTTTTAAGGTCAATATTAACTAATGCATCTAACTCAGTCAATATGATCTCCACATTATCTGTCCCCATTCCAGTACTGATAACCGTAATCCTCTGTCCTTTATAACTCCCAACATGAGTAATAAACTCTCTCCTGTTCATTTCGAATTCCACTTTATCAAAAAAACTACTGATCCGATGTACCCTGGTCGGATCACCCACAGTAATAATGTTGTTAGAGATATCCTTAGGCTTTAAATTTAAATGGTAAACACTCCCATCAGGATTGATTATCAAGTCAGTATCAGGAATTTTAGCCATGTCGGTTAAATTAAGTAATTAGTTAGGTTAAGTATTTATTCTTTTCCATCCTTTATAAGGGTTATAACCATTCATTTCTTTCCCATAAACCCCCGTGCCGTCATATTCCCTTACTTCAGGATGCTTCATGCATTCTTCGGAACAGCATCCTTTGAAAACTTTTGCCCCTTCTTCAGACATAGGCATGTGCCGGTTACAGACAGGATTGGCACAATTCACCATTCTATCTGATGGTTCACCTGTAATATAACACCTAGAAACTATGGACGGATCAACTGTATTTACTTCTGCTACTACCCTGCTATCAAAAACATAACATTTCCCTTCAAAACCTTCACCCTGCTCTTCAATTCCGTATTTAATTATTCCTCCATGCAGCTGATGTACATTTTCGAATCCTTGTTCCAGTAGGTAGGCACTTGCTTTTTCACACTTAATTCCCCCAGTGCAGTAGGTGACAATTTTCTTCTTTTTATACTGCTCAAGTTCCCCTAATTTAGAGGGAAAATCTCTGAAATTCTCTATATCTAGTGTTAACGCATTTTTAAATTTACCAACTCCATGCTCATAATCTGACCTAACGTCCAAGATTATAGTATCCTCAGGTTGATTTTTTAATATTTCTTTAAACTCTGATGGTTCTACATAATTTCCAGTTTGTTCATTTGGGTCTATATGTTGTAGACTAGAATGAACAATCTCAGGTTTTACCCTAACATGCAGTTTTGCAAAAGCATGCTGATTAGAAGGTGCTATTTTAAATTCAACGTGATCAAATCTTCCGTCTTCTTTCACATACTTCATATACTCCTCACAAGCTTCAGGGGTTCCTGAAACAGTCCCATTCAAGCCCTCGTGTGACACAATAATTCTTCCCTTAATTTCATTCTCAATACAGAAAAGATGGTGTTCTTCTCTATATTCCTCTACCTTTTCAATCTTACTATAACAGTAATATAATAATATTTGATACTTCATTCCTCCAGATTTTATCTTCTCGTTTCAAGCGAGGTGGATGTTTTAGTAAATTATCAAAAAGCAAATAACTTAATAAAAATTGCTACACATACAACAAATTTAATTGATTTCAATATATTAAGCACAGAGGGTTATTCGAATCTTTACTACAAAAATTCTTACCATCATTCCATATATATACATTAAGGATACTCCTCATTCCAAGCGGGTTTTTCAATTCACTACCCATTTGCAACTATACATTAACAGCAGCAGCAGGGTTTCCAAAGACAGTTTGCCCTTCCTCTACATTGGCCATAACCATAGAACCAGCACCTACCCTGGCATTTTTTCCAATTTTAACCCCGGAGATTATGATTGCTCCTGAACCAATAAAAGCCCCTTTTTCAATTTCCACTTTACTATTAACAATGGTCCCAGCTCCTACTTGTACATAATCAGCTATCTTCACCTCATGATCTATTACTGCATTTGAATGGATCAAACAATGACTTTCTAACTTAACATCAGCACCTAAAAAAGCTCCCGCATTGATGAAATTACCATATCCAATAGCTGCAGACCTAGAAACATGCGCTTTATCGTGGATGGCATTAGTAGGCTGTATTTTTCTTCTTTTATGTAACATTTTAACCTGTTCCTGACGTTCTTCATTGTCATCCGTTGCTACAAATGCCTCGCATTTTTGCCCAATCAATTTAAGATAGCCATCATCATCAGGGCTTCCTAATACAGGTACTTGGTCTATTTCGGTTTGATGAAGAGATTTTTCTTTAGTCAAAAATCCATAAACCACTATGTCATGACTATTGTAAATTTCAGCTGCTGCTTTCGCAATTCCATTTACTCCAAAAATTATTACTGGGTTTTTCATAGGGTTCTAATAAAAATGTGACCGCAAACATACAGTTTACGGTTATACCTTCAAAAGATTTAATTTAGAAGATTTCCTATGGGTTAATAATAAAGCGGTAAAAGGTGATTTCTACATTTTAAAAAGCTTATCCATCGCTGACTTCAGCTCATCTATAGCTGTATTTAGATGTGGTTTTGCTTCATCCCACTTCTCTTTCCCTTTTTCACGATACTCACTAAAACTCTCATCGAGTTCATCCCGCTTTTTCTTTAATAGTTCAACTTTTTCATCTATATCCTCTCTTAAATTTCCTGTAGCATCCTTACCCTCCTCTATCAATCCATCTATTTTTTGGCCTAAGTCTTTTAAAAGATTTTCTATTTGTCCTTTTGTTTCGTTCATGATTGTAGTGTGTAATTCTATTCTTTTAACGAAAAAATAAAAAATGGGTTAACATACTTCAAAATACTTCATCAGTTCAAGTTAATAAGTAGGTTAATAGTACTAGTTAAATCGCTCAATATCAGCCCCTAAAGATTTAAGCCGTTTATCAATAAATTGATAACCTCTATCTATCTGCTCTACATTATGAATTACGCTTTCACCTTCCGCCGATAATGCCGCTATTAGTAAGGATACCCCAGCCCTAATGTCAGGCGAAGTCATTTGAATCCCTCTTAAAGGATGAGCTTTATCCAATCCTATCACAGTGGCTCTGTGAGGGTCACACAGAATTATTTGTGCACCCATATCAATGAGTTTATCCACAAAAAACAGGCGGCTTTCAAACATTTTTTGATGAACAAGTACAGTTCCCTTTGCTTGGGTTGCTGTAACCAAAGCAATACTTAGCAAATCAGGTGTAAACCCTGGCCAAATAGCATCTGCAATGGTCATAATAGATCCATCTATAAATGATTCTACTTCATACCGGTCTTGTGCAGGCACAAAAATATCGTCCCCTTTGAACTCCATTTTTATTCCTAGCTTTTGAAACACAGTAGGAATCTGACCTAATTGATCAATTCTAGCATCCTTGATTGTGATAGCAGATTGCGTCATTGCTGCTAGTCCTATAAAACTACCAATTTCAATCATATCAGGTAGCATAGTATGCTCTGTGCCCCCTAATGAATCTACCCCTTCTATGGTGAGCAAATTAGATCCAACTCCATCAATTTTAGCCCCCATTGAATTGAGCATTTTGCATAATTGCTGTAGGTAAGGCTCACAAGCAGCATTGTATATGGTAGTTACTCCTTTTGCCATGACAGCCGCCATGACAATATTGGCAGTACCTGTTACAGAAGCCTCATCTAATAACATGTAAGTGCCTTTTAGTTCTTTTGCTTCTACCGTGTAAAAGTAAGACTTGGCATCATAATCAAACTTTGCACCTAATTTTTCAAATCCTATAAAATGGGTATCTAATCTTCTTCTTCCAATTTTATCCCCGCCTGGCTTTGGGATTTTACCTTTACCAAACCTTGCCAATAATGGACCTAAAATCATAATAGATCCGCGTAAAGAAGATGCTTTCTCTTTGAACTCATCAGTCTCTAAAAAATCTAAATTTACATCTTTGGCCGTAAAACGAATAGATTCCTCTCCAGTTTTCTCGATCTGCACTCCTAAATCCGCCAGTAAGTCTATCAACTTATTAACATCTCTGATATTAGGTATTTTTTTAATATGAATTGGTTCGGCAGATAATAGAACTGCTGATATAATTTGAAGTGCCTCGTTCTTAGCGCCTTGCGGGACAATTTCACCTGATAGTTGATTGCCGCCCCTTACACGGAATGATCCCATTTAATTTCTTCTTCTTTTCTGGTTGTTATTGTTTCTATTTCGGTTATTGTTATTCCTATTCCTATTGTTGCTATTGGTATTATCTCTGCTATAGTTTCTCTGATCTGGCCTTCTTTTACTTTCAAATAAGTTTCCTTCTCTGACTTTTTCTATATCAATTGTTAACTCACCATTAGATAATTCTTTGATGTTTTTGACAATTACAGCATCATCTACATTGTCTTTATTCCAAACATTAAAAAATGTTTTCATCAGTTTCCCAATATGGATAATTGCGACCTCTTTCTCTTCGGGATCATCAAGTTCAACTGCTTTCTGAATAAACAATTCCATGTTTTTACCATAGTGCTTGAACCTAATTCTATTAGAATTATAACGAACCCTATCTGGTTTTTTACCTAAAATTGATTTGTCTGGTGTAGGGTATGGGCTTTCTACATTCATTTCGAAATTCGAAATAATGTGCAGATCATCCCAGACTTTTTGCTCATATTCCGGCCCTTCTTTCACATTAGGGTTGATCATTTTCATCAATTCCACCATTGTATGGGCATATCTATTCCGGGTTCCGTCTTCATCAACCTCTGTAATCTTTCCTACAAGGTTTTGGACATTCCTTCCGTACTCCCTAAGTTTTAGGAAGTTTCTCTTTGTATTATATTCCATGAAAAATTTGTAATCTCAATTCGTCGCTAAATATATCGCAATTAATAGGATATCTTAGGATTTTACTCTTTGTACCGTCAAATATAATCATTTTACTGTAATGATTAATAGAGCCCGGAAAATGCCTACTGTTCATTCAATGATCATTAATTCCGAAAAATGCCTAAAAAAATCTATTCAGATTATAAACAACTACTTAACACAAGCTTGTTATATTTCCATAACCGTGCTATGCTTCACGAACATAAGTGTCTGTAATTTTGAATTTTATAAGTTCTAGATGATTTCTAATTCATAATGTGTGTGAATTCATTATCCTCTCTCAAAATTCTCTAACGTCCTTCATAAGTTTACAAGCTTTCCAAACCTTTTTGATTGAATTGCGATTAACTTTTGTAAGGGGTTTTGATCTCATATGAGAATACTTCTGCTATTCATCATCAAACTTTAAGCAATAAACTAAATGACAAAAAAATACGAGAGTAGAAGAATAAGAACAAGAAATGGGCAAATTGCTTATTTTAAATTCAGTCAAGAATCAAATAAAGATTGCTTTTCAGGTGGGTTAATGGAATTAAGGGACTGGATCAAAAATGTAAAGATAAAATTCTTAATCATTAATATGGAAGCTATCAATGCTTGGAACGAAGAGGATCAGCAAGTTTGGATTGAAACTGGTGCATTAATTGACCAAGCAGGGATCACAAAATGGGGTGTAGTAAGTACAGATCTCACAAAACACTTAACTATTAAAAATCTTATCAAAGGAGCTGGCAGTCCAAGGGCATATGATATTCTAGTCTCAACGGAAGAAGATGTTTGTCTTGGTTGGATCAAAGATTAATCCCCAATAAAATATTCCTTAGAATTTAACTAGAAAGAAGAATTCAATCACATTAGCCAACTCTCCTTTCTAATTATTATTTTGATTTAAGCACTTAATAAAAGCCATTATGCGGTTGTTTTTTGAATAGATAAAACTCCTTCTAAATTTCACTTTTCTGAGCCCGTTAAAGTAATTATGAATTACTAATTATTTATTGATAAACTTAAGCAAAGAGGTAACAAAGCACTATAATCATTCTACCGTGATAAACTCTAAATATGATGTTTTTTTTATTTAAATGTTTTTCGTCTAAGCAAGATCTTCTGCAAAAGGCCTTGCTTTTTTAGTCTCAACAATCTTGGTTGTTTAAAACTTTACAACCTCATTTTTCATAATTTCAATAGCACTTATTTGATTGAATTGATTTAAACGAAGCAATCCATCAATATCCTCTATTTTTAATGATCCCGTCCTATCTGTTGCTTATCTAAATGGCAATAAAGCCTCTTTCAGAAAATCTTATTGTGAATCCGGAATTTTAAAAATCAATATCTCATATTTATTAAGTGCCTAAATCAATTATTATTTATTTATGAATTCATCAGACTTTCTATTTCTTCAATTTCAATAGGAATATTCTTCATTAAATTCTTCTGCCCATTTTCTTGAATGACAATATCATCTTCTAACCTTATACCGATTCCTTCTTCCCTTATATAAATGCCTGGTTCTACCGTAAAAACATTTCCTGCTTTTACTTTATCATAAAAACTCCCTATATCATGTACATCTAAACCAATATGATGTGAAGTTCCGTGCATAAAATATTTTTTATATGCTGGCCAATCTTTATTCTCATTTTTGATATCAGTTTGGTCTATCAACCCTAATCCGAGCAGCTCAGATTGCATAATCTGACCAACTTCTTTATGGTATTCAAAAACACTTGTACCAGGTCTCAATATTTTAGTCGCTTCATTTTTAACCCTTAATACTGCATTATATATTGATTTTTGCCTTTCAGTGAATTTACCATTCACTGGAATTACACGGGTCATATCTCCATTATAATTACCATACTCAGCACCTACATCCATTAACAATAGATCCCCATCTTTACACTCTTTGTTATTATCAATATAATGTAAGACACATGCGCTTGCACCTGAAGCAATGATAGGTGTATACGCAAAACCAGATGATCTCCTTCTAACAAATTCATGCAGGTATTCGGCCTCTAATTCATATTCCCAGATACCAGGTTTTAATTTATCTAAAATTCTCCTAAAACCTTTTTCAGTAATGTTACAAGCTTCTTGTAGTGCTTCAATCTCCAGGTCAGACTTCACTGTTCTCAGCTGGCACAACAATGGAAAAACACGCTCATATTCGTATAATGGATAATGCTCTTTGCACCATTTAAAAAATCGATCATTTCTAGTTTCCACTTGACTTGCATTCCTGATATGTTCATTAACATCAAGGTAAATCGATTCACTTTCCGCAAGCACAATAGACAATGTTTGCTCAAATTCAGTTAACCATTTAACATGTTTAATTCCAGAAGCTATTTCCGCCTCTTCTTTAGTGTATTTATGGCCTTCCCAAATTGCAATTTCTTCGTTTGTTTCCTTTAAGAATAACACTTCTCTAAATTTTGGATCTGGAAAATCCGGTGCCAAAAGAAGAATCGTTTCTTCCTGATCTATACCCGTTAAATAAAACAGGTTAGCATTTTGTTTGAAAGGCATAGTCCCATCAGCATTAGTTGGCATAATATCATTGGAATTAAATATACAAACTGCTTTCGACTTCAGTAATTTCTCCAAGTTTTTCCTATTCTCCTTATAAAGTGAATTATTGATTGGGTTATATCTCATATCTTTTTGTTCTATCTGATTTTAAAAGGCATAAATATACAATGAAGTCTGATTAATTCATGAATAATTTATTACGGAGCTTAATTAACTATCATTTAGCGACTTGCTCAAATTTCGATACTCAAAATAATCTATTATTCCTACGTGTCGAAATCCTGTGTGAGCCACTAACTAACAGCTACTTAAGCTTCTCATCACAAAGATTTATGAATTAATCAGGCTAGAAGATATTTCATCACAGATAACTCTATCATTTTAAATTAACTATTCTACATTCAATTAAAAGTGTTTTTTAATTATCGGCACAAACTGTTTTCAATCTAATTTCAACTAGGAAGATCTTTAAGTCACCGAAAATAACTCGGCACCATTCTCTAAGCGTACTAAATTTGTATTCGACAAATAGCTTAATTATATCGATAAACTCATGAATATTTCTGACGTACTTAAGAGAATCAATATGGCTCCTTATACATTGGTTTATGAAATCCATGGCAGTGAAGTCTATATAGACTCTGAGAAAGGCATTTTAAAAATTGCTTGGTATTGGAACATAAATAAAGAAACAGCATCAAAAATAATCCATTTTACTTGTGAAAAATTTATTGACGGCTCAGTAAGCAAAGTACTGATTGACCGTAGAAAATTAAATAAATTCGATGAGCATGCTAATGATTGGGGCAAAAATGAATTGATTAAATCTCAAGGCAAATATGTCATAGACCTTATAGATAAAGTAGCTGTAGTAGACGACAAATCTGCTGCCAACAATTTAATCAGCAATTTTTTGGCTAAAGGCAATCATTTGATCTCTTCTAAATTAATAACTAGGAAGTTTTCTGACATTGATAAAGCGGAAGAATGGCTGTGCAATTGACAGGCCTCATTTTAGAAATATTGATTTGACCCAATGCATTTAGTGAAAATATTCTACTGTTTCCAATCTTGAAATAAAAACAAATCCTATCTGATTTTTAAAGGTGGACTGCTTTTCCTCATAAAATTCAATCTCCAACTTATCCTAGAAGTAAGTTCGTTTATCAAAAATTCATTTACTTTGATGTGTGAGAATTTATTTAGCTCTATTTTTTTTAGTTATTACTTATTCATTTTCTTTTTCCCAAAAAAAAGAGAAATATTGGCTTTATCATACGGCAAGTGAGGCTTCAAGCATCAAAGACAGTTTAGATAACTGGAGTATCCAATTAAACTTTCATTCAGACTGGATCAATGCCTATTCGACAAGTTTAGACGAAACGCAATTGCTCTTTTTACGAGGTAAGTTAAAAAGGAAAAAAATTGAAAAAGCGGGACATTTGGTTCCTTTATTCCAAAAAGACCACACAGCTAAAGAATTAGGTTATGCACTAGAGCAAATTAATGCAGAAGCTCTAATCAGTCAAAAACTTACAGGGAAAGGTGTGAAAATAGGGATTGTGGACGGTGGATTTCTAAATGCTCCTAGCAGTAAAAGCTTAGTCCATCTATTTGAAAACAACAAAATAGCCAATTACAAAGATTTTATTACTCCAAAACTCAAACACTACGGTGGCTATAAAAAGCTTGACGACCAGCATGGAACAGATGTCTGGGAAATGATTGGCGGGATCAATATCGAAAACAAAATACAATTTGGACTAGCTACAAGGGCAACCTACTATTTGGCAAGAACTGACCACGGTGCCGGAGAAAAAAGAATTGAAGAAGATTACTTTATTGCTGCGCTTGAATGGATGTCTAAGCAAGGAGTAAGGTTAGTTAATACATCTTTAGGTTATACTAATGGCTATAATAACCCCAAAGAAAATTATACACCAGAACAGATGGATGGATCCTCCGCCATAGCCAAGGCTACTCAGCACGCTATCGAGGAAAAAGGAATGATTATAGTGGGAGCTGCAGGAAATGAAGGCAATTTACCTTGGAAAGTAATCAATACACCTGCTGATGCCAAAGGAGTCATTTCTGTAGGCGCTTCTAAAAACACACTTTTAGACAAAATGGGTTACAGTTCGATAGGCCCTTTGTATTTAGATTATATCAAACCTGAACTAACTTGTTTTTCCTCTTCGGGCACTTCTTTTTCTGCTCCTATCATTACAGGTTTAGTTGCTTGTATGATAGAACAGGACCCTACTTTAACCAATAGTGAAATCAAATCAATTTTATTACAGTCCTGTAGTTTGTACCCTTATGGTAATAACTACATTGGTTATGGTAATCCTGATGGTGCTAAAATAATAAAGTCGCTCCTTACCAATGACCCTATTGAATCTAATGTAAATACAGTTTACCATAAAAACAAAAGGTTTTGGTTTAAAAATAGGTTTAGAATAAAGTCTGATGGAAAGACCGTTGTCATCTATCATAAGTATGATCACTGGAAGGTTTTGGAAAAGAAGTTAATCCTCAGTGACAAAAAGAAGATAACTGTTATTAGACCAAATAAGGTAACACAATCAACTGTTGTTGCGGGGTCAAAAATCCTTGAAATCTTTTGGGACAGTAAAAAGTAATAGAGTTTATTACGGCAGAAGGATTATGATTGCTTTGTTGCCTTTTTGCTCAAGTTTATCAACAAATAATTAGTAATTATGAATTGATAATTATTTTGTGTGGCTCAGAAAAGTGAAATTTAGAAGGAGTTTTATCTATTCAAAAACCAACCATAATAATGTCTAATGTAGAATCTTTAATTTATCAGGCTTAACTACTTACTAATTTCAAAGCCTTTACCCCTATTCCCATACAATTGAATTATGTTTGAGGCTTTATTCCACGAATATGAAGTCAAAAAGGGAAAATATAAAAGAATGTGCCGCTAGACTTTTTAGGCAAAAAGGTTACAAAGCCACCTCTATGCGTGACATAGCACAAGAAGTGGGCGTAGAGGCCGCTAGTCTATATAACCATATTAAATCAAAGCACGAGCTTTTTCAGGAGTTACTCCTTCAGATGGCCAATTTGTTCACTAAAGGTATGAATGAAATTAACGACTCTTCTTACACTCCTTTAATTAAACTTGAGAAATTAATCAGTATGCATGTTAAATTTGCTGTAGAATATACTGATTCAATTTCTTTAATAACTCACGAATGGGTTCATTTAGAAGGGAATTCACTAGAAGAATTTACTGAATTAAGAGACAGTTACGAAAAAAAATTTGAAGACATTATAAAAGATTGTATTGATCAAGGTTTCTTCTCACCAGTAAATACTGAAATAGCGCTATTTTCTATTTTATCAACTTTAAGGTGGTTATACTCCTGGTATTCAAAGAAAAATGACATTAATCCGGTAGAACTAGAAAAAGAGTTCATTCATTGTTTATTGGATGGGTTAAAGAAAAAATAAAACCATTTCAAATAACAATATAGACCATCAGAAATTCGTAGTTATTCCTATAACATTAATTACTTTATCATATTCATACTGAAAAAGTGTTAATTATAATTCAATTAAATTAATTTTGCCCGCATGACAAATTTCTTACGGTCTAGATTTTCTAAATATCAAGAGGTAAAAATAGCAAAAGAGAAAGGAGCCTATCCTTTTTTCAGACCTTTTCATTCAAAACAAGGAACTGTTGCAAATGTACAAGGCAAAGACGTCTTGATGTTTGGGTCAAATAGTTATCTTGGTTTAACTACCCACCCTAAGGTGTTGGAAGCATCAGAAAACGCATTGCGTAAGTATGGTGCAAGCTGTGCGGGATCCAGGTTTTTGAATGGCACAACAGACCTTCACTTGCAACTTGAGCATGAGATTGCAGAATTTATTGGCAAAGAAAAAGCATTGGTTTTCAGCACGGGATTCCATGTAAACATAGGCACCTTGCCAACAATCACCAAAAAAGACGACATCATTCTTCTAGATAGAATGAATCATGCTTCTTTATATGAAGGAGCTAAAATGTCAGAGGCTTCCAATGCAATTTACCGACATAATAATGCTAGTTCCCTTGACAAGAAATTGACCTACTATAAGGATGCCGATTTAAAGCTAGTTGCCACTGATGGTATCTTCAGTATGGAAGGAAATATTGTCAACCTTCCTGAAATAGTAAAAACAGCAAAAAGCCACGGTGCAGCAGTCATGGTTGATTGTGCTCACGCCGTGGGAGTCATAGGTGATCATGGGAAAGGTACTGCTGATCATTTCGGACTAACTGACGAAGTAGATCTGATAGGAGGCACATTCAGCAAGTCATTTGCTTCATTGGGAGGGTTTATCGCAGGAGATGAGCAGACAATAGATTATATCCAACATAATGCTAGATCATTAATTTTCAGCGCAAGTATAACACCTGCTTCTACAGCCGCTGCTTTGGCCTCTTTGAACATCATGAAGTCTGATGATTCATTACGTTTAAAACTATGGGAAAACACTCGATACGCACTTGGTAGATTGAAAGAAAGTGGATTTGATATTGGAAGTGCTGAAACTCCTATCATCCCTATTTATATCAAAGATAATGATTTGACTTTTAAATTTGTCACTAGGTTATTTGAAGAAGGGCTTTTTGTAAACCCCGTATTAGCACCTGCTGTTCCCCCAGAAGATTCTCTTGTAAGGTTTTCTTTGATGGCTACTCATACTTTTGAACAAATAGACTCGGCAATTGACATGATGGAACGAGTAGGAAAAGAACTTGGTCTGATCACTCAACAAAAGTCGGCTTAAATTGAGAGTTGTAATTACTGGCGCCAATGGCTTTTTAGGCCCTTATTTAGTTGGGGAGTCTTTTAAATCAGCATTTGAAGTACATGCCCTAGTGCGACCTGGTGCAAATATGACTAACCTTGATCGATTTTCTGATATTGGTATTCATCAGATTAATTACAAAGATCAATTGTCTGAGCAGATCAAAAGTCTAAAAGAGAAAATAGGAGAAGTTGATTACTTCATTCATAATGCAGGCCTTACTGTCAGTAGAAAAAAAGAAGCTTACTTTGATGTAAATACTCAACTAACAAAGGAAATCATCCAAGCGATTAAAGAAACAAAATTACTTTCCAAAAATGGAAAGGTTATTTATGTTTCTTCTTATGCGGCACATGGCCCTTCAAAGTTGAACCGTCCTGTATCAGCTTACGGTGAAAGTAAGTTACAAGCAGAAGAGTTTATAAAAAATGCTCAAATAGATTACAAAATCATCAGGCCTACAGCTATATATGGAGCTGGTGATTTCGCTTTCCTACCACTTTTCAAAGGAGCTAACAAAGCGTTATATCCTTTGATACGTAAAGATCAAAAAATCAGCATGATACATGCTGCTGATCTAGCAAAAGCCATTATTTCCAGCTTGGATATTGACACTAAAACTATATATGTAAGTGATGGGAATACATATTCTCATCATGATTTCATTGACACTTTGAAAACATGTATTGGAAAAAAAATATATGCGATTAGGATTAATAAATGGTTAGCTAAAACCATTTTAGGTATTTCTGGATTTTTTGAAAGTTTATTTGGGATAAAACCTTCAATGACCTTAGAGAAATTTGAAGAGATTAATCAAGATTGGGATTTACATGCATATGATTTATATCATGCGCCTCATAACTCAAACAAAAGCCTTCTTGAAGGCTTTCAAGATGCTTATTCCTACTATCAAAAAAACAACTTGTTATAGATGTCAGTAGCAATCTCCGAAGTTCTTTCCAAAAAAGAATTAAAATCTTTTATTAAGTTTCCTTTTGACTTATACAAAGGAAATTCATACTATGTCCCACCTATTATAGGTTTTGAACTAGATACGCTCTTAAAAGACAAAAATCCCGCTTTTGATCATGCTGATGCTTCTTACTGGCTTGCTAAAAAGGACGGAAAAATAGTTGGTAGAATTGCTGTTATAATCCTTCATGCAGAATTAGCAGAAAAATCATTGGCAAGATTCGGATGGGTAGATTTTATTGATGATTTATCAGTTTCAAAACTTTTATTTGAAACAGCCAAAAAATGGGCAACCAGCAAAGGAGCTAAAAGCATCCATGGCCCATTGGGATTTACAGATTTGGATTTTGAAGGGGCCTTAATTAGTGGTTTTGATCAAATGGCAACCCAAGCCACTATTTATAATTTCCCTTATTACATAGATCACTATGAATCACTTGGCTTTCAAAAAGCAGTTGACTGGGTAGAAAAAAGAGGTTTTGTCCCTAAAGAAAATTCAAAAAGGCTAGAAAGGTCAGCATCTATAATTTCTAAAAGGTTCAACCTTGAGGTGAAGAAATTTAAAAAGGCAAAAGAATTACTTAAATATGCTCCCGGAGTATTTGAAGTTTTAAATGCCTCTTACGCAGACCTTCATGGTTATTACCCTCTTACTCAAAAGCAAATAGACTATTATGTTGATCAGTATTTTGGATTTGTAAGAAAAGAATATATCTCCATTATTGTGAATGAGCATGATCAAGTAGTAGCAGTTGCTATCTCATTACCATCTTTATCAAAAGCATTTAAAAAAGCAAAGGGCAGTTTATATCCATTTGGTTTCATAAGCGTATTGAAGGCATTTAAATCAAATAAACATTTAGATTTATTTTTGATTGGCATACTACCTGAGTATCAAAGAAAAGGTGCGGCAGCAGTGATTTTCAATCAACTGTTCAAAACCTATGTAGCAAATGGAGTTGAGTATTTTTCAACGGGGCCAATGTTAGCAGAAAACACCGCTGTTCAAAATCTATGGAACGATTATAAAGATTTATTAGATGATGTAAATATTAGAAGAAGGTGTTATATTAAAGAATTGGCTTAAGGGATTCAGTTATAAGGGCTTTCAAAAAGAGAAATTAAAACCAAATCTAGGGGGGATTAATAGCTCATCTTAGATTAAAGCAAATCATAAAACATAATTATCAAAAAATCCTAATACCTTTGGGCAAAAGGTAAATTGACGTATGAATAAAAATGCATTAGTGATTGGTGCGTCTAGCGGAATTGGATTAGCTATTTTAAAAAAACTATCTAGTAGCGGATATGACATTGTTGCCATTCACAGAGATAGAAGGCAGCAGGTAAATGATTTCCAACGAGAGATTGATGAAATCAGGGATAAATTCAACATTAAAATAAACGCATTCAATATGGATGCAACTAATTCAGATAAAGTAACCTCTTTTATTGAGGAGGAAGTAACTCAAGAGTTTTCTGTTGTTGTCCATGCAGTTTCTAGGGGCAATCTTAAGCCTTTTGTTGCCGATGCAAATGTCTCCGTTCTATCAGATCAGGATTTAGCATTGACAATGGAAGCTATGGGTACTAATTTATATACTTGGGTATCAAAACTTCTTGCAGGTAAGATGATTGTTAAAGGAACTAGGATTATTACATTGACTTCAGAAGGGAACAAGCGATATTGGAAGAGTTATGGAGCCGTAGCAATGGCCAAGTCAGCCCTTGAGACTATGTCTAAGTATTTAGCAGTAGAATTAGCGCCATTAGGTATTACTGTGAACATTATCCAAGCTGGAGTAACAGACACTCCTTCATTAAACATGATTCCTGAAGTAGATAACTTAAAAATTGAAACTATCAACAGGAATCCCTCTAAAAAGTTGACTACAACTGAAGATGTAGCAAATGCAGTCTATCTATTTACACTTCCTGAAGCTAATTGGATCAATGGATCACTCATACATGTGGATGGAGGTGAACATTTAATTTAAATTTATGAGCGATTTTAAATTCATAAAAGATAATCTCCCCTATAAACATCCGTTCTTATTTGTAGACGAGTTGGAAAAAGTAACTGATGATGAGGTTTCTGGTGTCTATACGATTAAAGAGGATGAATATTATTTCCAAGGGCACTTTCCTGGAAATCCGGTTGTTCCAGGTGTAATACTCATTGAAATTATGGCGCAAATTGGCTTGGTTTGCCTAGGTATGCATCTAGTCAAGCAAACAGATAGTACAAATGATGTAATCCCTTTGTTCTCAAACGCCAATGTAGATTTCCTTGATAAAGTAGGGCCTAACACTAAACTTATCATAAATTCTAAGAAAAAATATTTCCGACTGAATAAACTAAAGTGTCAAATTACGTGTCGATTGGAAGATGGCTCAATGATAGCTAAAGGGGAATTTTCTGGCATGATGATTAAAAAATAAGATATTGGATAATAAAAGAGTTGTTATTACAGGTTTAGGGGTTGTCGCTTCCAATGCAATAGGGAAGGACAATTTTGAAAGAGCCCTACGAAATGGAACTTCTGGCATCAAACATAGAGCTGATTTAGCTGAATTAAATTTCAGGTGTCAAATAGGCGGAATGCCTGATTTAAGTCAAATAAACCTTGGCGATACTTTGCCAAGATTGCATGCTGAAAAATTAACAAACAAAGGGATTATTTATGCGTGTCTTGCTGGAGTAGAGGCTTGGCAAGATGCTGGACTTTCTATATCTAGTGACAAAACTGATTTTGACTCTGGTCTTATTATGGGTGCTGGAGCTTTAAGTTATGACAGCTGGATAAATCGTGAATTCCCTGCTTATCTGACAGATCGAGGGGAATCCAGAAAAATGGGCTCCAGAGCGATTTCAGAAGGAATGAATAGTGGTGGAGCGGCCTACTTAAATAGTATTTTAGGTTTAGGGAATAGAATCCAATCTAACTCATCTGCCTGTATCACTGGTACCGAAGCTGTTCTTATGGGCTATGAATACTTAGCTGCAGGAAAAGCAGAAAGAATGCTGTGTGGCAGTACTGAAGGTGACGGAAAATATATTTGGGGAGGATTTGATGCCATGCGTGTATTGTGTTCAGACTCTAACGAAAGAGATACTTATGGGTCTAGACCTATGAGTGCTACTTCTTCTGGGTTTGTTCCTGCAGGAGGATCTGGGGCCTTAGTTTTGGAAACATTAGAAAGTGCTCAAAAAAGGGGTGCGAAAATCTATGCGGAAATTTTAGGTGGACATGTTAATTCAGGTGGACAAAGAAATGGAGGTACAATGACAGCTCCAAATGCTGATGCAGCTATTAAGTGCATAGAACAAGCAATAACCAATGCAGGTATAAATGCTGAAGAGATAGACCTTGTAAGCGGTCACCTAACTTCTACTAAAGGAGACCCAATAGAAGTGCAAAATTGGGCAAAGGCATTAAAAAGATCAGGAAAAGATTTCCCTTACATTAATACACCTAAATCAATGCTTGGTCATAGCATCGCGGGTGCCGGTTCTATGGAATTGGCTGCTTGTGCCTTGCAACTATCTAAGGGGTTTATACATGGAAATATCAACCTAGAAGAGGTTCATCCCGCCATCTTAAATGAAATAGACCCAAGCTGTTTACCAAAAACTTCACTTGAAAAAGAAATTAATACAGTAATTAAAGCAAGTTTCGGTTTTGGTGACTTAAATTGCGTGATCGTTTTAAGAAGATAGCATAACATGGAGAAAGTTACCATAACAGAAAATCTATTCAATATCATAGGGCCTTACTTACCTGAGGACATCAATACTGGGGATATCTCAGAAGACAAACATTTAATCAACGATCTCAGGATAAACTCTGCTCATATTGTAGATATTGTACTTGATATTGAAGAAAAATTTGATATAATGGTCGAAGATGATATAATAGGAGAAATGAACACCGTAAAAGACGCATTAAATATTATTAGTAAAAAAGTAGCTAGTAATTGATTGATTTAAAATCAATCTAAAAACTTAAAGAACAGCATATCAAGTCTATTGATTTGCTGTTAAGATTAAGTTTGAGTGTATTCTTTGATTAATTCTCTATAATTTTTAATTAATAACTGAGAGATTGAAGGCCAGTTTTGAGAAATAGCATATGAACGTGCCTCCTTGGACAAGCTGTTTTTTAATCCCGTATCCCCGGTCAGTAAATTAATCTTCTCTAAAAATGCCTCAGTATTTTTAGGTTCTACCACAAATCCAGTTCGCGAAGCTCTTAGTATATCTGCTGGTCCTCCTGCATCAGCCGCTACTACTGGCAAACCAGCAGCCATTGCTTCTAGTACAACATTTCCAAATGTCTCCGTCAGTGATGGGAATACGAAAATATCAGCTGACGCATAAATATTGGCTAGTTCTTCTCCTGTTAACTTCCCCATAAAAAGGGCATTAGGCATTTGTTTCTTCATTTTAGCCTCTTCTGGCCCCTCTCCTACGATAACCATGAGTTGAGAACTGTTCAGCATGCCATTTAATCTAATCAAAAGATCAGTTTCCTTGTAATGGACTAACCTACTGACAAACAACACTTTAAATTTACTAGAATTATGCTTTCCAAATTTATTTACATCTCTTTTTACAGGAGTAAAGCGATCTGTGTCCACCCCTCTCCCCCAAACTTTGACACGTTTATCTTGCATGCCTTTATCAATCAAAAACTTTTTCATAGAAGCCGTTGGTGCCAAAATCACATCTGCTTTACCATAAAGTTTCATGAAATGCTGTTCTAACTTTTTTCTGACGAACTGTTTAAACGGGATCAAATTAACATAATCCACATAGCTACTAATATGGGAATGATAGATAGTGATGTTTGGTATGCCTTTCTTTTTGGCATATTCAGTCGCGTATTTGCCTTGAAGTGAAGGGGAACTCCAATGGATTAAATCTGGCGCAAATTCATCCAATATTGAAAAGATATGTTTCTTTTTGCCAGGGATAGCCAATTTATAATCTTTCGCATAAAGAAACGTGAGGGATGGTGTATGATAAATAGGATAAGGAAAGTCCTTATTCTTAGGAGGAAGTGGCGTAAAAAAAATTGCATTGACATTACTGGGCAGCCTTGCAATAATCTGATGAGAAGTAATAGATACACCATCTAAATTTTCTAGTAGGTTATCAATAAAAAAAGCGATATTTGTCTTTTCCATTTTAGCTGAGTTTCAGTATTCAATGAACAAGCGGCAAAACTAATGAGAAATAGTATGACAAAGAATAGTTTTTATTGGTCGACAGAAAGAGAACCGCATCACGATAGAAGGAAACAAATTATGAAAGAGTTTCCAGAAGTAAAAAAACTTTTTGGGATTGATAAATCATTGAAATTTAAAACAGTTCTTCTGGTCATAGCTCAACTAAGTATTCCGATATTAATCAAAGATTTTCATTGGGCTATCCAATTACTTACTTTACTGATAGTTGGCGCTACTATTAGCCATGCTTTATTTCTTGCTATCCATGAAATCACACATGATTTAGCCTTTAAGAAGCGGACACCCAATAACTGGTTAGCCATTTTTGCTAATCTACCGATCATTTTCCCATATGCAATGGCTTTTAGAATTTACCACCAAGAACATCACTGGCATCAGGGAAAAGATGGTGTAGATATGGATATTCCCGCGGAACAAGAAGCATTAATTTTTAGAGGATATTTCGGCAAATTAATCTGGCTGGTAAATCAAATTTTATTCTATGCGTTACGTCCTGTAATTCTAAGCCCTAAAAAACCTACCAATTGGATAATAATCAATGCAGTTGTACAAATTGCATTTGTGATTGGCTATTTTTTACTTTTCGGCTGGTTTCCCTTACTTTTCCTCTTGTTAGGAATTGTCATTTCAGGTGGGCTACATCCTATTGCAGGTCATTTCATCAGTGAACATTATGTAGTAAAAGAAGGGCAAGAAACTTATTCCTATTATGGTATTTACAACAAATTAACATTCAACGTTGGTTATCATAATGAACATCATGACTTCCCAAACATTCCTGGATCTCGGCTCCCTAAGCTCAAAAAAATAGCAGCTTCACACTATGACCACCTTTATGCGCATAAATCATGGTCAAAGTTACTCTTTCGCTTCGTGTTAGATCAAAACATGACGCTCTTTAATCGTTTTAAAAGAACTGTTTAGTCTAAGTCTAAAGTAACGTTTGTGCATCAAATATTAGTAAAACTCTTTGGGGAAAATTTACCAAAGAAAATATTTTGGTTTTGGGGAACTGGCTTATTGCTAAGGCTAATTGCAATTGGTTTTGCAGGCAGCGCCCCTGATTTTGTTGGTTATAGATTACCCATTGCGGAATGCTTGAACTCGGGATCTTGGCTGTATTGTGAATGTGCCTACAATCACACGCCATTTTACCCCTATTTGTCTGCTGCTATGTATTGGCTAGCTGGCACCAGCAATTTTTTACAGGTTTTTCTTATCAACCTACCGTTGGCTTTAGGAGACGCCATAGTTCCATTACTCATATTTATCCTTTTTAAGAAATGGAAAGATGTTGATTTTGCCTTGAAAGCATCAGTCATTTATGCACTCAACCCAATCTCTATTATCGAAGTTGGGATTTCACATTGGGATGGTTTTACGGTGATGTTTTTACTTTTAGGCTCAATTAGCATCTATAATGATCAAACAGCCAAAGCAGGTGCATGGACCGGTATGGGTTTCTTGCTTAAACAATTTCCATTATTACTACTTCCAGTTATTCTTTTAAAAACGAGAAGGTTAAAAACTACTTTTATAGCAGGCATGGTTACCTTGATTGTAATTATGTTGTTCTTCTTGCCCTTTATAATTCGATGTCCGGAAACTTTCGTTCAAAATCTATTGAACCACCCTCTTTGGAAAGGAGCTGCTAGTGAAGGGGTAGGAATTGGTACAATTAAGAATGTTTTCAATCATCTCCAGGTTCCTTATGCCAAATTTATCTGGGGGTTCATATTCTTATTTTTAATGGCACTTCCTAGTTTCAAAGTAAATAAACACAACCATGTTTATTACACCGGCATCCTTACGGTGGTTTTGGCATTCTTTACCTTTGTAACTCATAGACAATTACTCCTTTGGTGTATGCCATTTATTATTTTGATTACTTTGGAACGAAAAGCATACCTTCCATTTATTTTATTATTTATTGGTTATGCTATTAGAATCATTAAACCAGATTGGTATTTTGGATTCATTCATCTGGGAGTTGGTGTTTGGTATTATATTGTTTTATTAAAGGAGCTTACAAAAATTTACGCTACAACTACGGATGCTACTAAGTGGAGGCTATAAATTAACTCGCTTACTTATTACGCAAATAGGAGAAAAAAATATATCGATAAATATGTTCAACGCTCAAAAATCCTTTACGATAATAGCTTATCTATAGAGATTAATACAACTTTGTATCAAATTGCAAACAATTTCAAAAAACAATATAGCAGAGATACTTTTTGTTTCTCATAAGCATCCTCCTTCCATTGGGGGTATGCAAAAACAAAGCTATGAACTAGTGAAATACACTTCACAGTTAGCAAAGACTCACTGTATTGTATTTAAGAATAATTATTCAGTTCTATTCTTCTTTTTTTCCATCCTCCCTAGGGTTTTATTCAAATTGGCAAAACACAGAAATATAAGTATCATTCATGCCAATGATGCGCTAATGGCTCTTTTTTTAACACCATTGCTTATCTCAAAAAAAGTAAAACTATGTGTTACAGCTCATGGACTAGATATTGTTTATGGCCTTCAACCGTTCCAATGGTGGGTGAAAAATTTACTTTCTAAATTCGATCTGATTATCGCTGTAAGTGATGCAACAAAAGTAGAATGTATCAACAGGGGAATTAGTAAAGAAAAAGTTGTTTTTATTCCCAACGCCTACGATCTACCAAAATCTACCTATACAGACCCAAATTTCAGAGAATGGCTAAAATCAAATTATGGGGTTGACGAAAATCAATTCACTTTAGTATCTGTAGGAAGGGCCGTTCCAAGAAAAGGCTTTTTATGGTTTGTAAAAGAGGTTTTACCAAACATCAACCAGCCAGTGGTTTATTTAATAGTAGGACCAGCACTTAAGAAGGCGAAAACCCTTCATTCTTTTAAAAGGATATTACCCAAATGGTTTTTTAAAATGTATTGCCAATTGAATGGAATCACATTGGATTACGTTGCTTTAAAAGAAATAACTGAAAAAAGTCAAGGAGAAATTAATTTCCAGCTGATGGGGAAAATCTCAGACGAAAAACTTGATCAATTATATTTGCATGCAAATTTATTTTTAATGCCCAATTTAAAAGTCAAAGGCGATTTTGAAGGTTTCGGTTTAGTTGCATTAGAAGCTGCCAGCAGAAAAACTGTTTGCTTGGTTGCTGATGTAGATGGAATTCCTTCTGCCATTGAAAATAATCAAACTGGAATTTTACTTCCTTCAAATGAACCCCTATTATGGGCAAATAAAATTAATTGTTTATTAAGTGATTCTGATGAACTTAAGGCATCTGGGTTGCGTTTTTCAGAAAATTTAAATAAGAATAGTTACACTTGGCTAGAAATGAGTCAAAGGTACCTTAACGAATTCAATAAGTTAATTGCAAAATAGCTATGCAGGTCATTAAAATGAACAATTTAAGTGAGAACAAGTTCGATAAGGTATTGTCTCAACTTTCAAATTTGAATAAACAGGAATTGGTTATCCTGACTTCTAATGAACTAGAGTTACATTCCAGTCACAAAGAAATTGAAGAAATTTTTCAAAGCTTAAATACTGACATCCTCTTCTCAGCTTCGGCTGATTTCCCATATGAAGGCTCAGGGTTTAATCTTTTTTATTGGAAATATTACCCTAGGGAGAGCGGAGTTTACCACTACCTGAATGCTCAGCAAGTTATCGGCACTTCAGAAAAACTAGTCGTTTACCTGGAAGAATTAAGTCATTTTTATGGTGTCGATTCTTTAGAAAATGGATTAAAAGGGAAGCAATTAGAGGTGGATGTCTTCCAAAGACATTATATCGAATCAATCTTTGGCCAACTAGAAACCAGTATTAAAGTAAAGATAGATAGCGAACAACTATTATTTGGCCTTACATCAGGCAGGGAATCTGTTGTTAAATGGCCTTTTTTTAATAGTAGGCAAGGGTTTATATTTAGCCAGATGGAAAGGCAAGCATTACCAGGTATGTCTGTTAAGTTGCGCCCTTGGGACCTTAAAACGAAAGACAAGAAATATTACAACTACGAGACCAAACAATACCCAGCAATTACCTTAAAAGAAGTACCTATTGATTCCATAGGGTTAAGTGAAATGTTCATTTCACTTAAGAGCTATTTTAAATCTGTGGTAGCAATTTTAAAAATCGGCTTTTACAATGGAGGTCATCGAAAATCACATGAGATATTCAGATTCAGAAAAAACCAAAACAAAGAGATTAAAGAGAATATAGAAAAAATCATCGATCACCTAAAGTCAGGCACTGCATTTTCTTTTTCTCATTTTAATGATGGAGAAATAACATTTATCAAAAAATACTTAGCTCAAGATCACAAAGAAGTTTGGTTTGGTTCGTATTTTGGAAGAATACAAGATAAGTATAATAAAGCACTAGGGGAACTATTGGTTTCTGCATTTGAAAAGAAAGCCAAACACTATTACATTGGCACCCCATGCCCTAGATGTCATCCCAAATTAAGTGAGTATGCCAAAGAAATCAGACCTGTAGATGATTATACAATTCCTGCAATGACATTTCATCATAATTTGAGCAGGTATCCTGAAATCTTAGGGCAAATCAAAAAGAAGAAAGTTTATTTTGTAGTCAATCCAAAGCAAGATCTTACCTTTTTTAAGAAGATGGGGTTTGAATTTTCTGATGAGCAAGTAATTAGGGTTCCATTCAGAAATTCTCACGAAGAATATGAAAAATTAAAGAAATTAGCTTTCGACGAAGGTGCTGTGGTACTAATGATGTGTGGAATGCTAGCCAAAATTTTATGTGCTTATTGGTTTGAGAATTTCCCTAAAACAACTTTCATTGCTTTTGGTTCTAGTTTTGATGATTACATACAAAGTAGCATTAATTTCAATTTGTATCCAGAGGCTTTTCCATTTTCTAAAAGCATCATAGGCTCAAGATCTTACTTATTTGGTTATAAAAAGCAATGCCCTCACTGTTTTGATTTTTCTACACCTTTCAGTCCAGTAGAACCATGAGCAAACTACTCGTTTTAACTTTTGCGGACAAGGTACTTACAGAAGAAAATTATTTAAAGAAATCATGTAAACAAAATGGCCTGACTTTAGAAGTTCTTCTAAAATCTCCTTGGACACAAAATGCCATCAAACTTCAAATGTTGTTTGAGTTTGTCAAAAAAGCCGATGATCAGCTATTGCTATTAGTTGTTGATGCACTTGATGTAATGGTATTTGAAAATGAGCAAGAAATCATAGACAAATTCAATAAACAAGAAGCAGATATTCTTTTTTCAGGAGAATCTAATTTTATGTTTAAGGAACCTGCAAAATGGTTTAGTTTCTTAATGAAATACCCTACTCAACCCAGTATATATCAGTTTCTAAATTCTGGTTCTTACATGGGGACTGTTCGTCATATAAGAACTATGTTGGAAAGCATTCAGACTTGGTATCATATTGATCTTTACAATGATCATCAGCTAATTCAGTTAAAAAGTGACCAATATCTTTTGCATAAATTCTACAATGATCAATTTTATCATCCACAAAAGAAGATGACTTTAAAAATTGACCACCAACAAAAGATATTAGGCTGTACAGGAGGAAGATACACAGTAGTAAAACTTCCAGACCTAAGTAAATGGCAAGCTTTCTTATTTTTTATCTTGGAAAGAAATTTATTGAAATTATTCAACCTTCATGCCTTTCAAGATTTGTCAAAAGATTTCATCAAATCTGAAGGAAGATTCTACAATACAAAAACCAAGGAATTCTCAAGTGTCATGCATTTCCCAGGGACATGGGACCGATTTGAAAAGGTAGTAGATAAATTTAAAGAGAAAAAATCTCCCTTTAAACTCAAGAGAATTCTCGCTTTAATGGTAAGTCTAATAAGTTATCCAATCTCTGCTTTTAGCGGAATTGTACTTTCAATAATTCTTTTGTTCAAAAAGTCAAAAGCTCAATAAATTTCATTCAATTTCATTTTGAGAATAAAACCATGAAATGTTTTCGGCAATATCTTCTCACTATTCGCCATGTATCACACCATATTCTATATGATCGCCACCTCTCATAGAATTAAAGATTGCCTTCACTTTTCTCCACCTCCTCCGATTGAAAACTTTATAAGAATAAGAAGAAAATGGATAAATCATGTGACCAAACACATAGCAGATCAATAACCAAAACGCATAAGAGATTGCTATAAGACTTGCTTTAAAAACACCCTTTCTAATCCTGTTTCTCTTGTATTCAGAGACAGCACTTTTATAAGCTCTATTAAGAATCCATTCTTCCCTTGCCCTAGTCTCAGGAACTGATTCGTAGGTAATTGCCTCTTGACAAGATACTATAACCCCTCCTTCTTTTCTGACTTCTCTAAAAAAGAAAGAATCCGATCCGCCTGACATATTAAATGCTTCATGGAATTTTAATCCATGCTTTTTCACAAAATTAAGATCTATTAAAACATTATTGGTACTGGCTCCTCTCATTTTACTGCCTGTAACAGGAACTCCCCCATTATAGAAATCCCTATCAAAAAGCCATTTAGCAGCTTGTTTTGGCAATTCATAGATCACCCTCCCAGCCACTGCTTGCGCATTAAACTTTTGACTAGTTTGAAACAATCCTACAATCCATTCAGCATCAGCACATTCATCATCATCCATGAAAGCGAGAAAATCAAACCCTTCCACTTCCTTTAACAGCCGATTTCTTATATGTACAATCCCTCTCTTAGGTTCTATCAAATAAGTCAAATCAAAAGGTAAACTTTCTTGGTGACTATTGACTACAGATTTACTCTCTCCATTTGGGTCATTATCACAAATAAACAAATGAATGCTTGTTTTGTCTGGGGTTTTTAAATCAACCAGAGATTTAAGTGCCTCAGCCAACATTTTAGGTCTATGAAAAGTTGGGATACATACCGCAATAGTCATCTTTTCATCTGTCATGAAACATCCACTTTTAATTGGTTCTTGTCAAAAGATTTAACCTCCTTATGAACCCTTCTCCAATTCTTTATTGCAAACTTAAAAAATGAAATAGAGTTTGGGTTTTCCGCACTAAAAGCCATTTTAAAAATATCAATAAGGATTAAAATTCTATGTTTAATGGGAGATCCTGTTTCCAAATATTGAAATACATTGATCATCATCTTCCATTTCAACATAACCTTCAAATCTTTTTTAAATGGATTATCTCCCCTTTTCTCCCTATGGTGATAAATTGTAGCATTACTCAATACACCTATTTTATAACCTTGCTTCATTATCCTTTGAGCTAAATTATTATCTTCTCCATAGTGATAAAAAAGTGGATGAAAAACACCAGCATCTTCAAAGCATTTCCTACTCACCATCCAAGCAGCTGCATTCACAAAAGGTACTTCATATAAATCCCTACGGAATTGTCCTGCTTCATAATCAATCAAAAAAGTTTGTTGCCTTTCTTTCTTGACATATCGATAGAAAAGGTCATCTAAATGAATCAAGCCGCCATCTTTATGAATAGGCGAAATGATTCCATAATCTTTATTTTGATGTGATGACTGCATCAAATTCTCAACAGCATCTGACTCTACATGTGTATCTTGATTAAGCAAAAAGAAGTATTTACAACCTAACGAAAAAGCTTTTCTAATTCCTAAATTGTTAGCCTTCCCAAAACCAAGATTTTCATTATTTGCCAGTACCTCCACATTTTGAAAACGACTAGCAATTTCAACAGATCGATCTACTGAACAATTATCAATCAAATAAACTTTAGGCCTTACAGTACCTTCATCTATAGACTTAAGACACCTTTCTAGCCATGGCTCACCATTGTATGTGACTATAATCACACAACATTCATCTGTATAATTTCTATTCATTTATTTCACATCAGAAGGCTTGATACCCTTGAATGTATTCACAAAAGATTTAGGGTATTTTCTAAAGTCTACTATTGAAGAGTTTGTGTAACTCTCTCTCCATCGTTTAATGACCTCTTCTTCTTCTAGCCTATATTCAGCACCATATTTTGTGGTCTTATTAAAGGATGATAGTCTTTCCTGATAGTTTCTGTGTCGTTGTCCTGCTGCAACTTCTCCCCCTATGTGCCGATAGTGCAACATCTTAAAATACCCTCCTTTCTTAATCCTTCCTTTTGCATGATTTACGTGACAACCAGGCTCATAGTCAATCTCCTCTATAGCGTTTGGATCAAAAATTATCTGTTTTCCGTATTTCTTAGAATAAACCCCTGTATCAATTTCAAAAATACTCTCTTTAGGTAGTTTGTCACTGTACATGTCATACCCTTCCATTAATGGGAAAGTAATTCCTTTCTTTTTACAAAGGGCTAGCATTTCTACAATTTGATGGTGATAGATAAATTCATCTACATCACAGACAATCACATAATCAGCTTCACCTCTAGCTTCTTTCCAACAGTGGTTCTTAACCTTTAAGTACTCTAGGTCATTCAACTCACCTTCTACACCAAAATTTCTAATTTCAAACCCAAGCTTTTTTGCGACCTCTACCGCATCATTGGTACTATAGTTATCATACATGATGATTTTTTCACAAAAAACACCATAATGCTTAGCAATAAAAGGAAGATAGAATGTATCATTCCAATTGATAAAATAAAGAAAAACCTTCGGATGACGACTCAATATCTTTTTTTGCTTGCAAAAGTAAAACATTAAATTGATTTTTGTCCATGAATGTTGTGCTACACCTTGTCCGTTTCGCCGGATTAAAATTTTATCTATCAGCTATCTTAAGTATTATCGGAGGATTGTTTGGCAGTTTTGTTATCAAACAAGTGAATGATGCCATACACAGTGGCGTTGAAGATTTGCAATATTTCTTCCTGGTAGTGATCGGATGCCTTTCTATGTTTGTTATATTATCTCTCATTTCCACAAGAATGCTTCAAAGAATCATTCAAGAGCTAATAGAACATCTTTCATTAGACTTAGGAGAAAAGATTCTTCATACACCTTTTGAGCATTCAGAGGGAAAAGAGGAAAAATTATTCACTGCCCTCACCTATGATATTTATACGATCTCCAATATAATAGAAAGAGTACCCACTTTATTTGTATCTATTTCCGTAGTTGTTAGTTGTGTCACCTACTTACTTTTCATTTCCCTGAAAATGTCTGCACTACTTATTACTATTTTGTTGGTCATATTTTTAGTAATTAAAGTCACCAATAAAAAATTAGGATTTCTATCAAATAGAAGCCGGGTGCTCTATGATACTTATGTCACCAAGACCAATGGATTAATTTATGGTATCAAAGAATTGTTTCAAAACGACACCCATTCCAAGCACTTCTTGGAAAAAGAGTATAAGGAAATATTAGAAGAAAGAAAAAACAATAAGGTAGAGGAGAAAGTAGCTATCCAATTTGCCGGTAAGTTATCTGAGAGCATTTCGCTTTTTGGATTAGCCCTAATTTTAGGTTACACCCTTTATTTCATGCCTGAAAAAAGAAGTGAATTTTCAGAAATATTTACACTGGCTCTATTCATAGTTGGTCCACTCAATAATATCGCAAGTTTTTCAAAAGGGTTAAAACCCTTTGATGCCAGCATTAACCACATTGAAAGCTTACAACTAGAATTAACCAGTAAGACTGAGAAACAAAAAACTGATACACCTATAGAGTCAAATCACATTCGGTTGAACGAACTAGAATTTAAATATGAAAGCAAAGGCCGTTCTTTTGGCATCGGCCCTATTTCGGTAGATTTCAAACCAGGTTCAGTAAGTTTTATCACCGGAGGTAACGGTAGTGGAAAAACCACTTTAGCCAAAGTTCTTACAGGCCTTTATACACCTACTAAAGGTTTTATATCTTGCGGCAACCAAGAACTGGATGATGATTCTTACCAGAGTTATAGAAATCTTTTTTCTGTCATCTGGAACGACAACTTCATTTTTGAAGACATTCGTTATACAGACTGGAAAAGTCCCATTATTGATCAGTTATTAAAAGATACAGACTTAACTCGCAAGACCTCAATCGAAGATGGTGTCTACCAAAACACCAAACTATCTAGTGGTCAACTAAAAAGACTTTCCTTAATTACTTCTCTGTTGGAAGACAAGGAAGTTTATTTGTTTGATGAATGGTCAGCCAATCAAGACATTGAATTCAAACAATATTTTTATGAGGAAATTATCCCTAATCTTAAAAAACAAGGAAAAACAGTCATAGCAGTAACTCATGACAAAGAGTATTTCCATTTAGCAGACCAAACCATTGAATTGAGAAATGGAGAAATGTTATAATGTTCAGACAAAAGGTGCTAGATTTTAGACAAAAGACTTTAGACCCCTGTACATCCCCGAATGAGTTCCAGTTTGTGTTTGAGTAGGGAGAAAATTAATTCTTTACCATGCCTTAAGCTCTACCTGTTGCTTGGTGAAAAATAATCAGCTATGAATACATTTAACCAACAGAATTTAATTGAATAACGGTCAACCTATTTCAGGCATTTACATTTTTGAGCCTAAGTCACTTTGTATTGGGATAATGAGGGAAATACTTACATACTTTTTCTTTAGGCACTAGGAACTGGGCAAAATTTTAAAATAGTGTTTAATCATTTAATCCGAATGATGCATTAGACTTTTAAGAGAAAATCATAAATAGCTGTTAGATAGCTGCTTAAATTCTGATTTGCAACGCAGACATAGTCTCCATTATGGTGAGTAGGAAATTAGGATTTAAGTGGCTAAATGACTGTTAGTTACGGTTTGCATCAAATTTCTATTGCATCATTCGGGTTTAACTAAAAATTAGGAGCAACCTGGTTTTCCTATTCTAGCAGCCAAGCCCGCGCTATACACTATAGTTGCTGATAAACCTTCGGTTATTCAGCAAGCTGCCGTTTCTATCACAGCTATCAAGAAAAGGAAGTTCACCCCAGTTCTTTAACCTAAAACGGCAGAAAGGTAAATTGATGTCCTAGTATTGAAACCATACTTTATGGAATGTAGAAATCAAACAAATTCTGGTAGAGTTGTTCTTTCTAAGTTTTGAAAATAAGTATTGATTTCAGTTTTCAAGTAGTCATTAGAACTATTTCTGACATATTGAATTAACTCTTTAGTAAGGTGAATAAATGCCACATGACTTTCATTAGAGATCGTCAGTTCACGCTCCTTAATGTTTTCCATACATACACCTAGCCTGGGATCTTTTAAGATCTCTACACCTTCAAACAAGGTAGGAAATACATTTAAGTAATTTTGGTAGTTATACAAATACCCTCTTCTAGACTTTTCAAATTGGAACAATGTCATTTTGGACCACCATTCCAATGCTTTAGCTGACCCATTTGTAACGCACAAAAATCTTGCATTGTAAAAACCATCTAGAAAAATTCTTTGAAAACCAATAGGGTCTTTATTAGGGTCAGAAGGCCAACCATTAACATTCAACAAAGTGTAGTTATTTTCCAACTGACTTAAAACCTGTTCCATAGGACTAGCAATCAGGGTATCTTTATCAAAATAGATTACTTTCTCTAGGCCAATTTCCACTAACATCTGAAGAAAAACTGGCACCATGGCCAATCTAAATTTATCTGAGAACTTATACTTCTTGTAGGTTTCGGCTGCCGCATAGGGCAGGTAAGACTCATCATAAAAATAGTATGAGCAGTTATTCAAATGAAAGACTGATTTAGTCTTATACTTCTTTTTTAATCCAGTTACCAAAATAGAAAAATGAGCATCTGGATGATACTTTCTTAAAGAACTTATAAGCACTTCTACCTTAGCAAGTTCTTTGGTATGTACGATAGAACAGTATGTATTCAATTTTCAGAGAGTATATATGATTTTTTATTTTTATTTACCCTATTCCTATATTGATCCAGATAAGGCATTAAATAGTCTTCTTTGCCATTTTCAATGTGTTTAATTGTATCAGGATCAAAATGGATAAAGACTATTGGATCCTTTCCGCCTACCAGTACCTTTTCATTCATAATCACCCTTTTGTTATACCTAAAATTCCAATGAGCGACATTACAACCCATGTGTTTCAAAGTATATACTTTATCAAAAAACAAATGCATAGCACTTAGGTAAGTCTGATCATCCCATTGCCCATTTCTTTCATCTTTTTCACAAGAAAACAAACAAGCTTCAGCCCACCAGTCCATTGCTGGCCTCCCCTCTTTGCTTGCTGCTACAAACCCAGCATTGTGAATACCATGATCATACATTCTAATCATGTCATTTTTAAAGACTCTTGCATCAGCAACCCTCCAATGTGGTGTTAACAACACATGATGTTCTTCTAATAAATCAAACAAAAAAGCAGGGTCTTGGTAGAAATGAATATCTGGGTCAAGAAAGATTACCTTCTCGTAATTATTTAACAAATAACTTGTGAAAACAGATTTCATAGCCCATCTATAAACGCCTCGCAATTCCTGATAATATTTTCTTTTTACCTTTTTAGCATGCTCAGTCCCTATTTCATCCACTTGATGAATATTCAAACCTTTCAGTTCTTTCTCAATGGTAAACTCCGTTCGCTGATCAACTACCAATACTTGAAGTTTAACTTCAGTATCGAATTGCAACAGTGATTCATAAAGCGCTTTCGCATAATGAATGAAATCAGAAGTAACTATGGTACAAAAAGTATTCATTTAAAAATCTTACAATATATCACATCTATTAAAATTAAATAAAGCAGGAATCGATTTTACTAATTACCTAAGCAAGGACAAAAGTATCAATAAAATGATCAGATTATCTAATGATCTAAAAATATCAAGCCTAACCTTGTTTTTTTGATTATATAATAACCAATTTTGCTCATATGACTAATTTTTTGACCTAACCTGTAGGCATTTGTAATTAGAGGCCTTAGTAACCGTTGTTAATTAGTCATCAATAACGTTAAAGAAACAAACCGTGATTCTATTCAAAGAGCGCTTGAACCTACTAGCACAGGCAAAGTTTATTCATTACATGATCATAGTGATCTTATTATCTCCATTTCTTGCTGTTGGACAAGTAATTAGACCTTCAAGCCCTGAAAATGAAGTAGCTAGATTTCAATACCTGGACGATGTTGAATCAAATTGGTTAAATTCTTTTATTATCTATGATGATTCTACAGATAACAAATTCCTACAAAGGAAAAACACAAAATTTGGAATTATAAGTCCAGAACTAGCATTGCATTATAACAGTGCGATACCATATGGTTTCAATGATGGCTATGTATGGAAAGGCAAGGGGCTGACCAATGAGTTTTCAACTGGTGTATATGGAAATTTAGGTAATTTCTATTATACTATTTCACCAGTATTACTATATGCCCAAAACAGTTCTTTTAGACTTGCAGAGCAAAGAATTAATAACATCAGTCCCTTTAATTATCAATTTACAGTAGGCGGTGGTATAGATTTTGTACAGCGTTATGGCAACAATTCCTTTGTAGACATCGCTGCGGGTCAATCTGAAATCAGATATTTAAAAGGTTATTTTACAGCTGCATTTTCCACTGCCAATTTCACCTTAGGCCCTTCTACAGTCAACCCAATATTATTAAGCAGTCAGGCAGAAGGTTTCCCTCATTTAGAAATTGGGACTTCTAAATTCATCCCTCTAAAGTGGAAAAATATACAACTTGGAAAAATAAAAGGTTCACTTTATTATGGTCAGCTAAAGGAATCTGATTTTTTTGATGAGAACAGTGAAAATGATAAAAGATACTTTACTGCTCTTACATTTTCCTATGTTGTCCCTTACGTCAATTGGTTACGTTTAGGATTTAATAGATCATTCTATCAAGATCAGCAATTTTT
>CALGOB010000165.1 GCA_937958005.1 uncultured Cyclobacteriaceae bacterium
ACAGTCATTTAGCCACTTAAATCCTAATTTCCTACTCACCATAATGGAGACTATGTCTGTGTTGCAAATCAGAATTTAAGCAGCTATCTAACAGCCATTTATGATTTTCTCTTAAAAGTCTAATGCATCATTCGGGTTAAACTAGAGAAGTTGATCAGATATGTTGGGGATACAAAATCAACCGTGATAATCTTTAATGCTTGATACAACCCACCTATTTATAAATGTCTACGCTTGGTTTAGACATTTATTAAATCACCAGCCAAGTGATGAATCACTTACTTTGATAGGTTTGTAAAAAAATGACTACCTTCTTAAAAAATAGTCATTTAGGTCAATACTCCAGTTGTCAAAGAACATTTACTCTACTTTTAAACCATCCACTGGATTTGCTTTATACACTTTTCTAACTTGAATAAAAATGACTAGTAATAGTACTGATATCAAAATGGTAACCGCAATGGCTACTCCAGATATTCCCATAGGCATAGGAGTAGGAAACATCATCTCAATATTTGCTTTAATCAACGAATAGCTAATAGGAGCACCAATAATCAAAGCAATAATCGCTAGTATCAAATATTGTTTAATGATGTTCATGGCAATGTTACTGGTATTAGCTCCCAATACCTTTCTTATGCTAAACTCTCTTACACGTCCAGATACATTGAAAGAGATCAAACCATATAGGCCTAAACCAGCTAATAGTACTCCTATGTAGGCCACAGTACGCATGAATTTTTTCATGATTACCAATTCCTCATAAAAAGACCCCCATACATCTTCTTGATAACCACCTTTAAAAGGAGTTTCAGGAAACAAAGCTGTCCAGTTAGTTTGCAATGATTTATATACCTCTTGCTCTTTACCCTCTTTCATTTTAATGGATAAATATTTAAATGAATTTTCATCAGCTACTTTGAAAATGGTAGGTTTGTTTTCAGAATAGAAATTGTAGAAAAAGAAGTCTTTGACTACTCCTACTATCTCATATCGTGTGGTATCAATTTTAAAAGTTTCTCCTAGTGATTTTGTCAAGCTAAGGTTTTTCACAAGAAGCTCATTTACGATTACTTTTTGTTTGTCACTTTCCAAATCAGAGGTAAAGAACCGGCCATTTTGAAGCTTTAGCCCCATGGTTTCAAAATAATTAGGCCCAACTGATAACTGACTCACTTCATAATCTCTTTCCGGTCTATGTAAAACAGTTGATTCAATTGCTCGTCCAAGGTGATGATTAGAACCTGCAAGTGATAGGACACCTGGATTGGTCATCATTTTACCTGCCAATTGTAAGTAGGAAGATTCATCCGGCACTTCTACATACAATGCTTCTTTTTGATTATATCCCCAGCTTCTACCTGCCTGAAAAGCTGAGTTTTGAGTGAACATTACAGCACCAGTAATCCCTATACAAGCTAAGATTAATTGCATTCCTAAAAACACTTTAGTTAAAGTATTTTTCTTTCCAAATTTCACCGATCCCTTAAAAATATTTATCACATCAAATTTTGAAACATAAAATGCCGGATAAATCCCTGAAACAATTCCTGTGACTAATACAGTGGCTATTAAGAACACCCACAAATCAATAGAAAATATCGTTAACTTCAGATCAATAGAGGATAATTGAGCAAACCATGGCAAGAATATAAAATAAGCCAAAACCAACCCTAAAACCATTGCGAAAAGTGTCACAAAAACATTCTCGGTCAAGAATTGAACAATAAGCAACCTTCTATTAGCTCCTATTACTTTTCTCAAGCCAATCTCCTTGAGTCTTTTAGCTGCTGATACAATGGCTATATTTACATAATTTAAACAAGCAAGTAGTAACATCAATACTGCTAATATCGGTAATACTTTACGCCCTTCATCTAAATTGTCATGTGAAATATCATTTTTTATATTTCCTGATTCAAAATGTAAATCTGCTAGTTTGTGAAGAGCAAAGGCTGATATAGCCCAATCTTTTTCAACCGAATTCTGAATAGTTTTGTATTTTAGCATCCCTTGTTTAATGATCTCAATATCTGCTGGTTGTTTTAAGTGAATTAAAGTCCCATTTACATTAGTTGTCCAATCATGAAAGTCATAAGAAGGATCAGAAATTTTAAAATTGTTGAAATTGATCAAAAAATTAAAGCTTATAGCTCTTGCAGCAGGGAATTGTTCTGCAACGCCAGAAACCATAAAAGTTTTACTGTTTTTTCCATCAAACTTCACAAGCATGTCCTTTCCAATAGGATTTTCTTTTCCAAAGTATTTTATAGCCATATCCTTGCTTAAGATGATGCTATTTAAATCTTTAAGAGAATTTGATGTCCCTTGTTCCAATGGAAAAGTCAGCATGGACAGATATTCAGGATCTACAAAACTGATGCTTTCATGAAATACATTATCAGCCTGTTTAATCACCACATTTCTATCCTTGATCCTACAAACACCTTTAATATTTGAGAAGTCTTCTTTTAACATTTCAGCTAGTGGTGTCGGGGTTAAACCATATTGCTCCTCTTGTCCTTCTCTATCTACAAAAAAAGTAGCCAAATAAACATCTTCTTTATTTTTGTGAAATGCATCTATGTTGTAATCGAAATCTAAAAATGAATAGACTACTAAGCATATACCGATTGCTACAGCCAATCCAAATACATTAATAAATGAATTCATAGGACTTCTCAACATACCTCTAAAGGATGTTTTGCAATAGTTTCTAAACAATTGAGTATAAAGTATAGATCTAATGCTCGTCTTTCTTTTAATCGTAGAAAATTCTTCATCAGCCATATGGTCTACATCGCCAAATTCTTTAATTGCTTGTTCAAAAGCAGCTTGATCACTAAGGCCTTCAGATTTCAAATCATCCAAATGATCCCTTAGATGCAATTCCATTTCTTGAATACGACCTTCATCAAAAGCTCTGTGCTTATTAAATGATTTCAACCATTTTTTTATTGCTTTTTCAGTGTTGAACATATCTATTAATTTTTGTTTGGACTCATTCCCCATAATTCATTTAGAACTGAATTAATTTGAGACCATTGTTCTTTCTCTATTAATAGTGCTTCTTTACCCAAATCAGTTATTTCATAGTATTTCCTAGGCCTAGTTTCATTTGCCATTACCCAATTTGAAACAATCATGCCATCCTTTTCTAATTTATGCAGAACTGGATAAAGCATGCCATCTGAGTACTTCATTTTTCCTCCAGATAACTCTTTTATCTTTTTGATAATGAGGTATCCATAGCTGTTGCCTTGCTGTAGGATCCCCAAAATAATAGGCTTTGTAGAAGCTGCCGTTAAATTTTTTGATATCATGTTTTAGTATATTTTGAATTTTGATATACTAATTTAAGTAAAATACATAGAATTACAAAGTATATAGATAAAACAGTTTATGACCCAGATCTAGAAAGGCGTTCTATTAAAAAATAGGCGAAACAAATTTTCACTAATTATAGGCTGATTTTGTTTGAATAGTTACTTTAGTGAAAGTAATTAGTGTCCGTCCGAATTCTATGGGTTTGAAAATGATTTATGAATATTCTTAGTTTTGATATGAATTTAATAAGGTGGTTATATCCCATTTAATTGACAGGTCTACTGACTAACTCTGTAATTCAACGATCTTTGGCAAAATGATGCTATTTTTCTGTTCTTTGTGCATAGCTATCCTGTTGAACTACCTGTTTTGATCGATTTTGGGGAGTTGGTCTAAGCTGCCAGCAGTAAATTGGCCTTTTTTTCCCTG
>CALGOB010000166.1 GCA_937958005.1 uncultured Cyclobacteriaceae bacterium
CTGAAGGTTTCACCCTGTTGGATCTTTGTCCTTTTTTCATAAGAAATATTGTTTGTTTACTCCTTTAAGTTAATCAAAATCCACATCATATACAATCTAATTTAAGATCCTTTTTTGCTTAAGTTAAGTGCATTGGGGGCGCCCGGCCAGGGGAATTAATATCCCTTAGGGATTAAAATTTCAAAAACACGCTACCCACTCCCATCCACAATTACGTCTGGCGATTCGATCTCCAACAATCGTTTTAGGATTATGTAAAATGAATTTGTTGGCAAACACAAGTCTATTAAGTATGAATTAGTCCATTAATTCCCTCTTTCTCAAAGGAAATCAACAGCATGTCTAGTATCTTAAAGAACAATTACACTGCAAAAAAACCATATTTATTTCAAGACTATCTTTGTTTGATTAATTTTGCAGCTTATGAAGAAGGTAGCTTTTCACACATTAGGCTGTAAATTGAATTTCTCAGAAACGTCCACCATAGCGAGGACTTTTCAAGAGAGTGGATACCAGCGTGTTGATTTTGAAGACACTCCAGATGTTTTTGTGATCAATACATGCTCTGTTACAGAAAATGCAGACAAGAAATGCAGACAGATTGTGAAAAATGCCAAGAAAGTATCCCCAGATTCTTTCGTTACCATTATTGGTTGTTTTGCACAGCTCAAACCAGTAGCCATTTCTGAAATCCCTGGGGTAGATGCTGTGCTGGGAGCATCAGAAAAGTTTAAATTACTTGAGTTATTGGGTGATTTTGAGAAAAAAGACCAGCCACAGGTTTTTGCTTCTGACATTTATGAAGCGAAGGATTATCATACTTCCTATTCTATGGGAGACCGTACCAGAACCTTCCTAAAAGTACAGGATGGCTGTAATTATGGGTGTGCTTTCTGCACCATCCCGCTTGCCCGAGGTAAAAGCAGAAGTGATACTATTGCCAACATAGTAGCTACTGCTAAAGAAATAGCACAGACTGAAGTAAAAGAAATTGTACTCACTGGGGTAAATATTGGTGATTTTGGTATACAAGATGGCAAAAGAATCGAGAAGTTTATTGATCTAATCCGCGAGCTTGATCAGGTAGAAGGCATAGAGAGGTTTAGGATTTCTTCTATAGAACCTAACCTATTAAGCAGCGACATTATCCAGTTTGTAGCCTCTTCTAAGAGATTTGTGCCACATTTTCATATTCCATTGCAATCAGGTAGTAACAAGATCCTCAAACTGATGAATAGGCGTTACCTAAGAGAACTTTATGTAGACCGCGTAAAGCAAATCAAAGAACTGATGCCGCACTGTTGTATAGGGGTAGATATTATTGTAGGGTTTCCAGGCGAAACAGAAGAAGATTTTATTGAAACTTATAATTTCTTAAATGAACTGGACATTTCTTACCTACATGTATTCACCTATTCAGAAAGGCCAAATACAAGAGCTGTAGCAATGGATGGTACAATACCCAATGCTGAAAGAAATAGAAGGTCTAAAATGCTTAGAATTCTTTCTGAGAAAAAGAAAAGAGCTTTCTATGAAGAAAATTTAGAAAGTACCAGCAGCATCCTTTTTGAAGGAGAGAATGTCAATGGAAAAATGCTAGGCTTTTCTGAAAATTATGTAAGAGTTTCTACAAATTATGATGAAAAATTAGTCAATCAAACTATTTCTGGAATCATAAAATCTATAGGGGAAGACAATTTAGCCATAGCAGAGCTTATCTAAGGCTGAGTGATCAGCAAGAAAAATCACAATCTCATCATTAAACAAAAACCGCCCATAAACCCAAAAATACTGGGCGATTCATAGCATATCATAATAAAAACAGAAGGTATAGTTTTTCCCTTAAAAAAAATCCTTCCGTTACTAAACCATTATATGCCACAGTCTTTATATATTTAAATACAAGAGTAATTAACTAACATGATATTAAATATTAGTAATTTACTTACTCTTTACGAGCCATATTAATTTTAACTATTATTTAAAAGAATTATGAAAAAACTAATTTACACATTCGCACTAATACTATTAACTTTATCTTTCACCGCATGTAGCCCCCAAGACTCACTAGAGGACATTACTATTGAAATTTTAGAAGAAGACAAGAGTACAACACCTTATTCAAGGAAGGAAAAAGGAGGTTCTAAAAAGAAAATCCGGGATGAGGGAAGTCCATTTTAGTTTTAAAAATTCCTTAAGGCAGATGGTATTTGTCTGCCTTTTTTATTAACTTTAGTTCGTTAATAGCTAACTTATTATCATATGCTGAATTACGCGCTAGCAATTTTTTTCTCGATCACGAGCTTTTATCTCACTGATAAGAATATTCATTCCGAATTTGATTCCATGATTAAAAAGTCTGGAATTCTATATGGTAATGGAGAAATCCAAAATGCAATTACTTTAGCAAGTAATGCCAGAGAGTTTGCAATAACACACAATTACGAATGGGGTAAATCAAAATCTCTTTTTGCATTGGCTTTTTTTCATCATAAAAATCAATCTTACGAAAAAGCAGTACCCTATTATTTTGAATTGTTAAACAACTATGATGACATAGGAAGTCAAGAGGCATATAAAGAGAAATGCAAAGTCTATCTAAATCTTGGTAACATCATGCTAGATCACTCTAAGTTTCATGAATCAATCAAGTATTATAATTTGGGTATTTCTATTGCGAAAAAATATAGTTTTATAGATCTGCATTATAGTCTTATTAATAATAAAATTAACACATATATAGATTTGAAAGATTATGATTCTGCAATTACAGCTTTAGAAGTAACAGCCAATCTTCTTCAGATGAATAATGTAGTCAGGAAGTTAAAAGGCTTAAATCAAAGTGGGCTAATAAATGATGGTCTAAAAGAAAGTAAATTAGCAAGAACAATATATCAAAAAATTATAGATCTAGAAGTAAATGACCCTACTCCTAGGTTCACTGGTACAGCGTTGATCAATATAGCTAGTTCATATTATGATGAGGGCTCTTATCAAATGGCTCTCCAATATTATGAAAAAGCGCTTACCATTAGCAAAGCCTACAACGAAATTGCTGATATTTTTCTGGTATATCTATCATATGCCAAAGTTTACTTAAAGACCAATGAATTAACAAAAGCCTCACAATATGCAAAAAAAGCAGAAGCTTTGTATCCTGAGGTCAATCAAATCAAGGAAAACATAGAAATTTTCTCTTTACTAAGTGACATTCATTTTGAAATGAACGACATAGAACAAGGTAAAGCTTATGCTAAAACAAATGCTGCAGAATTAACAGCTTTGTTTGATCGCCAACAAAAACTCACAGACATTGGCAGTCAATACAAAATGGATTACATCACCTCTAGTTATTTCGCTGAAAAAGAAAAAAAGAAAAACACTCATACTTTCATCTGGGTCATCATTACAATGGTACTTAGTTTCTTGGTCTTTAGACTTTATCAGCTATACAAAAAAATTATGGTAGGTAGGTTGCTGAGAAAAGAAATGGAATCAGTCCACTTTGACTTGAGTGATCTTTGATTTGCTTTGAAAAAGGAATTAATAATTATTAATTAGGAATTAGGAATTGCGTAATTGATGACTTGCTTTGAGTAGGGAATTAGTGATTTTTAATTAGGAATGTGTAATTGATGGACTTGCTTTGGGGAGTGAATTAGTGATTTATGGTGCTTGATTGATAGCTATTAACATCCTTTATTTTCATTTCAATCAGCCTGAAGTGCATTTACGCTACTTACTAGCCGTGATAGAAACGGCAGCTTTCTGATAACCGGAGGTTTATCAGAAACTATAGTGTATAGCGCGGACCAAGCTGGTAGAATAGGAAGGCCATTTTGCTCCTCATCTTTTTTAGCCAATATCACTTTACAAATAAGAACCTATCAACGGAATAAACTCATTAGTTTGCAAGAGCCTTTTAACGTCTCTCAACAAAAGTTTATACAATAAAAAAGGTGCAAGATCAGAAATCATGCACCTAAAAAATCATTCCAAAATTGTGCTACAATGGTTAGCAATTCTTAGAACCACAGAATATCCCTTTTGTATGATTATCCTTCGTATTACCTATAAATCCTTTACACCCATCATGATAAGGTGCATGTGAAAAATATAGTCCTATAGATGAAAATCCTCCTTTTAAAGTCTTTATATAATTTTCTTCTATGGAAGTCACAAAACTTTCAACTTTTAGTTCACCGATTTTTAATTTGTTGTTTTTCATCTGTTTAAGAAATTTAATGACTTCCCTACTCTACTAACGATTGCACACAAAACACTAAAAGTTTTTCGGTTTCCCTTTTAGTGTTTAACTCATTAGTAAGTTAGATCCATCTTCATCCTTTCATCAAATGTTTGATTAGCTTCTTTGGCAAAATAGCTTTAAACAGCTAATCAAACTATTACCTCAGTCACTGTTTTAAGTTACCTGATTATAGCACTTGGAAAAACCACTACGCTTTCGTTCCCGTCTTTACCTACTGCCGCCACACCAAATAAGAAATTATCTATCACGATTCCTTTGAGCGTAAACTCGGTCACATCTCCTACATAGCGAGAGTATTCCCACTGCGGGCTAGTAGTTTCTCTCCAGTAAATCTTATAACCTGCTAAGTTTTTAGCATTTACTTTTTCCCATGCCAGCTGAGTATCTGGTTTCACTATTCCTCCTATTTTTACGTTTTTAGGTTGTGGTGGCGCCCAAGCTAAACCAGCTAAATTGATTGCATTGACAGCCGTTAGTTTAGCTACATAATCAAAATTTACTTTTTCCAGTACATCTCCATATTTAATTCCATTTTCAGTCCTTAAATCTTGATGTTGCCTGTTATAATTCTCATGGGTTTCCATAATCCTAATGCCTGCAAATCCAGCATCATTAAAAGGCCTATGGTGTCCTCCCCTCCCGAACCGGTCTAAGCGATAGATCATTTTAGGTTTCATATCTGGCATATAGGTAGAAACAGATTTGTGAATAAACCTTGCTAGCTGACGAGAAATACCATCTACTTCTCCACCATAAAACCTTCTAGATCTTCTTTCTCTTTCCGTTTCTGTTACTGGTGTAGGCTCAGAGAATATCCTGAATGACTTATTGTCAATTACTCCATCTATGCCTTCAATATTCCCGATCATGTCATTATTAAGCACTCCTACTATGTCCCATCCTTCTTCTTTTGCCATTTTGGCCATATGACCTCCACCAAAAAGACCTTGTTCTTCACCAGAAAGTCCTACATAAATAATACTACTAGGAAATTTATACTTAGATAAAAGCCTTGCTGCCTCTAAGGCTCCCGCCATTCCGGTTGCATTATCATTAGCTCCTGGAGACTCATCTGTAAAATTATTAGCGTCTGATACTCTTGAATCTATATCACCACTCATGATGACATATCGGTTAGGGAATTCTGTCCCCCTTTGAATAGCGATGACATTCACTACTTCTACATCTTTTACGATTCGGGCATTGGCTCCTTTCTTTTCTAAGGTACGCTGATACTTTACTTCTAAGCAATTACCACATGCTCTTGAAATACGCTCAAACTCAGACTTGATCCATCTTCTTGCTGCTCCTATTCCCCTGGTCTGAGAAACTGTATCAGACAAAGTATGCCTAGTCCCGAACCCAACCAATTTAGTAATATCTTTCTGAAGCCTACTGGGCGAAGAAGCTTCTATGATATCATACATCCTCAAATCAACTTCCGTTTGCGCCATCACCGTGCCTATACCCAATAGACCAATGAATGTTAGGGTAAACAGTTTTTTCATATCAATAACTTTTTATTTCTTTGAGCTAAAATTAAATAAAAAACGGGCCTATGCGTAAATTTTTATATAAATGGAGTAAAAGCATAAGGGTCATTGGCCTACTGGTAGCTGCTTCGTTTTTTGGCCTACTTACACAATGTAATCGGAATACAGTTCCTGTTGTTTCACCTGAACCCATCGTAAATGAAGTAAAACCTATCTCCCCTTTAGTGATCAATAAAGGAAAAAACCTCAATGCATACAAACAGTCTGATATTTATTATAAAGATCGCCTCCCTACTTTCCAGTTAAACTACTCATTGCCCCCATTAAAAGAAGCTGCCAACAATCAATTGCATTACTTAAAATGGACTTATAAAAAAAGCAATCAATATTTTGGGTCACTCACTGTTAAACACAAAGACATGCAAGCAGTGGCTGCTCAACTTTCTGAACAGGACAGCCTAGGCATTGCTTATCTACAAGATAATTTTAGGTTCCACAGACTTTCTGGTGCAGATAGCCTGGGCAACATCTTATATACAGGGTATTTTACGCCTACACTCCAAGTAAAATCTAAACAAGACTCTGTTTTTAAATACCCTTTTTACAAGAACCCATCTAGGAGAAAAAATCACCAACTCCCTGAAAGAAGTAAGATTGATTATGAAAACGCATTGGCAAATAAAGGTTTAGAGATTGCTTGGTCAAACAGGCTTTTTGATAATTTTATCCTCCATGTACAGGGTTCTGGGATAGTAGAATTTGAAGATGGTACTAAGAAAATTTTAGCTTATGACGGTAAAAATGGCCACCCTTATACGAGTATTGGTAAATATTTAAAAGAGCTAGGGGAAATTGCCGAAGAAAATATGTCTCTCTCTGCCATAGATGATTGGCTGGTTTCACATCCAGAACGTGAACAAGAGGTTTTAAGCATTAACCAATCTTATGTTTTTTTCAAGCTAAAAGATCCTGTCCCCATAGGGTCTGCCAATGTAAAATTGACGGCAGATTATTCGATAGCAGTAGATACGGACATCATCCCATTAGGGAGTACTTTATTAGCTGAAATTCCTATTTTAGATAGTGCTAATGTCTTTCTAAAGCATGAATACCGCATTCTTTTTCCTCAAGATAGAGGCGGAGCGATCAAAGGCCCAGGGAGGATCGACTTATACTGTGGGATAGGTGCAAAAGGAATTGCAACTGCCAACAGTCTCAATCATTACGGTAGAGTTTGGTTGCTTTTACCAAAATAATAGTAGAAATCCCACATTTTTTAAATTTAAAGGATTGGTAGTATAACCCTACTTTGACATCTTAGAAAAATAGGTGTTTCACGCCTTTGACTTTGTCTTCACAGCCAACCTTTACAATCTGCCAACCTGGCCCGGTGAGGACACAGATTGAGGCGTCTTAGACTTAGATGACAACGGAATAAGAAGTTTTTCTTCTCTCAAATACAAAATCCATTTTTTACCTTTCTATAAGGGATAAAAACACCCTTATCTGAAATAGCTACCTTCTTTCCTTTATCAATATTTTTTACTATTCCATCTTCAAATAACCACAAATAACCATTAAAGCCCATCCATTGATTATCTAGTTCAATGGATAAATACTTCTGTTTAGATTTATGGACTTAAAAGAGATAATTCTATGAATCGTATTTACTTATTAGTCTTTTTGATCATTGCTACGTCATGTTACATACAAGTTGATAAAAAAGAAGAAGAGAAAGAAACAGTAATTGAAGAGCCTTATACACTGGCCAAGCCTAAACCAGAGTGGGTCAAAACAAGGGTCTCTGAAGCTAAAGCAAGACTATCGCAGTCAAAAGCTGGCCAACTTGTTTGGGCGGCCATGGAGTACCATGGTGGCCTAGAAAAATGGTGGAATAATGGTCCAGTCTACTATCGATTTAATTATCAACCTAAGCCTGGTACTGGAACTCTAAGAGATACTTATGAAACAGCGGATTACTGGTCTTCTAAAACCCGTCACCAAAGGGTTTCTAATAGCAACGAAGAATATGGATGGGACGGAGAAAAATCTTGGTATTTCCCAAAAACTGCTGAAATTCCTTATAATACAAGGTTCTGGGCATTAACACCTTATTACTTTGCAGGTATGCCCTTCGTATTTGCTGATCCTGGTGTATTCCTTAATCAAGAAGATGACGTTGAATATGAAGGTACTACTTATCAAGTGGTTAAAGCTACTTTTGGTGATGGTGTAGGAGATGCACCGGATGATTATTATATACTGTATATCACACCTGAAACTTCTAGGTTAGCTGCTATTCGCTATGTTGTATCTTATCCTGCATATTTTAAGAAAGGGGAACATACACAAGAAAAACTAATGACCTATGAAGGTGAGCAAAAAGTAGATGGGATAATCTTCCCTATGAAACATAGAACCTTTATGTGGGAAGCTGATGGTTCCGTTGGAAAGTATGTTACTGATATTACTTTATCAGACATCGCATTTAAACCAACTACTGAACAATCTTATTTTAACATGCCTGCCGAAAGTTTTGTCATGGAGGGGTTAAAGTAGCTTCACCTAATGAATAACTGAGTGAAGATCTCTAATTTCACTCAGTTGTTCTTACGATTTCCAGCAATCAAAAGTCTAGGTGAACAAACTTGAAAATATAAAAAAAGAATTTAGGTATAGACCTCCAATTAAATACTTACTAATTGAACTGGCATCAACACCAGTATCAATACTTTTTTTCTATTAATAAATGATGGTAGTATTTGGCATTCTATTATTTGAGTTTTTTTGGTTTTCTATTATTTGCACTGAGCCTTGGATTCTTAACAATCTATTTTAACAAATTCAATGTTGGCAAATTAATCTTGACAAATACTTATATAGTAATCCCAGAAAGGTGGAAAGAACGAACTAGGATTAATTTCAACGAAATCATCGAAATATCGGAATTTGACACTTCTGATATGGTCATTGAATTAGTCACTTCTGAAGAGGTATTTTTAGTAGTGAAACAATGGATGAACCCAAAGAGTTTTGAAACAGTTAGACTGCATTTGTCTACAATTTTATAACTTCAGCTTGAAAATTCGAGTTAGTCTTTTTTAGCTTACAGAATCAAGTATAAATATTGAAAACATACAATCAACAAATTATTTTTCTTTAGAAAAACACAGCTTAATTCAAGTAAAATATCCAAAAAACCTTTGAACTATGAAATATATAAACAATTCTTCTTTCGTTATTTTCACAATAGTTCTACTAATATCTATTTCATGCAAAAAACAAGAGAGAATCATAGAGGTCATTAAAACAGTTCAAAAGCCTTTGGCAGATCAGAAAATCATAGATCTTACCCATGATTTTTCTGACGAAACTATTTATTGGGTAACCGCCAAAGAATTTGAACTGGATGTAGTTGCTAAAGGAGAAACTGAACAAGGCTATTTTTATTCTGCCAATAATTTTGAAACAGCAGAGCATGGAGGCACACACATAGACGCTCCTATTCATTTTGCTAAAGAAGGTCAGTCAGTTGAACAGATTCCTCTGGAAAAACTAATCGGAAACGCAATCAAAATAGATGTAACTGATAAAGCCGCAAATAACAGAGATTATCAAATCAGTATTGCTGACTTTACCGATTGGGAAAAGGAACAAGGAACAGAAATCCCTGATGGCAGCATTGTATTATTACAAACAAGTTATTCTAAATTCTATCCGGATAAGATTAAATACTTAGGAACAGATATGAGAGGGCCAAAAGCTGTAAAATTACTCCATTTTCCTGGCCTTGCTCCAGCAGCTGCCGAATGGTTAGTTAAAAACCGAAAAATCAATGCCATAGGTCTGGATACACCTAGTATAGATTATGGCCAGTCAAAAGATTTCGCTAGTCATGTTATCTTAATGACCAAAGACATTCCTGCATTTGAAAACTTAACAAACCTAGACCAATTACCTAGTAATCATTTTCAAGTAATCGCCTTGCCCATGAAAATAAAAGGTGGAAGTGGTGGGCCATTGAGGATTGTAGGCCTGATTGATTAGTTTTGCTATCAAATTGGACCCGATCAAAAATGCCTGAAAGTCAAAATATTGAATGGAAAGAAAGCTGGAGAGACGAATACTTAAAATGGATCTGTGTTTTTGCCAATGCCAAAGGCGGAAAATTATTTATTGGAAAAAGTGACCGAGGCAAAGTAACTGGACTCTCTAATGGGGACCGCTAAAAACTCCCTGTTGCTTTTTGACTCGATCTTTTTCCCTGATACTGTGTTATCAAAATACTCATTTAGATCCTCTAAACTCCGTTTTTGATGCCTTGTCTAAGAAAAAAACCTCTTAGTCAAAATTTCAAATCGAGTTTATAGAGGTCTCCTAATGCTAAAAAATTACTTGAAGATATCCCTAATAAAACTCAAAGTATTTTAGGGATCATTGTTGATGTAAATTTATCCATTGAACAGAACAATGAATACATCGAAATCAATGTAGAGCTTTATCCATACCCTGTTAGTTATAAAAGTCAATATCACTATAAATCTGGCAGTACCAAACAAGAAATGAACCAACCCCGACCCAAGGGTACGGGGTATCTATGGGCAATAATTTAATGATCGACTCAAGAGTCGGGGCGCCCGGCCAGGGGAATTAATATCCCTTAGGGATTAAAAGGAACTGCTCTAGATCGATTTCTACTGGAAAAAACAGGCAAAAGGTGGGATGGTGTACCTATACCCAATATAAACACCCAGAATTTAAGTAAAGATTCTTTTGAATTATTCAGAAAAAAAGCGCTGCAAACCAATCGGATAGATATTGATACTTTAACAGATACAGATGATCAAATGGGTCGAGAAACTCCAATTGAAAGAGAACAGTTATCTTAAAAGAGCAGCTATCCTATTATTTCACCCAAATCCTGAAATATTCTTCGTCGGTGCGTATATAAAAATTGGTTTCTTTGAGTCTGATGATGAGTTAAGGTTTCAAGATGAGATTCATGGAAACCTTTTTGAACAGGTAGAAAAAACCAGTGATTTATTATTTAATAAATACATCAAAAACGAGATTGAATATGAAGGAGTCAACAGAATAGAAACACCCGAATACCTGAAAGAAGCGATAAGGGAAGCACTATTAAATGCTATCAGTCATAAAGATTATACAGGAGGAGCTCCTATTCAGATTAGTGTTTATGATCACAAGATCATTTTCTGGAATGAGGGTCAATTACCTGAAAATTGGACAGTTGAAGATTTAGAGAAAAAACACCCTTCAAAGCCTTTTAATCCAGATATAGCAAATACTTAATTCAGAAGTGGTTATATAGAATCGTGGGGAAGAGGAATCATCAAAATGATCAATACCTGTTTAAACGTTGGGTTAGTAAAACCAAAATACTATTACAATCTTTCTGGTTTCTTTGTCGAATTTCAAAAAGGTTACTATAGTAAAGAGTATTTAAATTCACTTGGATTAAATAAAAGGCAAAAGAATGCTATTTTACATCTCAAAATTGCCAAGAAAATAACGAATAAGAAGTATCAGGAAATAAACAAATGCTCTAGAAATACAGTCAGCAAAGACTTAACTATATTGGTGAAAAAAGAGATATTGTCAGACAGTGGAATAAAAGGTGCTAGCGCTTTTTACAGTCTTAGAAAATCAAATTAGTAATTGCACAATAATTGCACATTAATTGCACATCTAAAAACACGGATTCTCATAAAAATATCGATGTAATTGTATGTACCGTACATATAAGCGAAATAATAATTGCACAATTTTCATTCAATAATTGCACATCAATTTATTTAAAGGTTAACAAAAGGTAAACAGCCCCCTTATTAGGTAGATCAATAAAACAGTCAATAACAGCTACCATTTTCCTAAAAAAGGGATTCTTTTAAAAAAAGAGATGCCCTATATGATAAAGCATCTCTTTCACTGTGATAACCTTTTACTTAAAAGCTGGTATACCAGTTATTTCAGCACCTAAAATTAATAAGTGAATATCATGAGTTCCTTCATAGGTAACTACAGATTCTAAATTCATCATGTGACGCATCATAGGATATTCACCAGTTATGCCCATTCCCCCATGAATTTGCCTTGCTTCCCGTGCTATATCCAAGGCAGTAGCCACACTGTTACGTTTTGCCAAGCTGATTTGCGAAGTACTCGCTTTTCCTGCATCCAGCATCATCCCAAGCTTCCAGTTCAACAACTGTGCTTTGGTAATTTCTGTAAGCATTTCTGCTAATTTCTTCTGAATCAATTGAAAAGATCCTATTGGTTTTCCAAATTGGATTCTCTCTATCGCATATCTTCTTGCCGAATCATAACAATCCATGGCAGCACCTATTGCTCCCCAGGCAATTCCATAACGGGCACTATCTAAACACATCATCGGTGCACCCAAGCCACTTTTTCCTGGTAACAGGTTCTCTTTAGGGACTTTCACATTATCAAACACTAGTTCACCAGTTGTACTTGCTCTTAGTGACCATTTACCATGAGTTTCAGGAGTAGAGAACCCTTCCATTCCTCTTTCCACTATTAGTCCATGAATTCTTCCTGATTCATCTTTAGCCCATACTACCGCTATCTCTGCTTTTGGGGCATTAGAAATCCACATTTTAGCACCATTCAGCACATAATGATCCCCTGCATCTTTAAAATTAGTGACCATACCACTTGGATTAGATCCATGATCTGGCTCAGTCAAACCAAAGCAGCCCAGCCATTCACCCGAAGCCAACTTGGGCAAGTATTTCTTTTTTTGCTCCTCTGATCCAAATTTATAGATAGGATACATCACTAACGAACCTTGTACTGAAGCGGTAGACCTCATTCCTGAATCTCCCCTTTCTATCTCTTGCATGATCAAGCCATAAGAAATATAGTCCAGTCCGCCTCCACCGTAAGTTTCAGAAACAGTTGGGCCAAAAGCACCAATATCTCCAAATTTCTTCACTATCTCATATGGGAAGTGCGCTCTTTCTGCCCAATCTTCTATAAATGGGGAAATTTCTTTCTTTACAAAGTCCCTTATAGAGCTCCTTATTAGTTTATGTTCCTCTGTTAAAAGGTCATCCAGTTGATAGAAATCAGGTGATTCGAACAAATCAGCTGCACTTTTACCTTTTGCAGAACCATTTTGGGTTAAAGTATCTGTACTCATAAAGTTTTTATTTACCAGAATATTCACTCAAATTTACATGTTTAAGATTAAAGAAAATGTTATTGCAGTGGACAAATCAGGTATAAATGACGAACTTCTTCAACAACTGAAGAAATTAAACGATAAATATGATGCGATGGGTCAAGACCTCTCATCTTATCTGGATGGATTATTGTATTCTGATTACCTGACCTATTGGGATTATATTCATCTCGATACCTTGCTAAGTTTACAAACCCCAAGGACTAGCTTTCCTGATGAGAAAATATTCATCATCTACCACCAGATTACCGAATTATATTTTCAATTAATCTTACATGAAATAGCCCAGATAAGCGAAGATCCTTTGAACGAGGCTGACTTAATCATGAGACTTCGGCGAATTAACAAATATTTCAAACATTTAATTGATTCATTTGAAATCATGCAAGATGGTATGGAAAGGGGCCAGTTTTTAAAGTTCAGAATGTCTTTACTTCCCGCAAGTGGATTCCAGTCTGTACAATATAGAAAAATAGAGGTTTGCTCTACAGATGCAATTAACCTAACCACCCATGACAAGAGGTTTAAACTAGATCCATATTTACCTGAAGATTACCTTTATGATTATTTATATTGGAAAAGTGGTGCTACAGAATTGGCTACAGGAAAGAAAACATTGACCTTAAATCAATTTGATGATAAATACGCTGAAAATATTATAGATCTAATTACAGAGTATAAACAAAAAAACATCTGGCGCATTTATCAAAAACATTATGAGTCTACAGCTAAAAATCAGGAATTAATTGATTTGATGAAGGAATATGATCTATTGGCTAATGTTTCTTGGCCATTGGCTCATTATAAATCTGCTGTAAAATATCTTAATAAGGATGAGGAGCAAATCAGCGCGAGTGGAGGAACTAACTGGCAAAAATACCTGCCCCCTAGGTTTCAAAAAATACAGTTTTTCCCTACTTTATGGACAGAAGAAGAAATTGAAGAATGGGGAAAAGGTTGGGTAATGAAAGAAGTCTTTGACAAATAAACCAATTTGCCACAGCAAGTCAAATATATCGTCCTATTCTCTTTTATTCTAATCTCAGTTAGCCTGAATGGGCAATCTTATGATACGCTTGTTACATATTATGACATTGATAGCTTACTGTTAAAAGAAAAAATTGTAGTCTCAGAAGGAAATATCCTAAACGGGAAATATGAATCTTATTTTGCTTCTGGAGGCAAAAAAGTAATGGGCTTCTATTACAACAATAAACCTGACAGTCTTTGGGAATATTATCATGAAAACGGAAAACTTAAAAGCGCTGGACATCTTAAAAATGGCGAGAAAATAGGTGCTTGGAAACACTATTTCGAGAATGGCAACTTGAGAATGCAAGGCTTCATGAAAGGAGAGAAAAGAAACGGAAATTGGAAATTTTATTATGAAAATGGAGAAGAAAAGGCGATAGGCTTCTATCATAACAATCAAAAAGAAAAAGTCTGGAATTATTTTTTCGAGGATGGAAAGTTAAAAGCCCAGGCCTTTTATAAAAATGGTTCTGGGGAATATAAAGAGTTATACCCCTCTGGGGCATTGAAACTTGAAGGGTTTAACAGCAATCAAAAAAGCGTTGGCAAATGGCGTTATTATTACGAATCTGGAGAATTAGAAGCTGAAGGTTTCTTTAAGAATGGCGCAAAAAATGGAAATTGGAAGTATTTTCATAAAAACGGAAATATTTCTGCTAAAGGTAATTTTGCAAATGGCTCAAAAGAAGGCCTGTGGAAATACTACTATGAAGATGGGCAACTCTATTCTGAAGGAATAGAAAGTGAGAGTCAAAAAGATGGATTTTGGAAATTGTACTATGAAAGCGGGGAACGAAAAGCCGAGGGAGAATTCCAAAATGGAACAGGGAAGTATTTTGAGTTTTATGAAAATGGCAAACAAAAATCAACGGGTAAAGTAGTCAAAGGAAAAAATGAAGGTCGATGGATCTATTTTGATGAGTTGGGCAATGAAGAAGGATACGCTATTTTCAGAAGAGGTGTAGGTAGTTACAAAGGCTTTTATGAAGATGGTACTTTAAGAATGGAAGGTACTATCGAGAATAATAAAAGAGTTGGTATATGGAAACTCTATAATCAGGACACTACGTTAGCAGGGTATTATAAACCTATATATGAAGAAGATCGTCCAAGTTTCAAAATTGCAGAAAGCTTTGTTAAGGATGAGAAATTTGACAAACCAGAGTATAGGGTAAAAAAAGACAAAGTACGCTTTTTCAAGCCCAAAATAAATGAATACAAAGGATACATCATTAGCACTAATCCCCTAATGTCCTTCTTGGGGCTTCTTCCGTTTGCCATTGAAAAGTACACACAAGAAAGACTAGGGTACGAACTTACGGTTTCTTATTTAAGGGAACCCTTTTTCCAAAGAGTTTCTAGGATTACACCAGAAAGCCCCTACAATAAAGGTTTCTCTTTTAGTTTTAGACAGAAATTATACCATGAAGATAGCAGATCAGGTATGTTTTATTTTGGACATCAAATTACTACACAGTTTTTAGAGCACAGAGCTACCACCACCACGCCACAAGGTACCTTAACCGCTAGTCAAAATGCTTATTCATATGATCTCTTTATTGGTACAAGGTGGTTAAAAAACCCTTCTAATGGCGGTTTTACCTGGGATGCTTACATTGGCATAGGGTTTGGCTATCAATCTTTCAATAGATCTTTTGAAGGAATAAATGTAGCAAATGATCCATTTCTGGACATTGACAATTCAGGACTTATAGTACCCATAAGATTTGGATTAACTTTTGGTTATCTGAGTCCAAGAAAAAAAACCTCCCTTCCAAAGGTAAAACCTTAGAAATTACAACAGTTACTTCAGGTACCTGAACAAAAGAGGAAAGAATGTAGGAATGGTTGTTCAACAATCTCTTAACTTTGCACTAAACACCTTTCAACTTTTAAGGATAAATACCTTACATGAAATCAAAAACAAAACGTTTTAGAATAGCACCTGCCATAGGTTATGATGACGAGCAATTAACCTCATTTCTTCAAGAAAAAATCAGTTCTCCCTATCGAATAAAAAGAAGATCAATTGATGCAAGAGGGAAAACGCCCTTAATAGATATAGAAGTTGAATTATTTGATAAAGATATCCCTTCTTTAATCAGTTATGAAATTCCTAGTAATTCCGTTTCAAAAGCCTCTCCCGTAATTATAGTCGGAGCCGGGCCTGCTGGGTTATTTGCTGGACTTAGGTGCATTGAACTTGGGCTAAAACCTGTCATTCTGGAGAGGGGCAAAGATGTTAGATCAAGAAGACGTGATTTAGCGGCTATTAACAAGTCACACATTGTCAACCCAGAATCTAATTATTGCTTCGGAGAAGGTGGAGCTGGAACTTACTCTGATGGAAAATTATATACTAGATCCAAAAAAAGAGGAGACATAAGAAGGATCTTAGAGATATTGGTAGCACATGGGGCGACAGAAAAAATATTGATTGATGCACATCCCCATATAGGCACCAACAAACTCCCGAACATCATTACTGCAATGAGGGAAAGTATATTGCAAGCTGGAGGTGAAGTCCATTTTGACACCAAAATTACGGACTTATTGATTCATCAGTCTGAAGTTATAGGAGTAAAATCTAGCCGAGGGGAATATAAGGGTAAAGCAGTAATCTTGGCAACTGGTCACAGTGCACGTGACATCTTTTACATGCTCCAAAAGCAAAAGATTCGAATTGAGCAAAAACCTTTTGCATTAGGTGTTAGGGTAGAACATCAGCAAAGCTTAATTGATCAAATACAATACAGACAAAAAGACAGAGGTTATCATTTACCACCCTCCAGTTACTCATTAGTTTCACAAACCTATTATGAAGACAAAAAAAGAGGAGTCTTTAGCTTTTGTATGTGTCCTGGAGGATTTATTGTTCCCGCAGCAACACAAAGCGGAGAGGTTGTTGTAAACGGCATGAGCCCTTCTAGAAGAGATTCCAAATATGCAAATTCAGGTATTGTAGTGGCAATTGAAAGAGAAGATTTATCAAAGTTCGCTGACCATGGTGCATTAGCCGGGGTGGCTTTTCAAGCTAGTATTGAGCAGAAAGCTTGTCAGGTAGCGGGAAATACTCAAAAAGCACCAGCTCAAAAGCTAGGTGATTTTATTAATAACCGAGTTTCTGGGAGTTTATTAGACACTTCTTATCAGCCAGGTCTCACCAGTGTGAACATGCAAGACGTTTTAGGTGAATCAATCTCCAAAAGACTCCAAGATTCATTTCGTTTCTTTGGAAAAAAAATGAGAGGATTCTTATCAAACAATGCACAAATAGTAGGGGTAGAAAGCAGAACCTCCTCCCCTATCAGTATCCCGAGAACTGAAAGTTTAGAGCATCCGGTAATCAGCAAACTATACCCCTGTGGAGAGGGTGCAGGTTATGCTGGCGGTATTGTTTCTGCAGCGATGGATGGTGAAAGGTGCATTAATGCGCTTTATGATAAATACGGGATTAAATGAACTAGCACAAAGGCACAATACAACTAATCAGCAATGAACCAACCCTGACCCAGTGCCTCTGCTGAGAAAGCTACTGCCCTCGCAGAAGGGTACGGGGTATCTATGGGCAATAATTTAATGATCGACTCAAGAGTCGGGGCCCCCGGCCAGGGGAATTAATATCCCTTAGGAGTTAAATTAGTGGTTTCACAGAGAAACTAAAATACAGGAAAGATCTTGGAAATAAATAATAATCCCTAGGGTAAATGTGCTTAATTATCAGCCGACTCTACCAGCGATCGTATTTCAGAAACTAATTTCTCTTCTTCTTCACCACTGGCTAATGCTGATGCTTTAGCTAAATAACTACTCGCCTCTTCTAATTGGTTCAATAGCGCTTTCACGTAAGCTGTTAGTAAAATTGAATCGAAATCTGTTTCTATGTTTGTGGATTTCATTAGCCATACATCAGCCATGATAAGTGCTTCTTCAAATTGCCGATAATCATTGACAATTGATAACCCTTCATTGTAAAAAAACACACCTTGTTCATCACCAGGAATTTCTTCACTCCTAGCAATTACAATGTTTTCATACTTATTCCATTGATTTGTGTAGGCATGGTAAATTTTCTTAGAATCATATCTTGCAATGTCCTGAGTTTCCTCTGCTAAAAAATAAGGAATCAAATCATGAAGAATCTCATCTAAAATCTTTTGGTCTTTTTTCAAAATCGCTCGTGTCAACGAGTTTTCATAAATACCATTTACAATTCCTTCTAATTCTTCATCACCATGATCTTTTCTAATCAGTTCCTTATGCTTTTTCATAAAAGCATAAGCCTCATCATTTATATAAATATCTGTCTTAGCCAAAAAATGAATAAACTCTTTGGAAGGGTTAGGGTTATTTCCCATTTCTTTAAACAATTGATCATAGATCATTTTCTTTTTTTGTTGATCTACACTGATCGCGTAATACTTAATCAATTCTTCTGTAGATAGGCTATTTGCCAAATATCGCTTATCATAAATTTTAATAAGTTGGAAGTTTGCAATTACATCCTCAGTACTTGATTTAAACTCTTCTAATTCAATATATCCCTCTAAATACCCTAAAGCATCATTCTGTGAATCAATAAACACATAGGTAGGAAAACCTTCTACTTGATGCACTTCAGCAAACGACTTCCCAAAGTCTGATTCCCCATCCACCTTCACGTTTAGATAGTTATCATTCATATAAGAAATGACGATATCGTTAGAAAATACATCTTTATCCATCTTCCTACAGTAACCGCACCAGTCAGTATATATGTCTACAAAAACTGGCTTATCTTGAATTTCAGATTTATTTAAAACCTCCCCCCAGTCTTCTTCACTACCTATTAAATCAAAGGCAATCTGAGCGTTAACAGACGGTAATTGATAAATAATGACAAGAAATAACAATGCAAGGAACTTTTTCATATTATTTTCTATTACTTTGGCTTGTAAGTTACTCATATTCATTTCAAAAATAATTCAGTGGCTAAAATCGTATTATTGGGGGCTTCCCCTAACCCAAGCAGATATGCCTACTTGGCATTTAATGATTTAACACAAGCAGGACACCAGGTTGTTCCAGTAAGTATAAAAAAAGGCAAACTAAATGGTGTGAATTTTTTAGACTTGAGAAATCAACCACCCATTGATGACGTTCATACAATTACTTTATACATAGGCACCAGACATTTAGATGAATGGATACCCTATATCCTATCTCTAAAACCGCAAAGGATAATCATGAATCCAGGAACAGAACATAATGGGTTAATGAAAGAAGCAGAAGCACTCGGTATTGAAATAATTGCCGGCTGCACATTAGTCATGCTTAGAACTAAGACTTTCTAATTTTCCACAAGTTTTGAATCTATAGAAGGATTACACCTAACTCCCTTTTTCATCATTTCACTGACCATTGGTGCGATATGAACATTCTTTTCAGATCTTAACTCAATTGCATTGCTAATAAATGAAAAAGATTTCAAATTTTTCATTTCCCCTATTTGGCTAGGTATGGTTTCTAGCAGATTCCTAGATACATCCAATATTTCTAAAGATTCCATGGATAAAACTTGAGCTGGAAATGTTGTAAAGTTATTATCATTAAATCTTAACACTTTCAAAAACTTCAAGCTACCAAAAGAATCTGGCATTGAATTTAGGTTGTTGTGATGGATATACAATTCCTCCAAATTCTTCATCTCTCCTATTTCTGCTGGCAAATCATACAGCTTATTGTTTGATAAATACAAAACAGTCAATCGGTTAAAATCTTTGATTTTTGAAGATATATACTCCAACTCATTGTAATACAAGTCTAAAAAAGACAACTGAGAAAGTTCATAAAAATCAGAAGGCAATTTCTTTAACATATTCTTGTATAGGACCAAAGAACTCAGAGAGTCCATTTGAGAAATGCCGTCAGGAAGTTCTGTGAGATTATTTTCCCTAAGTTGTATCCCTTTTAATTTAGTTTGATAAAATGCTCTTGGAAAGTTGCTTATACCACATTTATTAAGTTGCAATAGCTCTAAATTCTTTGGCAATTTATGAACTTTAAACAGTGAAAGGTCAAGTGGGTTTACATCTAAAGTCAATCTACTTAAGCGAAAGCTTTTCTTCAGGTAACTTGGAGGTACTTTGATCAAGTTATTTGCTAGACTTAGCTCTTTCAAACCTCTAAGCCTTTTGATTGACCTAGGAAATTTAGTGAATTGATTACCAATTAATTCTAATCGTGTAATTGCTAAGCCTTTTGGGATCTTAATTTTCTTGTGCAATTTATCATTATTCACTTTCAAATAGGAAAGGTCACTGTGATTCCAACTCAGGGCTTCTAAAGATTGTAATTCTTTCAACCGTTTAGGCAATCTAGTAATGCTATTTCCTGACAACCTAATAGACTTAACATTTGTACACTCATAGATTAAATCTGGCATTAATTTCAATCTCAGGTCCGTAAAATCAACAGTTTCAAGTGTGTCTTTTCTAGAATTCTTTTTAAGGTTTTCGAAGGCTAACAATGCCCGTTCGTGCTTCTTTTGCTCCCATACCCTAAGCAGAGAATCCCTTTCACTCTGGCTAAACCTAACTGGTAACTTATTATTCTGTGATAATGCAATAACGGAACAGCTAAAAAAACTGATAAACAAGATGATCTTCATAAAACTAACGTTTAAACTAAATCTTTAGTTTAAAAATACACATCTTAACGCACTTTAACAGGAATTTTACTCACAACTTTTTAAAAAGGCTAGAAAAACACCTCATAATACGTCTGAATTAGTTAATTTTGAATGTTTTGAAATAAAAAATATGAGTGAAAAAGCTAAAAAAGGCTATTCGGCCGATAGTATTCAGGCATTGGAAGGAATGGAGCATGTTCGCATGCGCCCCTCTATGTATATTGGTGATGTAGGCACAAGAGGATTACACCATTTAGTATATGAAGTAGTAGATAATTCCATTGATGAAGCATTAGCAGGACATTGTGACGCTATCACCGTCATTATTAACGAAAATAATTCTGTCACTGTTCAAGATAACGGTCGTGGTATACCAGTAGGTATGCACAAAAAAGAAGGTGTTTCCGCCCTAGAAGTAGTGATGACCAAAATAGGTGCTGGTGGTAAATTTGATAAAGATTCTTATAAAGTTTCAGGTGGACTCCATGGAGTTGGGGTTTCTTGTGTAAATGCTCTCTCTGATCATTTACATGCTATAGTTTACCGAGAAGGCAAAGTTTGGGAACAGGAATATGAACGTGGTAAAGCTTTGTATCCAGTAAAACCTACTGGTGATTCTGACAAGAATGGGACCCAGGTCACTTTTTTACCGGACAAATCAATATTTCAACAGACCATAGAATTTAACTACGACACTTTAGCAAGTCGTATGCGTGAATTATCCTATTTAAATAAAGGCATCACCATTATTTTAATGGATAAAAGAGAGAAAGATGAGGCTGGTGAATTTATTACTGATACTTTTCATTCTACTGAAGGTTTAAAGGAATTTGTTAAATTCTTGGATAATGCCAGAACCCCAATCATCAATCACGTGATTGCCATGGAGGGTGAAAAAAATGGCACTCCCGTAGAAGTAGCAATGACTTATAATGATTCATACGCAGAGAATCTACATTCTTATGTAAACAATATCAATACACATGAGGGAGGAACCCACCTCTCTGGTTTTAGAAGAGGACTTACGGCTACATTAAAAAAGTATGCTGATAACTCTGGTATGTTAGACAAATTAAAGTTTGAGATTTCTGGAGATGACTTTCGCGAAGGTTTAACAGCAATTGTTTCTGTTAAGGTAGCTGAACCACAGTTTGAAGGTCAAACCAAAACTAAACTAGGCAATAGAGATGTAACTTCTGCCGTTTCACAAGCCGTCTCTGAGATGCTTGAGGATTATTTGGAAGAAAACCCAAATGATGCCAAAATCATCATACAAAAGGTCATTCTTGCAGCACAAGCACGTCATGCTGCAAAAAAGGCTCGTGAGATGGTTCAACGGAAAAATGTCCTTTCGGGTACAGGATTGCCCGGAAAACTAGCTGATTGCTCAGATAAAGATCCAGCGGTGTGTGAAGTCTATTTAGTGGAAGGGGATTCTGCTGGAGGGTCTGCCAAACAAGGAAGAGACAGGAAATTCCAAGCAATCTTACCTCTTAGGGGTAAAATCTTAAACGTAGAAAAGGCACAAGAGCACAAAATCTACGATAACGAAGAAATTAAAAATATCATCACTGCCCTTGGTGTGAGTTTTGGGACTGAAGAGGATGCAAAAGCATTGAATATGGAAAAACTCAGATATCACAAGATCGTTATCATGACGGATGCTGATATTGATGGGAGTCATATTAGGACCTTGATCCTAACTTTCTTTTTCAGGTATATGAGAGCACTAATCGAAAATGGTTATCTATACATTGCATTACCACCTCTTTATTTACTTAAGAAAGGCAAAACGGAAAGATACGCTTGGAGTGAGGACGACAGAATGAGGATAGTGAAAGAAATAGCAACAGAAGGCAAGGAAGATGCCGTTGGTGTCCAGCGATACAAAGGTCTTGGTGAAATGAATCCAGAACAACTTTGGACTACCACAATGGATCCTGAGCACAGAAGTTTGAAGCAAGTAACCATAGAATCTGCTGCTGAAGCAGATCACTTGTTCTCCATGCTAATGGGAGATGAAGTAGCGCCAAGAAGGGAATTCATTGAGAAAAATGCCAAATATGCTAATGTAGATGTTTAAGCTACATTAATAGATATTGCCTTTTAAACTTAATTGGCAATATCTATAATTTTTGGTTGAGTCTTTTCTCTATTGAAAATAACCTGAAAGACTACCTCAGCCAACTTAAACATAATTACCAAAATAAATAAAAGGCATGAAAATACGGCAAGTATCGCTGAAGCAAGAATTTTAAACAATTGAATAATTCCTATATTGTCTGTCATAATGAGTAAACTGTGTTTTAATTATTTATAAGGCACCTTGACCTAAAATCAATTTTTAGCACCTCTTACATCTTCATAGCTATTATAAATATACTCAGATAAGCGATATTTACCCATAGAAAGTTTAATTTTTGAAAAAATAATAACTGATATATATGAAAATTGTAATATTCATTACACTTATTACACTGAACTTAGTAGCTATTACAACTAAGGCACAACCTAGCAGATGGCAGCAAGCGGTTTCTTATGAAATGGAAATCGATATGGATGTGGAAAATCACCAGTTTACAGGGACACAAAAATTAACATACATCAATAATTCCCCTGATACATTGTACAAAGTATTTTATCATCTATACTTCAATGCCTTTCAGCCAAATAGTATGATGGATGTTAGAAGTAGAAACTTACCTGATCCAGACAAAAGGGTTAAGGATAGAATACTTCACCTGAAAGAAGATGAAATAGGTTATCAGAAAGTTAAAAAACTAACTCAGAATGGTGCTAAACTTAAATATGAAGTAGAAGGCACTATCCTAGAAGTTACATTAGATAAACCTATACTACCCAATAGTAGCACTTTGTTCTCTATGGATTTCGAAGCTCAGGTTCCTGTACAAATAAGAAGAAGTGGCTGGATGAATGCAGAGGGTATTGAGTTTTCTATGGCTCAATGGTATCCCAAAATGGCTGAATATGACTATAAAGGATGGCATTCTCACCCATATGTTGGAAGAGAGTTTTATGCACCGTGGGGAGATTTTGATGTGAAGCTAAATATTGACTCAAAATATGTAGTTGCAGGTACCGGTGTATTAATGAATGCAGATAAAATCGGATTTGGATATGCTGAGAAGAAAACTAAAAAGACCCCTAAGAAATTTGCATGGCATTTCAAAGCAGAAAATGTTCATGATTTTGTTTGGGCAGCCGATCCTGATTATAAGCATGATATAATCAAAATTTCTGGGGATGGTCCTGAAATTCATTTTTTCTATCAGCCTGAGAGTGATGAACTAGTGGCTAACTGGAAAAAACTTCAAGAGTCTGTCAAGAAAGCATACCCATTTATGGAAAAGAACTTCGGGAAATATCCTTATAGTACTTATTCTATTATTCAAGGCGGAGATGGTGGAATGGAATACCCAATGGCTACTTTGATAACAGGTAAAAGAAACTTTCAAAGCCTTCTAGGTGTAACCATACATGAAATGATGCATACTTGGTACCAGATGATACTAGCAACTAATGAAAGTTATTATGCTTGGATGGACGAGGGCTACACCTCTTACGCCTCAAGTTTAACCTCAGGTTATTTGGCGGATAAAGATTTTACGCTAAGCCCTTATGATGGATATTTTAACTTAGTAAAAGCTGGAGCGGAAGAATCTTTATCTACTCATTCAGATCATTTCAACTCTAATAGAGCTTATGGCATTGGTTCCTATGGCAAGGGAGCCATTTCCATACACCAGTTGGGTTATATAATTGGGCAGGATGTCATGAGAAAAGGATTGTTAAAATACTATAATACCTGGAAATTCAAGCATCCAAATTTAAACGATTTTGTTAGAATTATGGAGAAAGAGTCTGGGCTGGAACTGGATTGGTATTATGAATATTGGGTAAACAGCACCAAAATCATAGACTACGGCATAGAATCAGTAGAAAACCTTAATGGAAAGTCAATAGTAAAACTTCAGAGAGTTGGAAAAATGCCAATGCCAATAGATATTGAAGTAACTTATGAAGATAATACCAAGGAGATGTTCTATATTCCTTTAGGCTTAATGAGAGGAGAGAAAGCAAATGAAACAGCTCTCAAAAGGACTCAGCTGCAAGATTGGCCATGGACTCATCCTACCTATGAGTTTGAAGTAAAAGGAAAGAAAATAAAAACGATTGAAATAGATCCTTCTCAACGTATGGCCGACCTCAATAGGGAAAATAATAAGTTGCAAAAATAAGTCCCTTTTTAACTGATAAAAGATCCCTTAGTAAAATCACTAAAGGATCTTTTATTCTATTATTTAATTTCAGCACGCAAAACTAGCTGATGTAGATAACCATTTTCAGCATTAGAATACAAATGAATTACCTTAACCTGTTTACCAGTAATCAAAGAAGTATCATAAGTAATTTCAATTGTTTTACTAGTAGCTGGTTTAATCACTAGTTCTTTACTTGCTACAGAAATACAGGCACAATTAGGCACAATAGAAGATATGATCAGTTCACTACTCCCCTGATTAGTAACTTCAAATGTGGCAGTCAGTTTTTCTCCTTCATTTACCTTACCAAAATCTTCTACAGATTTATCCAAAGAAATTCTCGCCAAACTTGGGGTATTTTGATCTGCTGAAGGATATATGTTAGCTACTACTTCAAATTTCTTAATAATCTCAAGTGAATCACTTGTATAAAGTTGAATAGCATGATCATTATACCCTGCATTACTAGGGGCATTGTAAATTCCTCTTATCAAAGTAAACTGCTTCGCTTGAAACTCATAATTACCTAAATCCATCTCTATATGAGCTGGAATGTAAGACTTCTCTTTATCAACAACTATAGTCTGTTCAGACTCATTAGCAACCAAGATCGTAAATGATTGAATCGATTTAGTTGGTAAATTCCCTAGATTAACCCTGGCAGTTTTAAATCTAAGCACACCAGATTGATGAGGAAGTACTTTAGCTAGTGGAATATCTGCCGAAGTGACAAAACCCGCTAAATGCAAATCAACCACATTCCCGTTACTAAAATGTACTGAAGCCTCTTTCGTGAAAGTTCCTGGTCTATTAAGTGGATTATAAGTCAAAGTAACTTGTCCCTCCTCATTTGGTTGAATATAGTGCTTAGCCCCTACACTCGCAATGCATCCGCATGAAGGGGTTACTTTGATAACCTTAATTGAGTCTTTTGTTAAATTAGTAAAATTAAAATCTATTGAAACTTTTCCTGCCTCTTCAGGTATAGTTCCAAAGTCATAGGAATTCATATTGAATTCTATGGCTGACTGGCCTATTGACAAATTGGAAAACAAAAGCAGAAGGATGAAGGGTAAATAGTAAAATTTCATGAGTCATTAGACTTTAAAATAAACTCAAAACTAATTAAGTCTTCACATAAAATGGCTGGAATTGATATCGGATTAAAAATTTAATTTACTTTGCAAACAAAAAAGCTAAATGGCTAGAATATTAACAGGTATTCAAAGTACTGGTATCCCACATTTGGGTAATTTACTTGGAGCAATAATCCCTGCGATAGAATTATCTAGAGATACTAAAAACGAATCTCTATACTTTATTGCGGATTTACACTCACTTACCTCTATAAAAGATGCAGAAACAAGATTAGCAAACACCATGGCTACCACTGCCGCTTGGATGGCTTTTGGCTTTGATACTGATAAACATATATTCTATAGACAATCACAAAGACCCGAAGTAACTGAGTTAACTTGGTACCTGAATTGCTTCACTCCTTTTCCCATGCTTTCAAATGCACATTCATTTAAAGCAAAATCAGAAAAGTTATCAGATGTAAATGCTGGCTTATTCACTTATCCTGTGCTCATGGCAGCAGATATTCTCCTGTACGATGCTGAAATTGTTCCAGTTGGAAAAGACCAAAAGCAACATTTAGAAATGACTCGTGATATTGCTAATTCATTTAACAATACTTATGGCGAGACTTTTGTCTTACCAGAAGCACAAATTAGTGAAGAAGTGCAAACTATTCCTGGCACAGATGGGCAAAAAATGAGTAAGTCCTATGGAAATACCATCAATATCTTTCTCCCAGAGAAACAATTAAAGAAAGTTATCATGAGTATCCTCACAGACAGCCTTCCCCTTGAAGAGCCCAAAAACCCTGACACTTGCCATGTCTTTAATATCTACCGATTACTGGGCAGTCAAGAAGAGGTTCTTCAAATGCGAAAAAACTATGAGGGTGGAAATTATGGATATGGCCATGCTAAAAAAGAATTATTAGGGCTTATTCTTGATAAATATAGCTCAGAACGAGTTACATTTGATCAGCTTATTTCTGATAAAAGTACTCTGGTGGGCAAGCTATCACAAGGAGAGCAAAAAGCTAAGGAAATATCGTCAAGTGTTTTGGGCAAAGTAAGAAATAAATTAGGTTATTAATTACGCACAATTTAAAATTAATTCTAGGATTCAAATCCTCTATACATTATGAGTCAAGAAATTATTGATAAAGCTAAAAAATGGTTGTCTGAGCCGATAGACACACAAACTAAAGAAACAATTCAAAAAATGATCGACAACCAAGATCAAACTGAATTAGTAGATTCGTTCTATAAAGATTTAGAATTTGGTACGGGTGGATTAAGGGGAGTAATGGGCGTCGGCTCAAACAGAATTAATAAATACACACTGGGAATGGCTACCCAAGGTTTTTCTAATTACCTAAACCATTCCTTTTCAGGCAATCAAGTGAAGGTAGCAATCGCCTATGATAGTAGAAATAACAGTCGCTTTTTTGCAGAAACAGTAGCAGCAGTATTTTCAGCCAATAATATTAAGACTTTTCTATTTGAGGACTTAAGGCCAACACCTGAATTATCTTTCGCAATCCGAGAATTAGGTTGCCAAGGAGGGGTTGTTTTAACCGCCTCACACAATCCTAAAGAATACAATGGCTATAAAGCATACTGGAATGATGGGGCTCAATTAGTTGCCCCGCATGACAGCAATGTAATTAATGAAGTAAATAAAATAAAAGGCATCACTGACATCAACTTTGATAAAAAAGAAAGCCTGATTGAAACAATAGGAAGTGAGATTGATGAAATTTATTTAGAAAAGATCAAAGGAATCTGTTTAGCTCCGGAAGCCATTGAAAAGCAGAAAGACTTAAACATTGTCTTCTCATCTATTCATGGTACTGGTATAACGCTTGTTCCTGCGATACTTAAAAAAATAGGTTTTACCAATGTAAATACAGTAAAGGAACAAGCAGAACCTGATGGCGATTTCCCCACGGTTGTTTATCCTAATCCAGAGGAAAGTGAAGCAATGTCTATTGCGCTCAAGCAGGCAACTGATACCAATGCAGATATTGTAATGGCTACAGACCCAGATAGTGATAGAGTGGGTATAGGTGTTAAAAATACCAACGGGGAATTTCAGTTATTAAACGGAAATCAAACAGGAGCACTAATCGTTTATTATCTACTTTCTAAATGGAAAGAAAACAACAAACTTACAGGTAAAGAGTACATTGTTAAAACAATTGTTACAACGGAACTAATTGCTAAAATTGCCAACGGGTTCAACGTTAAATACTACGATACTTTAACAGGATTTAAATTTATAGCTGCACTTATAGGAGAATTAGAAGGAAAAGAAACCTTTATAGGTGGTGGGGAAGAGAGTTATGGCTATCTCATCTCAGATTTTGTTAGGGATAAGGATGCAATTGCTTCGTGCGCCATCCTCGCAGAAATGACAGCTTTTTTCAAGAATCAAGGAAAATCCCTATTTGACATATTACTAGACATTAATAGTCAGTTTGGCCAGTATCATGAAACCTTAACCTCTATTACCAAAAAAGGAAAAAGTGGGGCAAGTGAAATTCAAGAGATGATGAAAAACCTAAGGGAAACCCCTCCATTAACCCTGGCAGGGTCAAAAATCATCCGCATTCTTGATTATAAATCATTAGAAGAGAAAGATTTGGTTCTTAAGGTCACTAAGACAATTAATCAACCAACCTCTAATGTACTTCAATTCATCACTGAAGATGGAAGCAAAGTATCGGCTAGGCCTTCAGGAACAGAACCTAAAATAAAGTTCTACTTCAGTGTCAAAAGAAATCTTGAAAAACCACAAGATTATTTTGATAATATTGTAACCTTAGAAAGTAAAATAAGTCGTATAAAAGCTGACTTATTGGAAATTTAATCATTAAAATAGTACTTTATTGATAACTAGCCGTTTAGATTTCGTTTTTTTTAGTACTATTGCGTTGGGATTAATGAAAAGATATTTACATATCAAAAATAGTATTTCACTAATTATTAAAAGTGTAGGAGATTAATGGATATTGCCATCAACCTTTCTTTATTGGCATTTGGCTTTATTTTGTTAATAAAGGGAGCCGATATTTTAGTGAACGGAGCATCTTCGCTAGCTAAAAGATTTAATGTTTCAGATATTGCTATCGGTTTAACCATAGTAGCAATGGGTACTTCTGCGCCCGAACTAGTCATCAATATGATTTCAGGATACCAACCTGATGAAGACATGAATGGTATCATATTTGGAAACATTATTGGTTCTAATATTTTTAACTTATTTCTTATTCTAGGTATTGCGGGTATTATTTATCCAATTACAGTACAAAAGAACTCTTTGTGGAAAGAGGTTCCTTATTCATTACTTGTGACTTTTGTTCTATTTCTTTTGTTGAATGACAAACTTTTTAGAGATGTAGATCAAAATTCAGCATCCGTTTGGGATGGAGTCATCTTGTTGGTTATGTTCCTTATTTTCTTGACTTACATTTTCCTTAACATGAAAAGAACTGGGGAAATAGATGAAGTTGAGGATATTAAAATCTACAGTAACATTAAAACTACCCTTATGATAGCAGGCGGTATAGCTGGATTAGGTATAGGTGGCAAATTCATAGTTGATAGTGCTGTTGAAATTTCAGAGATGATTGGGATCGATAAAAAATTAGTGGGTCTTACTATTCTTGCAGCAGGAACTTCTCTCCCAGAATTAGCAACCACAGCGGTGGCCGCATTCCATAAAAAGTCAGATATTGCAGTAGGTAATATTGTAGGTTCCAATATATTCAATATTCTTTTGGTACTAGGAATGACTGCTGCCAGTCACGGACCACTGATCTATGATGAAACACTAAATACAGATCTTTATTTAGTAATGATTGGCACATTCATGCTATTTATCTTCATGTTTACTTTTAATAAGTATAAGTTGGATAGATCAGAAGGGGCTGTTTATCTGATAGGTTTTATAGCCTATATGGTTTACCTTCTGATGAGAGAAGGAATTATTAACCCTATCTTTTAGTGTCAAGACCAGATTTCGACGATATTTATATGGAACTGGCCATTAATCTGGCCAAAAGATCTCACTGCATAAAAAGACATGTAGGCGCTGTTTTGACTCGAGATACCAGAATTATCAGCATTGGTTATAATGGCCCTCCCGCTGGAACTCATAATTGCGACGAAGAATGGTCAGAAGTAGGTTGTCCGAGAGATTCTAAAGGAGGCTGTTCTTTGGCCATCCATGCAGAGCAAAATGCGATTTTGTACGCCGTTAAAAACAAAGCGACTGTAGAAGGTTCGTCTTTATATGTAACCTTGGCACCTTGTTTAGCTTGTGCAAGAATAATCTACACCGTAGGGATAGAAAAAGTAATCTACTTGAATAGTTATGCGGAATACAAAGGCATAGCGAGTGATGAAGGAGTTGACTTTTTAGTTAAATTCGGCGTAAAAGTAGAACGTTATATGAAAGAAATTAATAATGACTCTCAACTGATCTAGTTAACGATTTATTTTTTTTAAATTAGTAAGAGAGTAAATTCCTAGATATTTCGTGATGATAAGTCCTTTGTGATTCTCCTACGCTGAAATTCCAATATATTTTGAAGATCATTTATTTACTAGGGCCAATTAGATATTAATTAAAACAATCTTTATTGATGATTCAATCAAAGTTACCTGAAGTGGGCACAACTATTTTTACTATTATGTCAAAAATGGCTAGTGAGCACCAAGCACTTAACCTATCTCAAGGGTTTCCTGATTTTCCTGTGAATCAAGAAATAATTGAATTGCTTAACAAAGCCCTATTAGATGGTCATAATCAATATGCTCCTATGACTGGATTACCTCAGTTGCGCGAGGCTATCTCTGATAAAATCAGCATCATGGGTGGCCGTAAACTAAATGCTGATAGGGAAATCACCATCACTACAGGTGCAACTGAAGCACTTTTTGCTAGTATTTCAGCTCTTGTTTCTCCAGGAGATGAAGTATTAATGCTGGAACCTACTTATGATTCTTACATTCCGGCTGTACAATTGGCTGGAGGTATCCCCATAACCATTCCGTTAAAACAGCCCGACTTTTCTATAGACTGGGGATTACTTAGGCAAAAAGTTAACCATAAGACTAAAATGCTTATCGTAAATACGCCCCATAACCCCTCTGGCAGTACCATCACGGCAGGTGATATTTTAGAGATTAAAAAATTACTACAGGAATTCCCTAAATTGATCATTTTAAGTGATGAAGTTTACGAACATATAATTTTTGATGATTTAAAACATTTCAGTATTCTAAATTATCCAGAAATTGCTGATAGAGTCATTGCTGTTTATTCATTTGGTAAAACTTTTCATGCTACTGGATGGAGGATTGGTTATGTGGTTGCTCCTCATGAAATGATGATTGAAATTCGGAAAGTCCATCAGTACCTTAACTTCAGTGTTCATACTCCTACGCAACATGCTTTAGCTACTTACCTAAAAGAACCATCTAATTACCTCGGTTTACCAAAATTTTACCAGCGTAAAAGAGATTTATTTTTATCTGAAATTAAGGGATCCTCATTTAAGGTAAACAAATCAACCGGAACTTATTTTCAGCTATTGGATTATAGTGAAATTTCGCAGGAAGAAGACTTCCAATTTGCAGAGAGGTTAGTTAAAGAATTCAAAATTGCAGCCATCCCAATCTCAGTCTTTTATACCGATAATCAAGATGACAAACTACTTAGGTTCTGTTTTGCCAAAAAAGAAGAGACCTTATCAGAAGCTGGGAAAATTCTTCGAAGTATTTAATCTAGGAACAAGTAGATTGCTTAAGAGACTTGCTCCTATGTATGGGTTCGGGAAAGATTAATTTATGAGACAACCATAATCTCACCTAACCTCTCTTTACAAGTAATACTAAATTTAATTTATCATGCCTTTAGCTATGTCTTGATAGCCAACTTCTATATTCTGTAAGGACACAGATTAAGGCGTTCAAAGTAGGACTAATACCAATTTAACTTTAAAAGTTCAGATTAGATTTCTTAGTTTATTTTTTATTCTCAAAGGCAAAAAATGAAGGAATAGCAGCGTTATTCAAAGGCTTTTTAACGAATGAGAATGGGAAATAAATAGGAAGATACCCGAAGCTCTTAATGGTAATTTGGTATAATACCAATTAAGATTTATAAGACCGCTTATCTTTGGATAAATTTAATATTTGTTATGTGTCAATGCGACCCAGTCAAAAATACTCATCATAGCGCTACTATAACTCCGCTTTTTTCCTTCATCAAAATCAAATTTATTATCAAACCTTAAACGCCCTTTTAGACATCAATTGGCATAAAATCCAATGGTCACAATATGTTGACTTCTCGTTCTAGGTCTATTCCAAATGTTGAATAAATAGACTGCTTAATTTGTTCTGACAAATCAAAAATATCTTTTCCATTGCCTTTTCCATAATTCACTAAAACTAGTGCTTGATGTTCATGCACACCAATGGCTCCTATTTTCCTTCCCTTCCAACCTGCTTTTTCTATCAACCAACCGGCAGGTACTTTGACACCTTCCTCATTTGGGTAGCCAACAATGTCTGGAAATGATTTTCTTAACGCATCAAATTTTTGTTTATCTATGGTTGGATTCTTAAAAAATGAACCTGCGTTTCCTATTTTACCTGGGTCCGGCAACTTACTTTGCCTAATTGATATCACTGCATTACTAACTTCCCTGATACCCGGATTAATGACCCCTACTTTCTTCAAAACATCTTTAATAGCACCATATCCAGTATTGACTTTTGGTTTTTTACTCAGTCTTAAAGTAACTGAAGAGATGAAGTATTGTCCTTTTAATTTCCCTTTAAAAACGCTTTGACGATAGCCAAACTCACAATCCGAATGCTTAAAATTTGATCTTGCCCCAGTTTCTAGATTTATGGCTTCCAGAGATTCAAAAACATCTTTTATCTCAGCACCATAAGCACCTATATTCTGCATGGGTGCAGCCCCTACTGTACCTGGAATTAAACTCATATTCTCTATCCCTCCCCAATTATTCCCTACAGCATATAAAACTATTTCATGCCATACCTCTCCACCTCCAAATGCAATCCAAATATCCTCCTCTGTTTCCTTTACTACACTTCTACCCTTGATATTGTTTTTAACTACCAGCCCGTCAAAATCTTCTGTCACTAAAACATTAGACCCTCCTCCTAGAATAAACCTTTTATTTTTTAAGAATAAATCTGATTGCACTAATTCCGTAATTTCTTCTTCTACGGATATCTCAGCTAAATACTTTGCGCGTACCGAAAGCCCAAATGTGTTCAGTGGTTTTAAATCGACGTTTTCAGAAATATGCATGTTCTACAGAATATTAATTTTCAATTTCATTTAACTAATTATCATTTACTAGACAATATCACGAGTTATTTATAAACAAATAAAAATTAAAAGTTACCAGTAAAACCATAGTAACAGCATCGTTTCTAAACTGATCAAGAGAAATCGATCCGTTTAGGGTAAATCATTCGTAACAATCTCTATTAATTGACAAAGTCTTCCCCAAGAGTTTAAAAGCAATGTATAAATCCAAGTTTCTAAGACTTTTCAAAACAAAAAGACAATTTATTCATACTATTAAACACTCAAGAAATATCTTTATCCTTTCAAGTTGTAATGTTAATGGATTTTCTATTCAAAAAAAGAGATAGCAGGCAATTAGGCCTTTTAAGAATCGTGATTGGGAGCTGGTTTTTAATTGACATCTTGAGCATGTTAGTATCAGGCTATGTCAAAGAGGCCTATGTTTCTCCTGAAATGAATTTTCACTTTTACGGTTTTGACTGGATAAAGCCCTTACCAGGTATTGGCATGTATATTTTGTTTGTTATACTGGCTTTACTTGCAGTAGGAATCATCACTGGTTATCTCTTTAAATGGGCAACCTCTTTGTTCTTACTAGGGTTCACCTATGTATTTATGTGCGATATAGTCTATACGCTCAATAAATTTTATCTTTTTATAATACTTTGCTTTGTTCTATTATTTACACAAGCTGACCGTTGTTTATCACTAAACAGTAAGAAAAAGAGGGAATTTGTTCCTGCATATGAAATTCTTATTTTTCAGGCATTGATCATTTTGATTTATACTTATTCAGGCATCTCTAAATTAAATGCTGATTGGTTAATACATGCAGAACCGCTTATTTTCTTTTTCAAACATAAAATACCTTTTAAGTGGCTTTCTAAAGACACTTATACTTTTATAGTCTTTGGATTTACTTATGGTGGTGTTTTGTTTGATCTTTCTATCTCATGGCTATTAATAAATAAGCGTACCAATCTATTTGCAAATATTTGGCAAGGTCTTTTTCACACTTTAAACTTCACTACCTTATTTATTGGAAGTTTATCCATCTTCATGGCTTTATTAACCTGGTTATTATTTCCCACCCCTTGGTTAAAAAAGAAGTTTAAATTTAATCCAGCTTCCATCCAAGACGACCAATTTAGCCAGCGATTTAATAAGTCATTAGTCTCTAGTTTAGTCATATTGTTTTTGGCCATCAACCTCCTAATTCCTTTTAGACATTACTTTACAGGCAATAATGTTAACTGGACTGAAAAAGGTCACCGTTTCTCTTGGAGATTGATGACTAGGTCAAAAAATGGAAGTCGAGCAAGTTTTGATGTGATCAATAACGTTTCAGGAGAAAAAGTGAAAATTAACCCAAGAAAGCATTTAACAAGAAGGCAATATAGGAAAATGTCAGCAGAAACTGATTTAGTAATTGTATTCGCTCATTACTTAAAAGACAAGTACACAAAAATTTATGGACATTCTAATATATCCATATATGGCAATATACAAACAAGACTAAACGGCAGAAAAACAAGACCTCTAATCAGTAAAAGTTTAGACTTGGCTAAAGTAAAAAGATCCATATTAATTGATCAAGTTTCTTTACCATTCACCCCAAGGGAAGATTAATGTAGTTAATTTAAAAAAGGCATCCATTTTAAGAATAGCTGCCTTTTCATTTAAGAATTTAGTAAAATAAGCTCCTTACTTATTTTCTAGCATAGACTATTTCACCATTTACAATTGTATATTCAATTTTTGTACTTAAAATTTCATTATCCGGAATGGTTATCAGGTTTTTAGAGAATACTGTAAAATCTGCCAGTTTACCTACTTCTATTGAACCCTTGATATCCTCTTCAAAAGCACCATAAGCGGCATCTAATGTATAAGATTTTAGTGCTTGTGGCCTGCTCATTTTCTGACCTGCCTCATAGCCCCCTTCTGGAGTCCCTTTTAATGTTTGCCTGGTTACAGATGCATAAAAAGAAGCTATCGCACTGATTGGTTCTACAGGTGCATCCGTTCCATTTATGACCTTAGCTCCACTTTCTAGCAGTTTTTGCCAAACATATGCACCGTCTTCAATTCGTTTTTTCCCAAGACGATCAATGGCCCATGGTCTGTCTGAAGCCATATGAATAGCCTGCATAGAAGCAATTACCCCAAGTTCAGCAAATCGAGGAATATCTTCTAGGTCAATATGCTGAGCATGCTCTATCCTAAATCGATGATCTTTTTTCTCCCCACTAAATGTTCGATCATAAATATCTAAAATTTCTCTGTTTGCCCTATCTCCTATTCCATGAATACACAGTTGAAAACCATTCTTATAGCCATCTTTAGTAACAGATTCAATCTCATTCATAGGAGTCACATTATGTCCAAATTTACCTTTTGCATCTGTATATTCTTCTAATAACCAAGCTCCCCTAGACCCAAGTGCACCATCTGCATATAGTTTTATTGACCTTACGGTAAGAAATTGATCAAAAAGTCCAATTTCAGGGCCTGATTCATAATAATTATTTAGCAAAATGGAATCTCTACCATTTAGCATAGTATAAACCCTTACCCCCAATCTACCTTCTTTTGCAAAAATTTTGAAAAGGTTTATTTCCCGTTGAGTAGCTCCAGCATTATGCATACTTGTAATTCCGTTTTCTTGCATCTCTTTTATTGCCAGTTCCAACGCTCTGGCTTCTCTTTCGTCTGTAGATTCTGGTACTATACTGCTGATTTTCCCTTGTGCTGTTTCATTAAATATTCCCGTAGGGTTACCGTCTATGCCCTTAAAAATTTCTCCGCCATCAGGTTGTTCACTTTTTCTATTAATATCTGCTATCTCCATAGCCGCTTCATTTGCAAGCCCCATATGCCCACTTGCGTGTGATAACCAGACTGGATGATCTGGTACTCGCTCACTCAATAAGTGATGGGTCGGGAATCCTTTAAACCTGCTTTCTGGCTGCTCATCCCATTTATCCTGATGCCAGCCTCTTCCGAGTATCCATTCTCCTTTGGGCGTGTTTGCGGCCACTTCTTCTACTTTTTGGATCAATTCTTCATAACTTTTTACCTGAAGTAAATCAATGTTCAACCTGTTGTAACCAACTCCCATGATGTGCGCATGAGCTTCTATCAAACCAGGGGTCATGGTTTTACCTTTGAGGTCAAGTATTTCAGTACCTTCTCCTCGGAAACCCATTGCCTCCTTTTTATTTCCCACAAATAAAATTTTCCCGTCCTTTGAAACTACTGATTCTACAGAAGGGTTTTCAGACACAGTATAAATGGGGCCACCATAAATAATCAAATCTCCAATTTCTTTTTTCTTTTCTTCTCCACAAGAAAAGAAAATCAATGAAACAATGAGTGCCTTTATAAAACCCATTTTAGTAAAAAATCTCATAAACATTTTAATTAGGTAATTGTAAGTTGCTAATCACACAGCCAACAATTTATTCATTTATTCCCAATTAGAAAAGTGAATCCTGCTGATCGGTATTTTGCTCTAGTATTCGAATATTTGTACTCAATTATTTGCCATAAATAAAGCAAAAGCACTTTTTAAGGGCATTATATGGATCCAAGAAGGTCTTACGCAACCATACCTAAACCTATCGAATTTTAGTTCCAACGAGCTAGGGGCCAAAGTCAACGAAATAAATGGATATAAGCCATAGATTTTAATAAATCTGGCACTAATAATGAATCTAGTACTAACTAAAAGATGATGTTATGAAAAAAAGAAATTTACTACTTATTGGTTTTTATTTTATTTGGACATTCTTCTTTTCTCCATTTATGCTTGTAGCACAAAGCACTTTTACTTCAGTGCAAGATGGTGCTTGGAATGATTGCACAACCTGGGGAACTGGAGGCGGATACACATCCACGGAAGGAGTTACCTACCCAAGTAGAAATGATGAGGTAATTATTAATCATAACGTTACTGTTAATGCAGTTACAGACAACAATGCAGCTGGTGGTGCCACGCCAGCAAGTTTAATGGATGTTTGCGACATTCGTAATTTCAATAATTGTAATAGAAACTCCTTTTTTCACAATGGCATCATCAACATTAGTTCAACAGGCACTTTAACATCCAATCAAACACTCATATTGTCTCAAGATGTGACCGTTAATGGAGGCAACTTGATCGTTCAAAATAACGTAAACAATGACATTTTCTTTCAAGGAAGGCTAGACATTATCAATGGCGCTAACTTAGATATAATTGATAATTTAGTTTTATCACAAGCTGCTATTTTCAATGTTGACAATCTATCTACTGCAGATGTAGGGGATGATTTGATTGTAGATGGTGAAGACGCTATCATATGTGGAACAGGTGCAATAGATGTAGACAGGACCACGAATGGCTCCAATGCTGGCAATAATTCGATCATCCATATAAGTCCCAATTCACCTAGTATCTTATTAGATCAAATTTGTGCTGGACTGACTATTACTTGCCAAGATGGCAACTGTGTAAGTGGTGGCAGTGATGATGGTGATATAAATGGAGTAGCAGGCCCGGGTGATGGCGTGATAAGCCCTGATGATAACCCAGATACCAATAGACCATCTGGAAACACAGTTTTACCCGTTGATCTTATATTTTTTGATGCGACTATAGCTGAAGAAGAGGTTATTTTAACATGGAGCACAGCAACTGAACTTGATAATGACTTTTTCACAATCGAGAGATCTTTTAATGGGAAGGATTGGGAAGAAATTTTAAGTATTGGAGGAGCAGGGACTACAAACCAAAGACAAGACTATAGAATAACCGATAGTTTTCCATTGGGAGGAACTTCATTCTACAGACTAAAGCAAACTGATTTCAATGGTGAATTTACTCATTCAAATGCTAAATCAGTCACTTTTAAGGTAAAGCAAAGAGTAAGCATTTCACCAAATCCGAGTAATGGTTTTCTAAACATACGAGTAAATCAAGATCTAAATATTTTAGCGATAACAATTATAGACTTAAATGGAAAGAAATATCCAGTTGCTTTACCAGGCCTATTAAACAACCAACATAGACTGAACATAAAAGAATATATCGGTGAAAATGGGGTCTATTTCATTCAAATGAACCAACCCCGACCCAAGGGTACGGGGTATCTATGGGCAATAATTTAATGATCGACTCAAGAGTCAGGGAATTAATATCCCTTAGGGATTAAAATCTAGTGGAGGAAATTCCATAGAAAGAATAATCATTAATTAACAAGTTCCTGTCCAAAGGGGCAGGTTCACTTATTTTACCTTACATGGATCTTTTTCAAAGCAAGTCCGTGGTATATAATCATAACCCGTTTATTAAATCAATCTCTTACCCACGTTTGTAAGAACCCCGTATCCACAACCGTTTTAATATTTCGTAGAAGGAGTTTGTTAAGACACAAACTCTTGCAGAAACTACATTATGGAGAGGCTCTAGTTAGGCTCATTTTGAACAGATAGTTCAAATATTCCCAAACAGTTACGACAATCGCAAGCCTCACAAAAAAAGCATCTACCTCTTACCTTATTTTTAGATCTAAGTATTAATTTCACTTCTACTTATCCGAAAATTTTCAAGTCATTATTATCCTTATTGTTCTCCCTTTAACAACTATTGATTTAGAACAATAATTACTTTATATTTGCGCTCCATTTAAATGAACCAACCCCGACCCAAGGGTACGGGGTATCTATGGGCAATAATTTAATGATCGACTCAAGAGTCGGGGAATTAATATCCCTTAGGGATTAAATGGTTTAAAATTAATGTTTAACGAATCTACTAGGTGGTTAATCCGAATCTAGTAGCGTAACAAACGGATTGTATTTCAATAATGGAAGAAAATAAAGAAAAAGAAGTAGCGGCAAACGCACCTAAGGAAGAAGCAAAAGCTGAAGCTCCTAAGACAAGTGAACCTGCTGCTGAAGCAACTAAAGAAGAAACTCCTGTAGTAGCTGAGGCTACAAAAGAGGAAGCACCAGTTGTTAAAGAAGAAAAACAAGAAGCTGTAGCTAAAAAGCCTGCAATAGTAGCAGACGAGCTTGAGCCTATTGGGGATGATTTTGACTGGGATTCTCTTGACACAAGAGGTTTTGGAGAAACTTACTCTCAAGAAGACAAAGATGAAATGATCGGTATGATCCAAAACACTTTGACTTCTATAGAAGAGAAAGAAGTTGTAAAAGGAAAAATAGTAGGGATCAATAGTAGAGATATTATCCTAAACATCGGTTTTAAATCTGATGGTTTAGTTTCTGCTGCTGAATTTCGTGATATTCCAGACCTAAAAATAGGTGATGAAGTCGAGGTTTACATTGAAGAGCAAGAAAACTCAAGAGGTCAATTAGTCCTTTCGAGAAGAAAAGCGAAGATTGTAAAAGCTTGGGAGCAAATCCAAGGAGCACTTGACAATGATCTTGTAATAGAGGGAATGGTTAAGAGAAGAACAAAAGGTGGATTGATCGTAGACATCTACGGTGTAGAAGCTTTCTTACCTGGTTCTCAAATTGATGTTAAACCTATTAGAGATTTTGACATCTTTGTAGGAAAGAAAATGGAAGTGAAAGTTGTGAAAATCAACTACACTAACGACAATGTAGTTGTGTCACATAAAGTACTTATTGAGAAAGATCTTGAGAAGCAAAAAGCTGAGATCCTTGAGAACCTTGAAAAAGGACAAGTACTTGAAGGGGTAATCAAGAACATGACTAACTTTGGTGTATTTATTGACCTTGGTGGAGTTGACGGATTACTACACATCACAGATATTTCTTGGGGTAGAATCAATCACCCTGAAGAAATGCTTAATCTTGATGAGAAAGTCAATGTGGTTGTACTTGACTTTGATGATGACAAGAAGAGAATTTCTCTTGGAATGAAGCAATTAACTTCTCACCCATGGGATTCTTTAGATAAAGATTTAGACGTTAGTTCTAAAGTATCAGGTAAAATAGTAAATGTAGCAGATTACGGTGCATTCTTAGAAATCGTACCTGGTGTAGAAGGTTTAATCCACGTATCTGAAATGTCTTGGTCTCAGCACTTGAGAAACCCACAAGACTTTATCAAAATAGGTGATAAACTAGATGCAGTTGTATTGACTATTGACAGAGACGAAAGAAAAATGTCATTAGGCATCAAACAATTGACTGAAGATCCTTGGACGAAACAAGATGTATTGACTAAATATGATATCGGTACAACTCACAAAGGAATTGTAAGAAACTTGACTAACTTCGGTTTATTTATTGAACTAGAAGAAGGAATTGATGGTTTAGTACACGTTTCTGATCTTTCTTGGACCAAAAAAATCAAACACCCTTCAGAGTATGTTAAAGTAGGTGAAGAGCTTGAAGTAAAAGTTCTAGAACTTGACGTTGACAATAGAAGGTTAGCACTTGGTCACAAGCAACTTGAAGAAAATCCATGGGATACTTTCGAAACAGTATTTACCAAAGGTTCTACTCATAAGTGTACAATCATTTCTAAAAATGAAAAAGGAGCAACACTTGAATTACCATATGGTATTGAAGGGTTCTGTACTTCTAGAAACTTGAAGAAAGAAGATGGTGCTAATGCAAACAATGGAGAAGCTTTAGATTTTGTTGTTTTAGAATTTTCTAAAGAGGACAAAAGAATAGTTCTTTCTCATGTTGCTACTTATCAGGAGCAAAAAGCGCCTGTTACTGAAGAGAAGAAGAAAGCAAACAAGAGTGCCATGAACAAAATCAACAAGGATAACGATAAAGCTACTCTTGGAGATTTAGATGCATTGACTCAACTAAAAGAGCAAATGCAAGGTGGCGGGAAGTCTGACGATAAAGCAGATGCTTAATCTCTTTTAACTATTTTTAATAAAAAGGTGTCAAAAGACACCTTTTTATTTTCATTATTCGTTAGATTTTCTATATTTGCAACCCATTAACAGGGTCGAATGGCCGAGTGGCTAGGCAGAGGTCTGCAAAACCTTTTACAGCGGTTCGAATCCGCTTTCGACCTCAAATAAATCCTGATAGAATACGTTGTTTCTATCAGGATTTTTTATTTTTATCCATTATTAGGATTATGGGCAAATCAACATTTTTATTTTATTTGTTATTTCCATTGTTTCTGTGTTTAATTTTCATAGAAGGCAATGCTCAGAACTATTTCAAAAATCAATACAAAGACAGGTATTATTCAGTTAGTTTGGGTACTGGTCAAAATGGCTATTTTGGTGAATTGAATGAAAACAATAATATTAGAAGGGGTTTAAGAAATTTAACCGCTTCCTTAGAAGCAAGGTTATTGGATAAGATAAGTGCCCGCGCTGAGTTTAGTTACTTTACAATAGGTGACTCAGATAGCAATGCTCCCGACAGTACTTTTGAACGTCAAAGAAATCTCTCTTTTGAATCACGAAATTTCGAAGCTAACCTACAAGTTCTATTTTACTTACATAATTATTCCAAATCATTTGGGAGAAGAAAAACTTGGGAACCGTACCTTACCCTTGGTATTGGAGTTACCAGGTTTAATCCAACCGCTATTTTAAATGATGAAAAAATCTCATTGAGAGATATACAAACTGAGAATGTTAGCTACGGCAATTTTGCCCTAGTTGTTCCAGCAGGAATAGGAGTAAAAGCAAGATTAACCAAATATTTAAATGTCATTTTTGAAGCGGGCTATAGATATACTTTCACAGATTATTTAGATGACGTATCTACTGTCTTTCCTCAGTTTCAGGATAATACCATACAGCAAATGTTATCCAATAGAAAAGGGGAAATCGGAGTCGTTAATAGGGAAGCATTTGATCAATTAATCCCCGGTGGCAACAGAGGCAATCCTGACACTAATGATTCTTATTTATTAATCAATCTCAAGTTAGAATTTTACATCCCCTTACTTACTCGTGGGAAATAATTTTTTTGATCACCTCACAGACATGTAACTGATCTGATGCTAACAAGCCAACACCTGAAGGCAAACAAATACCCTTACTGAAAATCTCCTTTGAATTACCATTAAGTACAGATGGGAATTTTTCAAAAACAGGCTGCAAATGCATCGGTTTCCATACTGGTCTAGCTTCTATGTTATATGATTGATCCAATCTTGTAGTAATTTCTAACGGATCTAAATCATCAATTAAAGCTGTAGATAACCAGTAACAATTCTCTGAGGAAAAAGGAATGAAATGAAATCCATATTCACTTAATATCTCTTTATACCTCTGATATATCTCTTGTTTTTTTAGAATTCTTTTACTGATACCCTGTAATTGAGCTAGTCCTAAACCTGCTAAAAGGTTACTCATCCTATAATTAAATCCCACTTCCTCATGGTGATAGTAAGGCACGTCTGACTTTGCTTGTGTTGCAAGATAGAGAAACCTATCAGCCACCTCTTTTTCTTTCACAAGGATAGCCCCTCCCCCACTAGTTGTGATCAGCTTATTTCCATTAAATGATAAAAAACCAAAATCACCGAAAGTACCTAAATACTGTCCATCAACTGAGGTACCTAAAGCTTCAGCACAATCCTCTATTAGAATCACACCATACTTTTTACAAATACTTTTGATCTTTTTGATTTTTGCAGGCACCCCAAAAAGATGTACTAATACTACTGCTTTAGGTAAATCATCTAAGTTCTCAGAGAAGTATTTTTCTAGAAGTAAAGGACACATGTTCCAAGTCTCAATTTCACTATCTATAAATACTGGGATCGCCCCAACATACCTTATAGGGTTAACACTTCCTGCAAAAGTCAAATCACTTACTACTACTTTATCTCCATACGTTACTCCCAGATGACTTAATATTAAGTGCAAGGCAGCCGTCCCACTTTGAACAGCAACAACATGAGGAAAATTAAACAAAGTGGCTAGTTCGCTTTCAAATTGAGAAAGATGCCTTCCAGCAGAAGTAAGCCAATTGCTCTTCAATACTTCATTTAAAACTTCCTGTTCCCTACCTGATTGAAAGGGCGGGGACAAGTAAATTCTATTCCTCAATTTTTCTCCCATATCCTTCAAATTCTTCTATTGGTCTACTATCTGTCACAGAAGTAAATATTAATAGGAATGTTTTAAATATTATTGACATATCCATTCCGAATGACTGTCTGTCAACATACCTCACATCCAAATCAAATTTTTCTTCCCATGAAATCAAATTTCTACCATTTATTTGTGCTAAACCAGTAATGCCTGGTTTCACTTCATGTCTTCGCTGGTGGTATGAAGAATATTTATCTAGGTAATTCATTAATAATGGGCGCGGCCCTATAAAACTCATTTCACCTTTCAAAACATTTAATATCTGAGGTAATTCGTCCAATGATGTTTTACGTAAAAAATCCCCAAAAAGTGTTACTCTTTTTTCATCCTCATCAGAGTTATTTCTCATCGTTTGGAACTTAAACAGCAAGAATGGACTTCCATCCTTACCCGGTCGTTTTTGTATAAAAAAAACACGCTGGTAAAGCATGTACTGAGGTATAAAGAATATGAATAGAGATAACATCAGCACTGGCAATAAAGTCAGAGCTAAAATCTTATCAATCATTGTTTTTACTATTTTTTTATACAATAGATAATTCCTCCACCCTCAAATCTAAGAAAAGAACTTAAAATTATGATAATGCATTAAAATATTCTATTTTCAACCTCTGATTCGCACAAAGTGGTTTTCTGTTATTTAGAATCAAAAATATTGATAAAAAACACAATCTATTAATGAATTTTAAAATAATCCGATTTATCTTTTTTGCATTGTTTACCTTCTCTTTTGTTTATCTTTTAAACACAAAAAATGGAGAAATCCCTGCTCTAGGTAAACTCCTCAATCCATTTTCCGGTTTTTGGCAAAATGGAGAGAATGAAGCAATCACGATCCCTGATGAAATTAAAAACAATTTTCTGAACGAAAATGCCACTGTGGTTTTTGACGACCTTTCAATTCCTCACATCTATGCAAAAAATGATCATGATGCATTTTTCTTACAGGGTTACATAACTGCTTCTCATAGGCTCTGGCAAATGGATTTTTCGGCTAGAGCAACTGCTGGCAGACTATCTGAAGTACTAGGTAAAGTAACCATCACTTATGACAGAACTCAGCGAAGAAAAGGCTTAGTTTTTGCCGCAGAAAGGCTTTTGGAAGAAATCAAAAAAGATCCTGCTTCTTATAAAATGCTAGAAGCTTATAGTGAAGGAGTAAATGCCTACATCAACTCGATTAGCTATAAAAATTACGGCGTAGAATATAAATTACTAAACATAGAACCTGAACAGTGGACACCACTCAAAAGCTGCATCATGATGAAATCTATGGCAGATATGCTTTCCAGAAGTGAATCTGATCTAGAAAATACAAATGCCCTCAAAATGTTTGGAAAAAAGACATTTGATCAAATATTCCCTGAGTTTCCCTCGAATATAGATCCAATTATACCATCGGGAACACCTTATAATTTCCAACCATTAAAATCCGCTGCTTCTTTATTACCAATGAAGGACAGTACCTACCTAAATATTCCGACATCAAAAACTATTGAAAAACCAAACCCTTTTAATGGGAGTAATAGTTTAGCAGTAGGGCCTAGCAAAACTAAAAACGGAGAAGTTATATTGACTAACGAACCAGACCTGAACCTTACCCTTCCTTCCATTTGGTACATTGTACACTTAAATACAGACCAACTAAATGTAATGGGCAGTACGGTACCTGGCATGCCTGGTGTTTTAATCGGTTTCAATGATAAGATAGCATGGGGAAATACCAATGCCCCTAGAGATTTGGTAGATTGGTATCAGGTTAGCTATAAAAATAATAAGAGAGATGAGTATAGATATGATGACAAGTGGCTGAAAGCACATAAGCGTATTGAGAAAATAGAAATAGCTGGTGAATCAACTTTGTATGACACTGTCATTTATACTCATTTTGGCCCGGTCACCTATGACAATCAGTTTTTGGGTAACGAACAAAAAATCAACTATGCCATGAGATGGACAGGACATGACCCATCAGCTGAATATAAAACTGTATATCAAATTAATAGAGCAAAAAATTATGATCAATTTGTCAATTCATTTGATCACTTCACAGGCCCTCCACAAAATTATTCCTATGGAGATGTAGAAGGAAATATTGCCCTTTGGATCAATGGAAAATTTCCGATTAAGTGGAATGAGCAAGGGAAATTCTTATTAGATGGTTCAAAAAGTAATCATGAATGGCAAGGCTTTATTCCTACAGAGCAAAACCTTCACATCAAAAATCCGGAAAGAGGATTCGTTAGTTCTGCAAACCAACATCCCGCAGATTCTACTTATCCATATTATTCTTTTCACCACAATAACGAATTCTATAGAGGAAGAAGGCTAAACGATCGGCTAGGTACTATGACAAATGTAACTGTCCGAGATTTACAAAAACTTCAAAATGATAATTTCAATTATATCGCCTCTGAAAATCTAAGTTTATTATTAGATTCATTAGATAGTGGCTCATTTAACAATTCAAAACTTACTTATTACCAAATGCTTAGAAATTGGGATTATTTCAATGATCCCGAGTTAATAGAGCCCAGTGTTTTTGAACTTTGGCAAGACCGTTTTATAAGTTTATTATGGGACGAATTTAGGCAGGAAAATGTGAGCTTACGAACCCCCAATGAATTCTATACTTTCAATTACATTAAACAGAATAGGTCTTCAAGTTTTTATGATAATAAAAACACTGAGAAGAAAGAATCTTTACGAGATCTGATCAATGCTTCCTTTACCTATGCAGTTGACTCAGTAGACAGCTGGGAGCAAAAAAACAATGAAAAAGCTAAATGGTACTTGTTTAAAAACACTACCATTAGGCACATACTAAGACTCAAACCGTTCTCAAGAGACAAAATAAAAATAGGTGGAAATAACCACATAGTAAATGCCGCCAGTAAGTATCATGGTCCCTCATGGAGAATGGTAGTATCGCTTAGTGACAAGGGTGTTTCAGCTTGGGGTACATACCCTGGTAGTCAAACTGGTAATGTTGGAAATCCTAATTACGCACATTGGATAGAAGAATGGGCACAAGGCAAATACACAAAATTACTTTTTGACAAAGAAAAAAACCTACCAAAAGATAGAATTCTTAAAACTATAAAATTTGAAAAGGAATGAAATTAATCATTAGAATCATATTAATCGCAGGAATTGGTTTTTTCGCTTCCTTATTATTGAATTGGTGGATCATTGCCGTTGTCTCATTTTTAGTCGCATTCTTTATTCATGGTAATAATTTCGCTAGTTTCTTAAGTGGATTCTTAGGTGCAGGTCTACTTTGGATGGCCTATGCATGGAAAATTGATACTGAAACTTCCAGTATTATGTCAGAGCAAATGGTCTCACTTATGAGCGCTATTACCCTTGGATATAAAGAAGGGATTATACTAGTTATCTATACAGGTTTAATAGGTGGTCTAGTAGGAGGTTTTTCAGCTCTTACTGGAAACACTTTAAGATCAATTTTTGTAAAAAAGAAAAAAGTAAGCCTATATCATTGACCCAATGCAAATAGAACTTTTCATTAGATATTTTCACTTTATTGGAATCCTTGGTGTATTTAGTTCGCTGGTTTATGAAAATATAACTGTAAAAACCTCATTAAGAAGAAATGAAGTAGACTTACTTGCTAAAGTTGATGCATTTTATGGATTATCTACCTTAGTCATTTTGGTTACAGGCTTTACCATGTGGTTTTGGATTGGAAAACCAGCAGAATTCTATGGATCTAATTGGATATTCTACCTAAAGATAAGTTTATTTACTTTGGTGGGAATAGCCTCTATCTATCCTACCATCTTTTTTATTAAACAACGAAAAGGTGATCTTTTAGAAGAAGTACAAGTCCCGAGAATAGTGAGGATACTTATAAAAACTGAAATAATTTTGATCGTTTTTATTCCACTTTGTGCCGTGTTAATGGCTGTAGGCATTGGAAAATGAATTGAATAAAGCATGAAATTTGGAAGTGTTGAAAACCCAGAAAACATAGATTTTAATCTCCCTGTTGATCACGCACAAAATTTTAGTATTCCTCAACAAAATGACTCCATAAAGGAATTATATGTTGGCAGTGCAAAATGGAACCGGCAATACCTAAAAGGGTTTTACCCAAAAGGCACAAAGGACGAATTAGCTTATTATGCAACTCAATATAACTGCATAGAACTCAATACTACTTTTTACAACAACTATCAACCGGAACAAATTATTAAATGGAGAGACAGGGTGCCAATAGATTTTAGATTCTTTCCTAAAGTCCATCAATACATCTCACATATTAAACGGCTGAAAGACTCCAGTAGAGCCATTGAAGAATTCTGTCATTCTGCGTGGGCATTTGAAGAGAAATTAGGAATGGCATTCCTTCAAATGCCAGAAAATTTCACCCCAAAAAGCTTCCAAAGCCTCGTAGAGTTCATTGAAGACTGGCCCATAGGTTTACCTTTAGCCTTTGAGTTACGAAATGAAGAATGGTTTAAAGACCATCATATTAGCAATGAGCTATTTGATTTATTTAAGGCTAACCAAATAACGACTGTTTTAACAGACACGCCTGGAAGAAGAGACCTACTGCACATGGCTCTTACCACAGATAAAGCTTTTATAAGATTTGTTTCCAGTTATCATCAACACGACTTTCAAAGAATGGATGATTGGGCAATAAGATTAAAAGAATGGAAAAGAAAGGGCTTAAGCTCTATCTATTTCTTCATTCATCAAGATATGGAAAAAAATTATACTTTTCTTTCAACCTCTTTGACAAAAAAATTCAATGAAGTATTAGGATCAAAACTGACAGTACCTCATTTAGCTAATTTCAAAACTCCCCCGCAACAAACTGAACTGTTCTAATAGATGAAATAATGTCAGTTATAAAAATCAAGAACAGATTTTCCCCCATTAAACATAATTCACTAAGCTTTAACTAATTTTATTTCTATATTCACCCCATCAATATAGATGAACATATTATGAAAAATATTAGCCTTCCTCTAGCTATACTGGTTTTTTTATTCTCCTTCTCTGCTTGTAATGAAAAACCTAAGGAGAGTGAAAAAATTAATGCTAACAAAAACGAAGTTATTGTATTGGGTATGATTCATAGTGGTCACATCAAAAGTGAAACATATAGTACAGAAGTAATTAAAAAGATTGTTAAAGAAATCGAACCAGACTATATTCTTACAGAAATTCCGCCAGATAGATTTCCGACAGCTTTAAAAGAATTCAATGAAACGGATTCTATCAGTGAACCAAGAGTAAAAAGATTTCCTGAATACATAGATGCTATTTTTCCGTTGACAAAAGAAATGGATTTCGAAATTATTCCTACTGCTGGATGGACTCGTCCTATGGCAGAAGCACGAAGTAAAAGGTTAAGAGAAATTAGTCAGGACAGCACTTGGAACGACAGATGGAAGCAATATATAACTGCCAATGCTAAATCTGATTCCGTCAGCAATAGTCATGGTAAATCAGATGATCCTTATTATGTAAATTCAAGTGTCTATGATGAGGATGCTGAAATTGCACTCTCTGTGTACAATGAGCTTTTCAATGAAGAATTAGGTCTTGGAGGCTGGGACAACATAAATGTAGCTCATTACAGTTATATTGAAAAGGCGCTCGACCTACACACGATGGAAGGAAAAAGAGTTTTAATTACCTACGGTGCTGGTCACAAAGGATGGTTCTTAAGAGCACTCAAGAAAAGAACTGATATTAAACTATTAGAAGTGAAACCTTTCCTAGATAAACTCAAGTAGTTTGTTGGAAGTTAATTTACTAGTTTAACTGGTTCTGCATTATCTCAACTGCGGCTATTCTTAGACCTAAATCAATATAAATATTGATTCCTATCATAATATGTTGTAGAGCAATAGGCCAATAATCACATAACAAATCAAAAGCAATCACCCATGAAGCAGCTATGTTTTGTTGTTTTCTCTCAAAAGTCTAATGCATCATTTGGATTAAATATACACTTGTGGCTAGCTAAATTACCATCAACTAAAATTGTTTTTTACTGGTATCCAAATGAACCAACCCCGACCCAAGGGTACGGGGTATCTCTATCGGCCAAAAGCTTTTTTATCGACTCAAGAGTCGGGGTGCCCGGCCAGGGGAATTAATATCCCTTAGGGATTAAATTATTTACTTGGATACCAGTAATTGTTTTTCATTAATAGAGTCACCAGACTAGATATTATGATCATTTCCTTCATAGGTAGAATTATCATCTGTAACATCTGCGTTCCACCATAACCGCAGAATGCCATCTAACGCTCGATTCGAGAGATAAACAGTTGCCCGAACCCCAAGCTCTTTCGTTGATTGTATAGCAATCTGTTTTACTGTCGTTCTAGTTGCAGATCCACTGATAGCTTCGTACCCATTAACTTCAGAAGTAGGTTTGCAAAGCATTCCAGCAGCAATTTCTCCAATTCCGGCAAGTGTGATAGAACTGACAATAGTGAATGCCCAATCTTTTCCTGTCATGTCATAGCCCTCTATTTTAGAATTACTCAAAGTTTGTAAGGTGAAAAGAGTAGCAGACCCTGCAAAACGGATTGTTCTCAACATATATGTATTTTTCAATGCTTTTCCTGCGTTAAATACCCCTTTTGCTAAATAGTATAATCCTTCACTGCTTTCAGAAAAAGAGAGTGCCCCCAAACCTCCACCTAATAATTCCAATCCACTACCTAAAACTCCAATTACCGGCCCTATAAGGGCTACAGTAACACCAACTGCTCCTCCTACTAAAGATTCTAGCCCCCACTCTTTCCAGCTAAAATCATCATGACTACCATGTGAGATGCTATAAAATAGCCCTGCTGCTCCGGCACCAATGAGTCCAGCTCCTGCTATACCCAAAGCTCCACCTATTACCACCCCAGCTACAGTACTATCAAAAATAGTCGATACTCCAATTAGTGCTATCCCTAAACCTATTTCAGCTGCTCCAATCAATGCTCCACCAAAGGCATTCCACGACCATTCTCCAGTAGGATCATTGAATAATATAGGATTATTGCCTGCATATAAATAAGGGCTGAAAAACTGTGCTTTAGGATCACGGCTATAGAACCTCCCAATCTCAGGATCATACATCCTACGCTTAAAATTGTACAGATCAATTTCGGAATCATACTCTTGTCCCGTATAGCGAAAGTCACAAACCGATGCATCTCCATAAATACTGCCCATAGCTCCACCAAAGGTCAAGTAGTTATACCCCGCTGTTACCTCAGCACCATTATTATCAGGCTTTAAAACCAGACGCACAGAACTTAAATGATCTTTAAGAACGTAGTAGAACGGATTTGCATTAGTCGCACCTCCTTTCATGGGCATGGAAATGATTTCCACGCCCATTGGTGTATGTAAATAATATTTGGTAGTTTGTACAGTTTCATTGACTAACTCTGTCCGAAAGAGCACCTTATCGTTGAGTCCTAAACCATAATGTGTCGTTTCATTACCATAAGTCTTTTTGATACGTTGATTATTACTGTTGTATGCAAAAAACACAGTGGAATTGTCATGTTTTGAAACTGAATCCAGCAAATTTGTTACTGCATTCCAATCCAGTGCAAGATTAGGTGAATTGTAAACATTGCCACTAACATCGTAATTATAAGCTTCATTACTAGCACCTAATGAAACTAAATCTAATTGATTGTTTCGTGCATTGTAACTACAGTTGACTAGTCCATTGGCTTGCTGAGTACTGGTACAGTTTCCGTTAGAATCATAGGTAGAAGCGGGTTTCCCTAAGCTGTAGGTAGGTTGTTGGATACTATTGCTCCACATATCAGCTGCTGTGATATTACCTAGGTTATCATATTCAAAATCATATGAAAATTCTTTAATGAAATTGCTATCGTTAATGGATTGTTTGAAGTTTGTTTGTATTCGAGCAATCCGACCTGCATACCTGCCTGTTTCATTTCCATTTACATCATTATAAAATAATCTCTCATTAAAGAAATTGTTATCAAGCTCTGTTAGGTTGCCAACTGCATCGTAGGATAATGATTCCATAACTTCTGAAACTTGCTCACCTTGATCATTTAGTTGATATAAAGTTCGTTGATCAATACTACCGATAAGATTATAGTCAAATGCAACACCTGAAGTTTTTCCATTGGTTGTCAATTCAGCATGTGCTAATTGGCCCAGTGTGTTATAATAATACTGCGCTTTGTATAAATTACGGTTGTTTGCGTCTACAATAGAAACAACCTGGTCGAGTTGATTATAACTGTATTCGAAATTGGAATTTAAATCATCAATAACCTCAAGTACATTTGTAGTCCTGCCATGGATGTCATATTGAAAAGAAGAGAATTTTGTGTCAGAATGCTTAACTTCCTGTAATAGACCTACTTCCCATTGTTCACCACTAAAGTTATCAAAGTAATTATACTCAGTTAAAACTTGTCTTTGGGCAATTTCATAATTTGGGTTGTTAGCATTTGCAGTTAATTCACTCCAATCTGTAATGGTAGTTCCTGTTTCTGTCATTCGACCCATTACATCATATATGTAATATGTATTAATGGATGCTTCACGTTTAAATCTCATCTTCCCCGTTTGTGTATAAGCAAGTTCTATAGGGTCATTAATGTCAGGATTGTCAAGGGATGTAATTCGACCAAAAAAGTCATATACTTTAGTATCAGACCAATCGGTGGTATTGGGACTAGGGCGGTTGCCGTTTTGATACGCATTGGGTTGTATCTTCTTAATTAATCTACTTTGTACATCATATACATTACGACTGACCATTGTATTCTCAGCACCAAATTCATTACTCATCATACCTTCACAAGAGGCAATCACATTTTGAAACCGATCAATCAGTTGTGCTTTTTTCACACCGTTTTGATCGCGGACTATATTGTAGTAATAGGCATCTGCAGGAAGATCTGGGAAGAAATTAGCTACAGATGAATTTGGGCTATTAATACCAAAAGTAATCTGAGTAGTATGTCTATCTTCAATATTAACATCTTCTTGAATAGCAAGCATGCGACCAGGTGCACCTGTTTCAATTATTCTTGCAATAGGAGAATTTTCATAACGAATACGAGTAAACGGATAGCCTTCGTCCTCTGGGTATTCTGTATTGATTGTGCCGTTTATACTTCCATTTTCATTAAACCCTGTAATCAGATTGGATTGAAAAGCAAAAAGGCTTTCATACTTAATAGGTTTGGTCTTGATTGTTGCTTGTCCTGTACGATGGTATAAATTTTCAGAAACAATACATTCATGATTATCCAAAATCTGTTGTTGCAAAGAGTTCTCACTACAGTCTTGGTAATTGACCCCTGTAATAGGTGCATAACCTATGGCTAAATACTGAAGGCTGATTTCATCAGGAGTTGTAATGGAAAAGGTCTGCTTGGGACTTGGAAGGATTTGATCGCTTTCTTCGGTTGCATATTGTATTAGCATTTCTCCATCTCCAATAAATATTACACTGTTTTTATTTACTATCAGCATACAATCTTGACTGATACGATTCAGGTAGCGTGAATTATAGCCACTCAATTCTACATTATTTTTTCGTATTTTCCAGTAGTTATCTTGCCATTGTACAGCATAACTACCAAAGTTAATTTGTAAATAATCATCAATTTGAACAGGGTTCTCATATATATTCTGAGTCAATTGAAACCGAAAGACAAAGGTGGATTCTTCTAAATTGTCTAGTAAGCTAATTGCATTTGCAAAACTTGTATTGGTGGGAACCGTCAGGTTTTGGTTGTTAATCTTATAATTAGCATTATTCACAGACCATTGTTGTTGCCAACGATCGTCTTTAAAAGTAGTCAGATTACTATTACCATTAACCCTAACACTCGTTTCATAATTGCATAGACTCTCATCAAATTCATCTGAAATATTTCGCCACTTAAAATTAGCTACCGTATCACGGATTTCATTATCAAAATCGGTGTTTAGCACGGGTGCCTGTAAATGATTATAAAAACTATGAGATATTTTTCCCCCTAAGCCAAAGGAGGCTGTTTTTAAATAAAACTTCTCTTCAAAAATATCTGCATTAAACCCACTATCAGCTGGATAAAAAGAAACATTATCTACTAAAATTTCATTGTTTGTATTATTAAAAATTATGATTTGCAAATCATAATTTGTGTTGCTATCTGTTCCATTAAATTCCACTGGAACCGTTTGATATTCCCATTTTCCGTTAGTTGACTCTATTGGAATATTCATATCTTCCAGTCCTATGAGTCCATAGTTCAATTGCGCTTGTATGCCCGAGGAGAAATCAGCTGCAGTTTTTATCCAACACCCCAAAATGTACGTTTTACTAGGGTCAATACCGTTTAAATACCCCCTAAGCTCTCCTGTGTCCACTAATCTCAAACTTTGTGTTCCAGTTAAACATTTGCTTTGTAGCATTGCGCCTTTATTCAATTGCCAAGAACCTTGACTTTCATAAGGCTCAAAACCATAATAGAGCACTTCATTTTGTTGCGCATTTTTGAATTTCGCAATTGGAAAACGATGCTCTTGATCATATGTCATTGTCGTACACATACCTGTATTATCAAGAATCTCAATGGCTTGACCATGACTGTTATAGGTGCGTATTTCAGCTGTTTTTAACCAATTTTTATTTTCATCCCCATTAAGTGCTGCATTATTACTAAAATCATCTCCACTGCCTTTCCCATTCCATTCATACGACTGATAAAGAGCCCAATCTTTATTGTTGCCGTCATTGTTCCAATTGTTCTGATAAACCCTTTTAGTGATATTTTTAATGGTTAGTTCATCATTGTTACTAACGTTGTAGAGTAGTGTTCGTTCATCAATTACAATATTGAGTAGGTTGAGTGCTAAGAGAGCATCATTATCTTCCCAACCATATGTTTTTTGTTTTTCAACTCTAATATGATCTCCCAGTGAATCGTGATTAAAAACAGTTTCGCTACGCAATTGCCCACGTTCATTATATAAATATTCCGTTACGTGAGTTACACCATCGCGCATTTGAGTCGAACGCATCAACTTAGAATAAGCAGCGTGTCTATCTACTGCATTATAAGCATAGTAATCATTATATATTTGTCGTACTAGGTTGTTATCTGCATCAAAATCTGATTTCTGATACAATTGTCCTTCAAAAAGACTATAATATTCAATGACATTATTAAATTCACTTTCAGTGGGGTATTCCGAATTAGAATCATCAGGAAATTTACCATCAAAAAACTGATATATGGTAAAGCCATCACGCTGAGGGTTATTATCATCACCGAAACTTACTTTTACTTTAGCAAAACGATTGATTTGTGTATAAGGATTAACCGTAAGATCTGCTATATTAAAATCATAGTAGGTTTTTACCGTTTCCTGCCTATTGTGAACCGTCAGTTGTGCAACGTATGGAATCTGAGGTGCTTGACCAAAAGTTCCTTCGCTGCTAAATCGATAAAGCGTTAAGGAATTAGCATCTTCTAGCTCTCCATTTGCATAGGTAACAATTGATTCTACTCCAGGTATTATATTTTTATTTTGAAAAAAGTATTGACTATCAGGCCTCAATTGCCCATTGGCAAGGTAATAGATTCTTGCATCGTCATCACTTTCTGAACCAATCAGATAAGTCGGCGCAAAATTATCCACATCAATCACATCTGAATGAAGTTCGTTGTTACTACCTAAGTTCCTCCATGTTCCATCAGAACCACGGTAGTAGATGCGCTTCCCTATTGTCGCATAATTTCCTTGTATTGTTGGGATTAGGTCACCATCATTATCTAAGTCTAAGAAATGACCACCTGTTTCCCAGACTGCATTTCCTGTGTTGTAAGGGCTATAATCATATCCATAATATCGATACTCGTCATTGTTATGAGGCACACCCACAATAGCAAGATCTGAACCATAGGCGGTAAAATATATTGTGTCAGCACTACTATTTGTTTCAGTTGTTTTCCATTCCACCCCATTATAACGATATAATTTATTGGCAATGGCGAACATTGCCCCATTAATGAAGGGCATTTGATACCCCATTGCGGCTGCCACAGTAACATGTTCATTATTGACTGTTATTCGCATCTTATAATCCGCATCCCAATTGATAATGGAATAGTAATGTTTTAGGTCATTATCATCTTGATTTTTAATGTAACTCAGTCCTACAAAAGTTGAACCTGCAGCTAACATACCTTTTTCGTACATTTCATCCCAATCAACATCTACATCTGTTTGGGGGAGGATCAGGTCATGGGTTGGACTTTCTTGCCAGTTTTTGGACTCATCCTGATAATATAATATCAAACGCGCTTCATCTTCACCCGTGTTACGATACCACATGACGAAGTAATTGTTTTTAGCAACTAGGTTGAAATGCTTTGCATAGACTTGGTTCTCATGATTAAACTTGAAAGGATTAGTAGGTTCATTACGAGTTTCAATCCACGCTTTTGTCACGGGATCCCAATGGCAAGCATCTAAACGAATTTCCTTCTTGTCATCACTATCAGTATGTTGCTCTGCAAACACAACAAAATCCTGCCCCAATGCGATACTGATGTCAATGTTGTGGTTATTGGTGTTTACATTGGTTTCTAGCCATTGTCCTTTTTTATAAGGATCTTTATGATACAAATAAATTGGATGATTGTTTATATTGTATACCTTAAATGTAACAGCGAAATATTCCCCACTTACTAGTATCTCAAAATGTTCCCGCCTGTCTACTTCTGAAAAACTAAATGATTGCTTAATCCATTCTCCATCCCATGTATATATTTGGAGTTTGACTTCACGATCTTTCCACCATGCAACTACTGTATAATCTACTCCATTCCAGACTTTAGGTCTTCCATAATGATCTGGTGCAGTGATGGTTTCATGTAAATAATCAGAATTGACTTGTATAGAATCATAGGTATATGTAGCTAGTGCACCATTAGGGTATAAGACATCTTTTAATGCCCCTGGGTTAGCTGTTTCTGCTCCATTGTAAACAAGCTTCACACTAGGCATGGCAATATTCTCATCGCTATATTTAGTCATTGAACTTAAATAACGCTTGTTAAAATTAGGATCGGAAGCATCCACCAAATTAGTAATCTGATAATCTAATTGTACTTTTGATAAGAGTTCAGCATCTGGTGCGATGTTCTCCTTAATCTCAATGGATTGCAAGTATTTAGTTTCATAGTCAAATTGATAGGCGTTACCATCGTTATTGTTAGGCAGAGCCTCAGGAAGCTGAATTTCTGCTGAAGTTTTATTGGCATAATTCAAACTTATAAAACGCTCGTTTACATCTAAAATACCAGAAAGACGAGAAGCACGAGTGTATCTTTGCGTGGTTGAGCCGATAGCTAATTCATCATTTTCATAATAATAACGCACTTGTTCACCCCATAAGTTTTCAACTATACTTAGGTTCCATTGTTTGACAAACATTTTAGTATTGTCTGAAGCACTCGTACTACTTCCAACCCAGTTTCCCCAAGCTACACCGAACCCGCAACTCCCATTACTACAGCCTGTAACTTGATCGTTATTTTTTATCAGGTTCCCTCCAAATCGATAAACTATTCCTGTGTCATTAGTTACTTTCCATTCTTCGGTATCACTGAGGTATGAAATTTTAGTGAAATTGAAATCTCTTACTTGATAAGTACGCTCCCCTCCTTCATTGCCAATATATACTAGCTGATGAGTTTGTCCCTCAAGTATTAAATAAAATGTACTATCAGAATGTGAGCTGGTTTCTTTAAAATCACCAATGATTTTAGAAGTCATCAAATTCCAACCAATGCCTAAGACATCTGTAGGGTAGTCTAAATTCCACGTGTTAACTTGATTTTTGACATTGCTACTATACATTGCTGATACGGTGACACTTAATCCTCCTCGACCAGGCAAAGATGCCAGTGTCAATGGTAGGTTAACTTCGCCTCTATAGAGATTTAGGCTGTTGTTTACGTCACCTATTTCCCCCAAATCAAATTGTCCAGCTTTAATTTTTGGTTGTGAGGAGTTTTCTGAATTACCCATAATCATGAAATTTAATATTCTATTTGATTTAACACGTCTCAACTAAAAAAACCCAACTTTACTTTACCCGATTAAATTTTCTCAACAAAGAAGTTAAAACGTTATTCACCAACGAGTATAGTTCATAGCGTTATTGGAAACTAAGTAAATGTATGGATGGGCTCTTTGAGTAAGTGAGTGATAGGATTTCATGTGTAAATAGAAATACCGGTCTCTGAAAAATATATCACGATGCGTATAGATGGGTGTATTTTTGGGCTGTTGAGACAACCTTCCGTTAATCAATACTAAAGGTTTTTTATTCAGTTTTAAATTTAGTTGGATGACCAGCAAAATAGTTTCATTCATTATAAAAATGAACCAACCCCGACCCAAGGGTACGGGGTATCTATGGGCAATAATTTAATGATCGAGAGTCGGGGAATTAATATCCCTTAGGGATTTAAATAGATGAATAAAGATTATCACGGTTGATTTTGTATACCCAAAATATCTGATCAACATCTCTAGTTTAAGTGATCTCTGGAGACACAGATCAAGGCGATATTTGTAAATAAAAAGCAATAATAAATAACCCCCAACCCTTTCGTGAGCGTCGAAGCTTCTTTACGGAGGCGCTGAGTCGATCATTATCCTGAATAATTTGGAGTGCCCGACCAAGGTGATAATTATTAGAAAAGCTAAATAGTTGACCCTAAACGTAATTAATTCTGTGGAGTAAAATTGACATTCCTCAAATTTGGACTATGTCAATTTTTAAGTTTTTCATCATAAAACTTAGTAAATCAATTGTATCAATTTAGGTTTAGAAGAGCGTATTAAATTTTGCAGGTGATTTTTTATTGAAGAAGGTAGGGTCGCCGAGGCAAAAAATGAAGCCCTAGCAACACTAGAGGAAGGCTTTTTAACGCACTGCAATGAAAAATTAATAAGAAGATAAACGGTGTTTTATATCTAAATTGGTATTACTTACTACACAAAACCTTGGTTTGTCTTGAATAATTCCACCTAATCTATCATCAGACATCTTATCCAAAATGCAGGCAAGAATAACCTCACCATTGTATTCATAGGCTTTGACATGACGCTAGTAGCAAGTTAGCTTCTTTTTGTTACTTTGCCCAAATATTGAAATGCAGGTAAAATTATTACTCATGGATACCCCGTACCCTTGGCCAAGGTTGGTTAACTTTCTGTGGCTCGTTAAAATGAAATTTTTACAAAAATTACTACCATCAGTAAAATAACAATTAAAAGTTAAGGTATGTGGGGTACATACAAAAAGCGGAAATGTAGCGTACCCCACCCCTTTTTACACATAGGCTTCATGATAAACCTAGTTCTGTCATCTAGCGCAATCAGATTTAATCTTCTTTCTAGATTTCAATTTATTAACTCACTGCCAAGTAAATTATTGCAATGATCTGCTATAAAAAAATAATTATTTCAAGGTTAGTTATCATTTTTCAACTACCACTCATGTATTATCAATTTAGTCACGAGCTCGTCAGCAGTTTCTTTTCTATATTTAGTCTATAAACAGACGAATTCTTATGAAGAAAATTCTATTGATATGCTTGCTGATAGGCATAAGTATCCATGGTTATGGCCAGCGAGGAAGGAAAAAAAGTACCAATAACAAATCTACTAGCACTTTACAATATGACACCAGTATTTTTGGCGCACTCAAGTGGCGGTCTATAGGCCCATTTAGAGGAGGAAGATCTTGTGCAGTAACTGGAATACCCGGCAAACCAAATACCTACTTTATGGGTACAACAGGAGGGGGAATCTGGAAATCCATAGATGGTGGTCAATCTTGGAAAAATATATCGGATGGTTTCTTTGGTGGTTCCATTGGAGCTATTGCTACAGGAAACAAGAATACTAATATTTTATATGTAGGAACTGGCGAAAGTACGCTAAGAGGTAATGTTTCACCTGGTTATGGTGGAATTTACAAATCATATGATGGTGGGAAAACCTGGAAAGCGATGGGGTTACCAAATAGTAGGCACATTGGAAGAATTAGGGTTCATCCAGAGAACGATGATATAGTTTATGTAAGTGTCATTGGAAATATTTTTAAGAAAACTAGTGATAGAGGAGTATATAAAACTACTGATGGTGGAAAGTCATGGAACAAAGTACTTTATGTTTCTGATGAGGCGGGAGCCATGGATTTAACTTTTGAACCTGGAAACCCTAATGTATTATATGCTTCTACTTGGAATGTCAATAGATCACCTTATGGATTCAGTAGTGGTGGAGAAGGTTCTGATCTATGGAAAACGATTGATGGAGGAGAAAATTGGGCGAAAATATCTGGAAATAACGGGTTACCAGAAGGGCCATTAGGGATTATTGGTGTAGCAGTTTCTCCAGTAGATCCACAAAGAATATGGGCTCAAATAGAAGCAAAAGAAGGCGGTCTATTTAGGTCAGATGATGCAGGGCAAACATGGACTAAGATCAACACAGATAGAAGTTTAAGACAAAGAGCATGGTATTATACCCGAGTATATGCTGATCCCGTAAATGTAGATAGAGTTTACGTTCTCAACGTTAGGTTTTGGAGATCTGATGATGGTGGAAAAAATTTCAAATCCATCGCAACCCCTCATGGTGATCATCATGACCTTTGGATTGCTCCAGAAAACAACAAAAGGCTTATTGTAGGCGATGATGGAGGTGGGCAAGTAACTTTTGACGAAGGTGTTAATTGGAGTACCTATCAAAACCAACCTACTGCTCAATTTTATCGGGTAACAACAGATAATGCTTTCCCCTATAGAATATATGCGGCACAGCAAGATAATAGTACAATCAGAATTCCTCACCGTACAACAAGTGCTTTTATAGGAGATAGAGATTGGGAACCTACCGCAGGTGGAGAAAGTGCCCATATTGCAGTAGATCCTACTAATAACAACAAGGTCTATGGAGGAAGTTACGGTGGTTATTTGACACAAGTAAACCATGAAAACGACCAATTAAGGGTTATAAATGTTTGGCCGGACAATCCTATGGGACATGGTGCTTCTGATTCAAAATTTAGATTTCAGTGGAATTTTCCAATTTTCTTTTCACCTAATAACACTAAAAAACTCTATACAACCTCCAACTATGTCCATATGAGTACAGATGAAGGGCAGAGTTGGGAATTGATAAGCCCAGATTTAACAAGGGCTGAGCCAGAAAAACTAGGTCCTTCTGGAGGCCCTATTACTAAAGATAATACTGCAGTAGAATATTATGCGACTATTTTTGCTGCCTGTGAATCACCTTATGAGGATGGGTTATTATGGACAGGTTCAGACGATGGCCTCCTTCATGTTTCCAAGGATGGGGGTAAAAACTGGGAGAATGTCACTCCTCCCAATGCACCTAAATACTTGATGTATAATAGTATTGATCCAGATCCTTTTACAAAAGGAGGGGCTTATGTAGCCGGAACATTGTATAAGGGAGGTGATTTCAAACCGTATTTATTTAAAACAGAAGATTATGGTAAAACCTGGAAAAAAATAACCAATGGAATTCCAAATGATCACTTTACCCGCGTACTGAGGGCGGATCCTAAAAGAAAAGGTTTATTATATGCAGGTACAGAAGCTGGCATGTACATATCCTATGATGATGGTGCTTCATGGAGCAATTTTCAATTAAACCTCCCACAGGTACCGATAACAGACTTAACTATAAAAAATAACAATTTAATAGCTGCTACTCAAGGAAGAAGTATTTGGATTATTGATGACTTGACTGTTCTTCACCAATTAGACAAGAACAGTGGAAAAACAGAATCCACCCTTTTCAAACCTATGGATGCTTATCGTATTGGGAATGCTGGCAACAGAACATCCTTAAAAGCTGGCCAAAATCATCACAATGGTGTCATGATCTATTATCATCTTGCAAAAGAGCCTTCCAAAAAAGATACAATCTCTATTAAAATAACAGAAGCAGATGGTACTTTGGTGAAAGAATTTTCTAATGTAGACGAGAAAAATAAACTTACTTTAAAAAAGGGAAGTAATAGTTTCTTGTGGAATTTAAGATATCCAGATGCGGAAAGTTTTGATGGCCTTATCATTTGGTCAGGAAGACTTACAGGACCAAAAGCTGCACCTGGAAAATATAACGCAATTTTAACTGTAAATGGCAAAGAAAGTAAAGTAGACTTTAATGTTTTGAAAGACCCTCGATCCACTAGTTCTCTGCAAGAGATTAAAAATCAATTTGATTTCTTAATTTCAGTAAGAGATAAGTTAACAGAAACTCATCAAACTATAAAAGCTATTAGAAATGTGAGGAAACAATTGAATACCTTTAAAAGCAGACTCAAGGACATTGAAAATTCCGATGGTCTCACTACTCAGATTGATAGCTTAAACAGTAAAATGACTAGAGTGGAAGAGGCATTATATCAAACTAAAAATAGAAGTAATCAAGATCCTTTGAATTTCCCAGTAAGATTAAATGATAAATTAGCTGGACTGAATAGTGTTTCTGGACAAGGTGAATGGCAACCAACAGAACAATCATTAACTGTTAAGAAAGAATTGATTAAACAAATTGATCAACAACTGACTATTTGGAATTCATTAAAATCAAATGACATTCCAAAATTGAATAAAGTCATTAGAGAAAAACAAATTGATTTCATTAATGTGAGTAATTAGGAATTAGATTACTAATGAACCAACCCCGACCCAAGGGTACGGGGTATCTATGGGCAATAATTTAATGATCGACTCAAGAGTCGGGGAATTAATATCCCTTAGGGATTAAACTAAAAAGGCATCATATTTATGTGATGCCTTTTTAGTTTTCAAAACATTGTCAAATACATTAATACCTAGTCAAGTAAATCATAGCATCTTTATAATCAGAAATTCTTTCTTCATAGGTAAACAAAGGTGTATTGTCATCTCTCTCTCTACTTGTAAATACAATTTCTTTCCCATTCTTCGACCATGTCATTTGATAATTTTTCAGGTCAGCATTTAATCTAACTTGGCCTTCATTACTAATTAATATATTTCTTGCTTTAACAATAGAGGTGGCAACAGAATCAAGAGCCCTAATTTTACATGATCCATATTTTCGAATCAATTCATTAGAAATATCTGTTTCAAGCCTATATTTAACACGAGCCAATTGACTATCAAAATAAGCCAGCAATAAGTCGAAACCTTTATGTGTCCCATTATTTACTGAATCAATATGATTATGAAAGTAATGCGCCCTTCCTTTAAAAAAGGTGCCAAAATACTTGAACCTACTCAAGTTAGTTTCATTAATACTATCGCCGATCGTATAAACAGCTTTTTTAATTTCCCTATTAATAAGTGTACTATGATCTGTCCTATCTGCATTCATCACCCCTGCTTTACTTCCTTCTTCTGATTGTATTGCATCTTTACAAGCCGACATTAAATAAAGTAAAACAAAGGCACTAGTGATTAGTTGTCTCATTTGGTTAGGTTTTTATTGGAATTTTACAGCAAAAATCATTCCATTAGACACTTAAAAACATGTTGTTTTATATTATCACTTACTCATACATAATCTGCAATCAACTCATGAAAATCCGATGACATCTCCTCAAATCGCCTTTCAATATTCGATAAAAATTTTTTATTCTTTAAAATTTCAGGCAAATCTGTTCCTGGCAGTAAATCCAGTTCGTTTACCTTATAGGTTTGTTCAAAAAAACCTTGTTCAAATTTGATCAAGTATTTACCATTCCAAGAAAAGATTGAAATGTTATAAGCGTCTCCAGGTATTTCTTTTACAACTCTCATGATGACAAATAATAAGAATATTTTTTACTCAATTGTAACTAAGCTATTTTAACTTCACCACTGTGAGTCAATTTCATTCCTCCATCTAGTGAAGCTGCTACTGAACAATATTTCTCCACAGCCAAATCAATTACTTTTTCTAGCTCTTCCTTAGATGTATCAGGTGATGTTAATATATACTTGATATGTATGTCTGTAAATTTCCTTGGATGTTCATCTCTTCTCATTCCTTCAATTTCTGCTTGCAAGTCAATAAATTCTTTCCGCTTTTTCTTAATCATAGAAACAATATCTACTGCTGCACAGGCTGCAACTCCAGAAAGCAACAATTGAGTTGGAGACTGAAACTCTTTGTCTTCTGGGTCTTTCATATCAATCTTGATTGAGTTACCCGTCTCATTAATGGTTTCGTAAACCTTATCCTCGTGATACTTTAAAGTAAGTTTCATTTATATCTAATTCTAAGTTATAAACGGCAATTTAAACTAATAATACCAAGCAGTAAAATAGATTCTCACTGTGTGTCCTCTATATTTCAAAAGATTAACACGGCAATTGAATTCGCTTTTTGGTTTTTCCAGACTTAGGAAATTCGGCAAATGCATTGAAGGAAATTACTCTGTAGTAATTAGGCCATTTTAAAATGGCAAATCAGAAGTTAAGTATAAATATTTGACGGAGAAATTCACTACTCTTGCAAAAAAGCTAATTCCATTACAATAGGGTCATAGACTATAAGAATGATAAATAGTTAATCAACTTATAAACATTTCCTTTTTTGCAAACTCCATCTGCTAAAATTAAGCATTCACTAAAGCAATAAAGAAATAATACCTATTAAAAAATGAACATCTCTCAATTAAATGACACATGATAATTTTAGGCGATAATGAATATTGAACTCAGTGCTTCTATTTCTTAACAGGTTTATTTTATTAAATAACAGAAAAATCAATCCATTAAATGGCAACAAGGTCTCTTGCAGAAGACCTTATTGCAAATCCAGCATTTTGGGAATCTATATGTCATATTTATTAAGTACCTAAAGCAAAAAATATAAATTTTCGCCTAAGCAAGGCCTTCTGCAAGAGACCTTGCTTTTTATAATCTCACAAATCCTAGTTGTCAAAAGCTTGACAGCCTTATTTTTCATGATTTCAACAGCGCATATTTGATTGAATTGATTTAAACGGGGCGATCCGTCAACCTCCTATATTTTAATGATCCCACTCTATCTGTTGCTCATTAAATGGCAACAAGGTCTCTTGCAGAAGACCTTATTGTGAATCCAGCATTTTGGGAATCTATATGTCATATTTATTAAGTGTCTAAAGCAATAGAATTATTTAATCATTTTCGTCTAAGCAAGGTCTTCTGCAAGAGACCTTGCTTTTTATAATCTCACCAATCCTGGTTGTCAAAAGCTTGACAGCCTTATTTTTCATGATTTCAACAGCACTTATTTGATTGAATTGATTTAAAAGGGGCGATCCGTCAACCTCCTATATTTTAATGATCCCACTCTATCTGTTGCTCATTAAATGGCAACAAGGTCTCTTGCAGAAGACCTTATTGTGAATCCAGCATTTTGGGAATCTATATGTCATATTTATTAAGTGTCTA
>CALGOB010000167.1 GCA_937958005.1 uncultured Cyclobacteriaceae bacterium
GGGATTAAAAGCTAAAACAGCTTTTTTATGTAATGACTGTCAAAGTATCATGCCGCTTTCTTCATAACGCCAGTTGATTCTGCTGGTTTATTAAACAGCTTGTATTTAATTCTATATACAATTGTAAATAAAACTGGCACAATAATCAAAGTTAAGAAGGTAGCAACTATCAGTCCAAAAATCACAGTCCAAGCCAAAGGTCCCCAGAAAATAACATTATCCCCTCCAATGTAAATATTGGCATCAAACTCCGTGAAAAGTGAGAAGAAATCCACATTCAAACCAATCGCTAATGGCACCAGTCCCAAAACAGTAGTAATAGCAGTTAAGATCACTGGCCTTAGTCTTGCTTTACCACCCGTAATCGTTAAATCCATTACTTCATTTTTATCAAGGTATTCATCAGATGCCAAATTCAACGAAGCTTTTTTCCGATCTATTAGAAGTTGAGTATAATCTAACAACACCACTCCATTATTTACAACAATTCCAGCTAATGAAATGATACCCATCATTGTCATCATAATCACGAAAGGCCACCCAGTGAGCATTAAGCCACCAAATACACCGATAAAACTCAAGAAAATAGCCAACATAATAATACCCGGTTTAGAAATACCGCCGAATTGAAAAATAAGAATCAACATAATTAAACCAAGGCCAGATAAAAATGCCCCACCTAAAAATTCTTGCTGTTTATTTTGCTCTTCTAACTGTCCAGTATAATCAACCTTTACGGTGGATGGTTGCCCTTCAAAACCTTCCATTTCGTCTTGAATTTGTGCAACTATAGCCCCCGCGTCTGTAAAACCAGGCTGCAACCCTGAATAAACAGTCACTACTCTTTTATTATCTCTGTGTTTGATTGCACTAAAAGCAGAGGTATTTCGCTGGGAGGCTACTGCTGAAACTGGAACTTCCTTAACAGTACCAGTTGACTGATCTCTGAAAATGATTTTCTGGTCGAAAAGAGCACTCTTATTATACCTAATTCCTTTATCAAATCTTACATTGATGTCATAATCCTCCCCATCTTTTTTATAGATTCCAGCTTTTTCCCCAAATAAAGACCTTCTTAACTGACTTCCTACTTGTCCTACTGAAACACCTAGTTCTCCAGCCTTTTCCCTATCAATTACTACTTCCATAGATGGTTTCCCTTTGTTTACATCTACTTTCAGTTCTTCAATCCCATCAATATTCTTCGTATTGATGAAATTTTTCATTAACTCAGCAGTTGTGATCAGTTCATCATAATTATTCCCTTGCAATTCAATATTGATAGGATAACCCGCAGGTGGCCCTACTGGATCTTTTTCTACTGAAATAGCCACTCCAGGATAAACACCAACTAAGGCATTCTGAATCTTTTGTCTTAGTTTTTCTGAATCTTTCCCCTCTCTATACTTGAACTCTCTCATAGAAGCTGTGATCTTCCCTCTATGTGGCATTTCTGCTGAAGAACCTCCATCAGTAAACGGGTTACCAGCCCCCTCCCCTACTTGAGAAACTGATGATTCAACTAAAATATTTCCATTGTCAGAAATATATTCTGACTGATCAATTACCTCATAGACGGTATCTTCTATTTCCTTGGTTATTTGATCCGTTTTATCTATTGAAGTTCCTTGGGGATACTCTATGTAAACAATAATTTGGTTAGGGGTATTATCAGGAAAGAACTCAATTTTAGTTCTTTTTTCAGAGACAGACCACCCAAATGCCATAAAAGCAATAACTAACATAAGCATAGTTCCAGCTAGGTACCCATAGACATGCCATCCTTTTAATGCATGTTTCAACCTTCTTCCATACCAGTTTTCAAACTTCACCAAAATCGTTTTCTGGAATCCGTTTGCCAGTTTTTTGATCACATATTTATAAATCCAGAATAAAATGGCGGTAACAATCATAAGTGAACCAAATCCTTTCACTGGCCCTCCTAAAAACATAATGAAAGCTCCAAAACCAACTAAAATGATGGTTATTCTCACCAGTTGTTTAACGCTTAAGTCCTTATCGCCAATTTCCATAAAACGGGAAACTAACATGGAATTCATCAAAATGGCAACAAATAGAGAAGAGCCTAATACAACTGAAAGAGTGATAGGGAAATAGATCATAAACTGTCCCATAACGCCTGGCCATAATCCTAGCGGCACAAAGGCAGCCACAGTGGTCAGTGTAGAAACAATAATTGGCAAGGCAATTTCTCCAATTCCTTTTTTAGCTGCTTGAATTTTAGAAAGCCCCTCTTCTTCCATCAATCGATAGACATTTTCTACCACTACAATACCATTATCTACCAGCATACCCAATCCCATAATTAACCCAAAAAGGATCATGGTATTCAAGGTATAACCTAGTGTCGATAAGATTACAAATGACATAAACATGGACATAGGAATCGCAAAACCAACAAACAGCGCATTTCTAAAACCAAGGAAAAACATAAGAACAGTTACCACTAATAAAATCCCAAAAATGATGTTGTTAACCAAATCAGAAACTTGATTAAGCGTTCTTTTTGATGAATCATTAGCTACGGTCACTTTAAGATCCGATGGAAAATAGTTTGTTTCTGCATCCTTAATAATCTCCCTAATCTGATCCACTGCATTGATCATGTTTTTACCTGCACGTTTCTTCACGTCCAGCATGACCACATTGTGTTTAAATTCTCTCGCAAAAGTTGTTCTGTCTTCTTCTTTAAAAGTAACCTTTGCTAAATCTTTCAAATAGACAGGGGAATTCTTTTCAGACTTAACCACAAAGTTTTCAAGGTCAGCAGGTTTATCTACTTCACCTATAATCCTGATAGTCCTTCTTTGTCCACTCGCTTTTAAATTACCAGCTGACATGGTAAGATTACCATTCCCTATTGCATTTAAAATATCATTGAAGCTTACCTTAGCTGCCATCATCTTATAAATATCAACGGCTACTTCCACTTCTCTTTCTTGTGCACCTCTTATGTCTGCTCCTTTAATCTCTTTAAGATTTTCTATTTCATCTTCTAAGTACTCACCATATTCCTTCAACTTAGCAACTGGGTAATCACCAGAAATATTAATATTCATGATCGGTTGTTCCTCAGAGATATTTAAGTCAAATACATTTGGCTCTACTTTAGCTCCATTAAAAAGTGGCCAATCCTCACCTGAAACTACTGCATCTACCTCATCTTTTACTTTTTGCCTAGCTTCGGCAACAGTTATTTTCTCATCAAATTCCACCGTGATAATGGCGTAATCTTCTTGAGAAGTAGACAATATCTCAACTAGGTTACTAACATTCTTCAATTCATCTTCCAAAGGATCGGTAATCAACCTTTCTATGTCTTCAGCTGTATTACCTGGAAAGGGTGTACTAATGTATATCTTAGTTTCTTTTATTTCAGGAAAATCTTCTCTTGGCATTGAAAAATAGGAAGATATTCCAACTAACAAAAATATGGCGATCATTACATAAATAACTGAAGGGTTATCTATGGCCCAAGACGAAATTCGAAATTCCTTATTCACTTTTTTCTCTTGATTATTCATAAGACTGCTGCGTTAGTATTTTCACTTTTTGTCCATCTTTTACACTTCTAGCACCTTCCTGAATCAATTCTTGCCCATCGGCAACCCCTTCTAACACCTCTACATAATCCCCTTGGGTTTTACCTGTTTTAATAATGTTTTTCTTAGCTAAAGCAACATTCTCTTTATTAGCTTGAGAGGTTAGATAAGTATATTGTTCTCCTTCAGCATTCTCTGAAATAATGCTCTGCGGAATTAACAATGCTTTCTCATTTGTATAATCATTGATACGAACTTTAGCAGTTAAATTAGGCTTGATCCTTTTATCCTTGTTTGGGACTGGAATTTCAATAGTAAAAGATCTATTATTTGGATTGATGAAATTTCCTGTTTGCCTAACATGTGAGTTGATTGTTTCTCCAAGGATAGGAAAATAAATTTCAACCTCCCTCCCTTTGGTAACAGTAGAGATATAGGTCTCTGGCACATCTACTTCTATAAGCATATTAGAAAGGTTTACGATTCTAAAAACTTCAGAACCTGGCCCTGCAGGAGCAACTACAGTGCCTTGATCTTTGATTATGTCATCTATGATCCCACTAAATGGAGCCTTTATCTGGTATTTCCCTAGCTGCACCTGCATCTGTTTGACTACATTTTCTTGTGTCTCAAAATTGGTCTTTGCTTGCAAATATTGAATCTCCGTTCCAATATTTTGTTTCCATAACTTCTCTTGACGTTCAAATGTTGTTTTAGCTAAGGCTAGTTGAGTCTTCAATTGCAACAATTGATTCCCCATACCTCCATCATCAATGGTCCCCAATCGCTGACCTTTGGCAACTTTCTGGCCTTTCTCAACATGTACTTTAAGCAAAGTACCTGCCGTCTCAGGATAGATTAAAACGTTTTGCTTGGTAGTTACATCGCCTTGCAATTCAACAAAATGATCAAATTTCCGGCTCATAACTTTATACGTAGTAACTAAAGGTAAATTCCTGTCTCCAATACTAGCTGCAATAGCAGAGTCCAGTGCAGCAATATCCCTTTTTAATGCTATTTGCTTACTAGATAATTCCTTCTTTACTTCCCTTGCCTTCTGAATATCTCCAGAAGAAATGATGTCAGCAATTGATTTTCCTTCTTCGTTTCCACAACTAGTGATTAAGCCAGAAACGATAATTATCAATGTAATGATTGTTGTTGGTGTACTTTTGATCTTATTCATTTGATCTTTCATTATTTTAGAATACCTAAAGCTTTTAATAAATCAACTTTTGCCACTAAGGCATTGTAAATGGCATTGAAGTAATTAGTTTGGGCAGTTTTTAAATCTGTGTCTGCTTCTATTACTTCTAAATTAGACCCAACACCTTCTTGGTATTTGATCCTTGTTACTTTAAAAACCTCCTCTGCCAATTCAACATTTTCTTTTTGAATAGTGTAATCAGCTATTGCATTGTTAAATGAAGTTCTTGCGGATAATTCTTCTAGTTTAAATGAATTTTCCAACTGGCTAATCCCAAATTCTGTTTGACTTAATCTCGCTCGCGCTTTCTGTATTTTGTATTTCTTAGAAAACCCATCAAATATGGGAATATTGAGAGAAAGTCCCCAATTTGTGAAACGGAACCATGTATCAGAATTAAAATTAGTTAAATCTCCAAAAGAATTTACTCCACTTGTCCATCCTAGGTTAAAATTCGCATTAAGATTTGGAAGGTATTGTACTTTAAAGTTTTTAATATCCAGTAAGGCTAAATTTCTATTATCTTGAAGTATTTTAAACTCTATCCGGTCATTTGCATTTACAGACGTAAGAGGTACACTAGTTAAATCTAATGTTACATTTTTTAAGCTTTCTGATAAAGATATAGGCGTATCCACAGCCATACCCATTTGTAGTTTTAAGGCTGCTAACGATACTTTTAACATCTCTGTAGATCCTTTTAATGTGGTTTTTAAGTTATTTAATTGAACTTTTAATCGTAAAACATCAATGTTCTCAACAAAACCACTCTTGTATAAAGCTTCCGTTTCTTTAAAAAGTGAGTTTATCCGGTCATAATTTTTAGTTAATAGTTCCAGGTTATCCTGGCTTACCAAAACCAAGTAATAAGCTTTAGAAACCACTTCCACCACATCAATTTCACTTTGGATATACTGCTTTTCTGTCAGTTCTTTTAAAGATTTTGCAGCTCGCAGGCCAACAAAATAAGATCCATTAAAGATTAGTTGTGAAACAGAAAATCCCGCATTTCCATTAACTGGTGTTCCAAACTGAGCTGGAAAACTTGCTGGTGCACCCAAATCTCTTCTCGGGATTAACCCTTCCCTAAACAATATTTCAAATGCTGCAGGCGAAACAAAATCCTGAATAAAACTTGTTTGAATTGTGATGTTATCTTGAAAACCTGCATTTGCGTTCAGTTGTGGCAACCCTTGTGCTTTTGTTTCTCCAATGGTTCCTTTAGCAATGTCGCCCTCTAATGCTTGGATCTTTAGTTGCACATTGTTTTCCAGTGCATATGCAACACATTCATCCAGCGTATAGGTATTCTGTGCCTTAGTGATGAGTGGCACAAAAAATAATGTGAATAATAACCCTTTTATCCTCATTTGTGTGAGTTTTGATTGTGATTTAAATAAATTAAATATTGTTTTCTTCCTTTATCTGTAAACAGTCCATATAGAAAATGTTCTAACAACTGCATTTGTACTTCTGTAAAATCATATGTGTTCCTGGGAAATTTTGTTTCGTCAAATATTAACTCAACTTCCTCAACCCTAAAAGTAGATAAGATATCTACATTGATTTCTTTTCTATAATGCCCTTCCTCAATACCTCTTAAAATATTTCTTTTAATATGCCCTTTAATAAACTCATTTTTAAACTGCGTGTAACAATTCCAAGCATCACTATGATACTTCTTAATTTCAAACAAAATCTTAGGGTGCGTTTCACTCATATGCCTTCTAAAACAAACAGAAACTTTACACATTTCATCAATGGCATCCACGCTGTTTTGTTCAATCAGACTGTATTCTTCTTTCTCTAAATTCAAATGATTCTCACTTACAGACGTAACTAGTTCATCCTTATTTTTAAAGAACTGATAAATAGTTTTTTTTGATACTGCCAGTGCAGAGGCAATCTCATCCATGGTAACACTTCTGATACCATATCTGAAAAATAATTTTGTGGCTCCTTCCAATATTTTCTCTTTCACAACACAAAAGTATCAATAATTCTTTAGGAAACTACTATATTATTTAAAGTTTCCATAGTTTTCAATGTTTTTATTTTTACTTTTGTATTTTTTATAATGATAAAATAAACTAGACTATTAATTGATCAATACAGGTTTCATAACTTACAAAGAGAATTATCTGCTTTATTATCAGGTATTTGGAGAGGGAGATCATGACATCATTTGTTTTCATGGTTTTGGTCAAGAGGCTTCTATTTTTAGTACTATTACACAAAAACATCCGAATGCCAGAGTTATTAGTATTGATTTACCCTTTCATGGGCAATCACAATTTCCAAATAAGAAAGTCTCCAAAGTGATTTGGAAAGAAGTATCTTTTTTGTTGTTTCAACATTTTAAAATAGAAAAAGCAACCATTATAGCCTATAGTTTAGGTGGCCGCTTTGCCATCCGCATGGCAGTAGACCATGCCTCCAAAATAAATCAGCTCATTTTTATTGCAGCGGACGGTTTTTATCTACCTAAAACCTACCGTCTTGCTACTTCTTGGCTTGGAAAACATTTATTTCACCTAGTGGTGACCAAACCTTCTCTTTTCTTTTCTACTGTAGATCAATTGACCAAATTAGGTATTACTAATCCAAGCATGGCTAAATTTGCGAAGAACAATCTTGCATCTAATGAGCAAAGAGAAAAGGTGTATCTGAGTTGGAATTATCTAAAACCCTTAGGTACTTCTTCTTTGGAATTTGCTTTGAAAGTCAAAAGTGAAAACATCCCGGTAGATGTGTATGTAGGGAAAAAAGACTATGTGATTAAGGAACATTATTTTGATAGGTTTCTAAATATCTATCCTGCAGCAAGAAAAATAATTTTCAACAAAAGGCATCATGAAATGATAGATACTTATGTCCATGCCAAATAGTTGAACCAACTTTTGAATGATGTGTATGTCAAACGAAGCAATAAAAATAAGATTGCTTCGTTACTCCTGTTAATCATACTAAACCTATATGAAATTCATCATGTTGCTCATTCTTTTTTCTTTCTGTTTTTCACCGCTAATCAGTCAAAACAAAATAACATCTGAAGAAAAATCACAAGTAGTTCTAAAAGTAGCAAAGAAACTAAAAAAGTCATTTGTGAATAAAGAGATAGGTTCAAAAATTGCTGAGAATTTATTAACTAATTTAAACAATGATCAATACAAGAAAATCATTAGTCATGAGCAGTTTTCCAAGAAAATCAACCAAGATATGCAAATGATTATCAAGGACTTACATCTTGGCTTAGTTTACAAACCAATTGCACAGTTTAAAAGGGACAGCATTTCACGCGTTTACAAAAACACAAAAATCATAGACAGTAAAGTTTTACCACAAAATATTGGTTATTTAGTAGTCAACAATTTTTTGTTCAAAAAGAAGGAATTAGACGCAGCAATGGATAGAATTAAAGCATCTGAGTCTGTAATTATAGATTTAAGGGAAAACCAAGGTGGCAATGCCGATCTATCTAATTATCTCATCAGTTATTTCATGAAAGGTAAAAATCACTACGCTAATTATTTCAATAACAAAGGAAAAATAATTGGCAAACAAATTATTCACAAAAAAGTAAAAGGCGTTAAAATGCTTGATGTGCCCATCATGGTGCTCATCAGTAAAAAATCTTTCTCTGCAGCCGAAGTATTTGCCTATGACATCCAATCACTGAAAAGGGCTACTATTATTGGCGAACGTTCCGCTGGTGGTGCTCATGGTAAGTCTAATCTAAAAATCAACAAAAATTACTACATCTCTATGCCCGATACATATTCCATCAATCTAATTACTCAATCTGATTGGGAAGGTAAAGGGGTCTCTCCCTCAGTAGCCGCTGAATATAATGCAGCTTTGGAAGTCGCAATCAAAGAGATTAATAACATCACAACCTCACAATAATTTGAATTAATTGCTATCAAAATGAACCAACCCCGACCCAAGTGTACGGGGTATCTCTATCGGCCAAAAGCTTTTTTATCGACTCAAGAGTCGGGGAATTAGGTATCCCTCAGGGATTAAATCTATACCAAGGATTCATAGTAAGATCTACTTTATCTTCTTTTTATACAGATTACTGCTACTATAGTTATCTCATTGCAAACAATTCAAATTCTCTGTGACAATGATCACTGAAATAGAGCTTAAGCCTCTCTACTTTTGATTAAAAAAAGGATAATATGAAAAATATGAGCAAAACAGATGGCATCATTAGATTAATTGTAGCTGCTGCCATCGCAGGTCTTTGGTATTTTAATGTGATCGGTGGAACGTTACTAATTATTTTGGCTATCGTTGCTACTATTTTTACAGTGACGGGCTTTGTGAATTTCTGTCCGTTATATTTCATGTTAAAAATCCGAACCTTAAAGGATAAAATCACAAAAAAAGGCTAAGGAAATAGAAAATATAACGAAAGGTTTTTCTTGGTTAACCCGAATGATGCATTAGACTTTTAAGAGAAAATCATAAATAATTGTTAGATAGCTGCTTAAATTCTGATTTGCAACGCAGGCATAGTCTCCATTATGGTGAGTAGGGAATTAGGATTTAAGTGGCTAAATGACTGTTAGTTATGGTTTGCATCAAATTTCTATTGCATCATTCGGGTTTAATAGAGTTTATCACAGTAGCATGATTATGATTACTTAGTTACCTTTTCACTCAAGTTTATCAACAAATAATTAGTAATTATGAATTCATAATTGATAGGTTCAGTAAAGTAGACTTTAGAAGGAGTTTGATCTACACAAAACCAATCGTGAAAATGCCTAATACTTCTTCTTCCTTTAACAAGTATTAGCTAAATATTTGCTAGTTGTGAATTCAATCAATTTCACAAAAATGCTAACAAGCAGTAATTACAATTGCTCTAACCTGATTAATTCATGATTCTTTGTGATGAGAAGCTTAAGTAGCTGTTAGTTAATGGCTCGCACAGGATTTCGACACGTAGGAATAATAGATTATTTTTAGTATCGAAATTTGAGCAAGTCGCTAAATGATAGTTAATTAAGCTCCCTAATAAATTATTCATGAATTAACCAGGCTAAAGTGATAACTTCTAATATTTAGGAATTTTTACTACGTTAAAAAGTTCAAATAGTGCTTGATTAAATTGGGTGTTGCCCCACCATCTTTTTTTTAATGGAAAGGCAACTTCATTTTTATTTCAATGATACATTTTCTTCAACTAGTTAAAATCATCCTTAAGAGAAAAAGATCTATTGAATTATAAGAAGTCTTATTTCAATTTTAATCAAAAGATATTTTTCCACTTCAACTGCCATATTCACCAATAGTATAAAATTTCAAAAAGAATTTCATTTAGCCACTACTAGCGCTTCTACTTATAATCCTATTCATTAAATTTGATTTTCATGAATGCTATTACTCGTAGAATTTCATCAAACTGGTTATTTACAGAAGTAGATAACAGCCCGTTGGTACTTTTTAGAATGTTTTTTGGCCTATTGGTTTTTGCTGAAGGCATAGGGGCCATTGCCACTGGATGGGTTTACCGAGTTTTTGTTACTCCTGAATTTACTTTTTCTTTCATTGGTTTTGAATGGCTACAACCATTACCAGGTAATGGTATGTATGTTTATTATATTTTTATTGCAATTTCTGGGTTATCTATTTCTCTAGGTTATCGCTATAGAACTGGCGCAATACTATTTGCCCTCTTGTGGACAGGATCTTATCTTATGCAGAAAACCTCCTACAATAACCATTATTATCTAATGGTGTTACTTGCATGGCTTATGTTTTTCCTCCCTGCCAATCGACGATTTTCACTTGATGTTAAATTTGAAAGGGTAAAAAAAGAAGAAACTTGTTGGAGAATATGCCATAAAGTATTTGTAATGCAAGTTGCTTTAGTCTACATAGTTGCTTCCCTTAATAAAATAAGTACTGACTGGTTAAGTGCAGAGCCTATTTCTATCTGGTTTACAGGCAAAAGAAATTACCCATTAATAGGCGAACTTTTAAACGACGCATCCTTTCAGCTTTTCATAGCAATTGGTGGCATCTTCTATGATGGTTTAATAACAATTATTTTACTATTTAGAAAAAGTAGAAAGTTAGGGTTAATACTATCCATCATCTTCAACTTGTTCAATTCAATAGTTTTTCAAATTGGTATATTTCCTTATTTAATGATTGCTTTTTCATTATTTTTCTATGCTCCTGAACAAATAAGCAAATTCTTTTTTAGGCAAAGAATCCCTGCGAAAGAAAAAGTTTTTCAAGGAAATCCAATATTCAAAAATGCAATATTCATTTTATTCATACTCTTTTTTACCCTTCAAGTATTCCTTGCCACCAGACATCATCTCTATAAAGGAGATGTACATTGGACAGAAGAAGGACATAGAATGGCATGGCAAATGATGCTAAGGTCTAAAGTTGGGCATGGAAAATATATTATAGTAAATAAAGATACGAATGAGCGGATTGAAGTTAATCCAAGGGATTACATGACAGTAAAGCAATATAGAAAACTGACTTACTTACCGGATTTAATATGGCAATTCTCAAGGAGGCTAGAAAGAATATATAGCAAAAAAGGAATGAAAAACATTTCTATCCATTATGATGGAAAAGTCAAACTTAACAAAGGGAAATACGGCATATTAGTTGATCCAAGTGTGGACCTACTTACAGTAAATTGGGAACCATTTAAACATTCAGATTGGATAATTCCTTATCCGCCGAAAAGATAGTATTTTATGAAAATAGATTTAAGAAGTGATACGGTCACCAAGCCTTCAAAATTAATGAAGGAAGCTATGATGACTGCAGAAGTTGGTGACGATGTTTTTGGAGAAGACCCAACCGTAATCCAATTAGAAGAAAAGATCGCAAAGCTATTCGGTATGGAAGCCGCACTTTATTGTCCTTCAGGCACAATGACCAATCAGATAGCAATCAAGGTTCATACTAAACCCCAGGAAGAAGTCATTTGTGACAAAAAATCTCATATCTATTTGTACGAGGGGGGTGGAATTGCTTATAATTCTTTAATTTCCGCAAAATTATTAGAAGGTTCTAGAGGTGTTTTAACTCCTGACCTTATCAAAGATGGAATTAATCCTGACGATATTCATTTTCCAGTAACTTCCCTGGTATCTCTTGAAAACACAGTCAATAAAGGTGGAGGCTGTTATTACAAATTAAGTGATATTGAACCAATTTCAGCACTTTGCAGAAACCAAGGTTTAAAACTACACCTAGATGGTGCCAGGGTATTTAATGCATTAGTTGAGACTAAAGAAGATCCTATTGCTTATGGAAAACATTTTGATACTATATCAGTTTGTTTCAGCAAGGGATTAGGTGCTCCTGTTGGTTCTGCTTTATTGGGTTCTAAAGAGCATATCAAACAAGCTAAAAGAGTTAGAAAAGTATTTGGTGGGGGAATGAGACAAGCTGGTTACCTAGCAGCAGCGTGCATTTACGCATTAGACAACAATATCAACAGACTAAGTGAAGATCATAAAAAAGCAAAGGTTCTAGGGAATGCGTTTAGGGGTCTTTCCATTACTAAAAATGTTCTTCCGGTAGACACAAATATTGTGATCATTGAATTGTCAGATGATTTTACCCCAGATCAAGTCTTAAGGAAGCTATCAAATCAAGGAATTATAGGTGTACCGTTTGGTAAAAAAGAAATTCGTTTGGTAACTCATTTAGACTACACAGATGATCAACTTGCACAAACCTTAAAAATCCTCAAGCAGATTTCTTTTTAATTTTACTAGAGAAACTAACAAAATAAACACCTGAAAAAACAAAACTAGCCGCTATCACTTGCTTCCAACCAAATGTTTCATTGAAAGCAAGTACAGCAATAGAAGTTGCAAATATTGGTTGCAAGTAAATATAAACTCCCACTATAGATGGAGAAGTATATTTTAGAGTGATTACGTTAAGCCAATAAACCAATACCGTGACAGCTATAATTATATAAATCACACTGCCCCATACTTCTGCCGGCAAATCACTATATGGAATACTGATTACATCACTTATTCCAAATGGAAAAACCACAAAAAAACTAAAGATAAACACCCATTTAATAACTGTAAGCGGATGGTATTTTTGCATCATTGGCTTCACTAGAACCAAATAGAATGCATAGCATGAAGCGTTAATCAAGTTGTACAAGTCTCCTTTAAAGGTATCCCCTGTAATGCCAAATTCATCTTTATACAATAGCAAAATAGCTCCAACAAGCGCCAGTACGATCCCTAAAATCTTTTTAAAACCAACAACCTCTTTCAACAAAAAATACGAAAAGACCATGACCATTACAGGAATCAAAGTCATGATTAAAGAGCTGTTGATCGCTGTAGTATAGCTTAGTCCTTTTAAAAAAAACAATTGATTAAGTGCTACTCCAAACAAACCGCACTTAGCCAATAAAATTAAGTCTTTTCGATCAGTTACTCGTTCTTTCACAAAAATCCATTGGATTCCTGAAAGGATAATGGCGCTAAAAAACACTCTTAACAAGGCAAAGCCAAAGGGAGGAATAGAACTATTAAGTGCTACCTTTGCAATGCTATATCCAGCACCATATAGGAGTCCTACAGTTAACAGTGTAGGGTGTAAAAACCAAGGTGACTTTTGAGATTCTTGCATTGCTAAATTTTGCACAAAATTACCTCAATTTTTACTCACATGATTCTATCCTCACATTAATAGTCTTTAAAATATTATGAAAGTCTTATGGCATACTTCATTGGATTTAATTAACTCAAGATCTTTTTCAATTATTGATCAATTCCAGAGTGAGACCGTTAGGTCATCAAAATAGTAAGTAGCTGCTCGAGTAGGTTTTATTCTAAGACCTACTAAAAAGCTTACCGCTGCATTAGGCAAACATAATACTTGCGTTTCAAGAGTCTGAACTTCTGTTGAAGTGAAAATTCGAGTTTCAACAATATCAGTACTCAGTTCATAACCATCTTTATCATAAAAAGCATAACCTATACCAACTATATCCCCTGCAAGCTTACTTGCCATAACATTGGCAGTCACTCTTGCTTCTTGGCAATTCTCAACTATTGATATTGGGAATCTTTTAAATGAACCAACCCCGACCCAAGGGTACGGGGTATCTATGGGCAATAATTTAATGATCGACTCAAGAGTCAGGGAGTTAATATCCCTTAGGGATTAAAGTAACAGCTGAATTGGCAAGTGCCCCAGCTGTAAAATTAATCGCTAAAGAGAAATCTTCAAATACCCCAGCAGGTTCAATAAAAAAAATTGAATTACTTAAGTTATCAGGATCATTAATTAGGCTGAATTCCCACTCATCTACTATACTGTCAAAAACTTCGCCATCAAAAATCTCTGATACGAAATTTTCATTTTCTACCCAATCAGGAACTGGGGCATTCCGAGAGAAAAGTTCATCTAAAAAGTAATCACGCATTTCCACGGTTTGATAGTAAACCCTATAATTACTGCAGGTATTTGTACACATAATAGAGCTAGGATATCCATTTGCAAATTTATCACTTATGTGATTTCTAGATAACAAAGCATGACCAAATTCGTGAAACATCAAATTTTCCTTTTCAAGATCGCTCCTACTACTCCACAGCATCTATTGTTATTGAGAATTTCAACTCTTCTTCCTCCTGTTTCTCCAAAACTATACCATCCATATCCGCAAGTAAAATCTCCAACACTAGGTGCGCTTATTTCATCAACCAATACAACGGCTAAATTCTCCTGAGAAATTTCGATTCCTCTTTCTGCTGCTTCAGCAATAAATGAATCTAAGTAAATTTGTAGTTCATCATCTACTATATCTTTTCCTGACAATTTGAAACGAATAGTAATGAAAACAAAACAACGATAACTTGCCAATTAATTCTCATACCGTATTTTTTTAATTTTTCTTAGGTTCAATTAAATCGAAATACTTAATTAAATGAAAATCAATAGTTTCAAACATCGACTCTAATCATTTATTTACAATTTATACAACCAAAAAAGCTAGAACTCCTATAACTTTGATTAAAAAAATCAATTTATCATTTGCCTTTATAACCTTTAATTAAATCAATAGATTTACAGCAATAATCCACGATTGCTTAAATTTGATTATCAAGCGAGTGTGAAATTTCCATATTGAGTATGAATTGTTTTATTCTTTTGACCTATTAAATTATGTTTCAACAAACCCATCCTTTAGCAGAACGCATGCGCCCTGTTTCTTTAGACGACTTGGTAGGCCAAGAACATTTAGTAGGTAAAAATGGAATTCTTAGAAGAACTATAAAATCAGGACAGTTACCCTCACTTATCTTATGGGGTCCTCCCGGTGTTGGAAAAACAACAATTGCTAACATCATAGCCAATGAAGTCAAACTTCCTTTTACTACTTTAAGCGCCATTAGTGCTGGTGTAAAAGATGTTAGAGAAATGATTGCCAAAGTAAGACCCGGTAGTAAAAGTATCTTATTTATAGATGAAATTCACCGGTTTAATAAAAGTCAACAAGATGCTCTTCTTGGAGCAGTAGAGAAAGGAAAAATCACTTTAATAGGAGCAACTACAGAAAACCCAAGTTTTGAAGTGAACGCAGCCCTTCTATCCCGCTGTCAAGTATATACCTTGAGACATCTGAGCGATGAACATTTAATAGGGCTTCTAGAAAAGGCAATGGCTGTTGATGAAAAACTTAAATCAATAAAAATTACCGTTAAAGAAACCAGCGCTTTATTAAATCTCTCAGGAGGAGATGCCCGAAAATTACTGAACTTATTTGAATTGGTCATAGATGCTCAAGGTAAATCCCCTAAAGTAACAGATCAGATTGTCCAAGATATTGCTCAACAAAAAACGGTAATTTATGACAAAGATGGTGAAATGCACTATGACATTATCTCTGCATTTATCAAATCAATTAGAGGAAGTGACCCTAATGCTGGCCTTTATTATCTAGCAAGAATGATTGAAGGTGGGGAAGACGTAAAGTTCATTGCCCGTAGGCTAGTCATCCTTGCTTCTGAAGATATTGGCAATGCCAATCCTACAGCCTTGGTTATTGCAACCAATGCATTTCAGGCTGTGAATTTAATTGGTTACCCTGAAGCAGAAATTATTTTAGGTCAATGCGTCACTTACCTGGCTTGTTCAGCAAAAAGCAATGCTAGTTATCTAGGAATCAAAAGAGCAAGAAAATTAGTTAAAGAAACGGGAAACCTACCTATCCCTATGCATATTAGAAATGCACCAACTAAACTAATGAAAGATCAAGGTTATGGAAAGGGATATAAATATGCACATGATTACCCAGGCAATTTTGTCAAACTAGATTTCTTACCTGAAGAAATTAATGAAACTGTTCTTTATAATCCAGGAGAAAATGCCCGGGAAAATGAAATGAGGAAAAGGATGCAATTACTTTGGAAAGAAAAATATGGCTATTAAGTTAATTCCCATTCTCACATGCCTGCAATGCTTCTAAAGCCTCGTTGGCTTGACGCATGGCTGATACAACTTTTGCTTCTGCATCTATCGCATGCGCGGCTTGTTTTGCTGCAATATTCTCTTGTTGCTTAGCTTTCACTTCATTTGCTATTGCTAGTTCAGCCATTCTTTCTGCCTGGTTTTTTTGTTGTATAGCATAGATGCAGAAAATTAAGGTAGTTAATGCTAAAACTCCAATAAGAATATTTTTGATCATGAATATAAAAATGAACCAACCCCGACCCAAGGGTACGGGGTATCTCTATCGGCCAAAAGCTTTTTTATCGACTCAAGAGTCGGGGAATTAGGTATCCCTCAGGGATTAAATTCCACTGATTTTACAAAGTAAAATATCTATACTGTACTATTACCGAAGTAACATCACTTCAATTTTCTATAAACAAATAATAAGATTAAAGATCCTCCTGTAGCTAATAAGATACTCTTAAAATCAAAACCACTTACACCTCCAAAACCAACTAGTTTACCTAAATAACCCCCTACTAGCCCTCCAACAATTCCAATAAGAATGGTTACAAAAAAGCCTCCAGGGTCTTTACCTGGCATAATTAATTTTGCTAACAAACCAGCCACTAAACCCACTAATACCCATGAAAGTAATCCCATTGTTTTTTTCTAAAATTTTCTTGTTCAGGCACAAAGTAACAAAACAATCCGAAAATGGAAAATTCAACTATACATTTCATTTAAATTATTAAGAAATGAACCAACCCTGACCCAAGGGTACGGGGTATCTATGGGCAATAATTTAATGATCGACTCAAGAGGCGGGGTGCCCGGCCAGGGGAATTAATATCCCTTAGGGATTAAATAAATAATTCTACAGGCAATTACTAATCCTTCTTGGCTCCTTGTATACAGAGGTAACTCAGCATTATTTAGTCGATAAAAATCCGCCTAGCTCCCTTTAAAACAAAGAGGGATTACTCATAACACAAATGAACCAACCCTGGCCCAAGGGTACGGGGTATCTATGGGCGATAATTTTATGATCGACTCAAGAAGCGGGGTGCCCGGCCAGAGGAATTAATATCCCTTAGGGATTAAAGGCTTCATTTAGAATTTTCAAGAAAGATGTAGGAATAAGATTAATCATCACAAGAAGTAACATAAGTGGGCCAATCTACAATGCAGTACAGGAAACAATGGGAAATCGTGATACCAGCCCAGCTGGCACTGAATGGGCAGAAGGGAATTCAGCTGATATAGCAACTCTCACTTTTATTACTTTCCGGTGTGCAGTAGGCAATAATTTACGGCTTTCAGTTGGCAGGAGCTTTGTCCTTCGTTTGATAGAAGATGATATTCACTTAGATGTAACCTTCTTTTCTTGGACTGTTAGAAGAGACAGTGGAGGGTTTTCTTATACACGATCAACTGAATAAATTGAAAGTAAAATAGAAAGGCTTTCTCAATAGTTGAGAAAGCCTTTCTATTTTAAATAAGTTCTTGCAAACTACTCTCCTAAGAATGGATATCGATAATCTGTTGCTGGTACAAATGTTTCCTTGATAGTTCTAGGGGAAACCCATCTTAACAAGTTTAACATAGAACCTGCTTTATCATTAGTTCCTGAAGCTCTTCCCCCACCAAATGGCTGCTGGCCTACCACCGCACCAGTAGGTTTATCATTGATGTAGAAATTACCTGCCGCATTGGCTAATTTCTTAGTTGCAAGATTCACTGCATACCTATCTTTAGAGAAGATAGCACCTGTTAATGCATAAGGAGAAGTACTATCAACTATTGCTAATGTTTCTTCAAATTGATCAGGTTCGTAAACGTATATGGTAATAACTGGACCAAAAATCTCTTCACAAATAGTCTTGAATTTCGGATCTTTAGTCACAATTACTGTTGGCTCTATGAAATACCCTTTGGACTTATCATATCCACCGCCTGCAATAATTTCTGCCTCGTTACTATTTTTTGCAATGTCAATGTAATTAGCGATTTTATCAAAAGCACGCTCATCAATAACGGCATTTACAAAATTGGAAAAGTCTGCTGGACTTCCCATTTTTAAGGTCTTTAAATCAGCAATCACACCACTTTTTACCTCATCCCAAATATTAGAAGGAATGTAAGCCCTGGAAGCAGCACTGCATTTTTGTCCTTGGAATTCAAAAGCACCACGTGTGATAGCTGTAGATACCTCTTTCGCATTTGAAGAACTGTGCGCAACAATAAAATCTTTTCCTCCGGTCTCACCTACTACTCTTGGGTAAGATTTATAAAGATGAATGTTTTCTCCTACTGTTTTCCACAAGTGTTGAAAAACACCTGTACTTCCAGTAAAATGTAAACCTGCAAACTCCGGGTGTTTAAAAACAACATCTCCTGCATCTGGTCCATCCACATAGATTAAGTTGATAACGCCTGCTGGTAAACCCGCTTCTTCAAATACTTGCATAATCACCTGAGCAGAATAAACTTGTGTATAGGCTGGTTTCCAAACAACTGTATTTCCCATTAAAGCAGGGGCCGCTGATAAGTTTCCTGCAATAGAGGTGAAATTAAATGGAGTAACTGCAAATACAAATCCTTCAAGTGGTCTGTATTCCAACCTGTTCCACATTCCTGGATTAGACCCTGGTTGATCTGCATAAATTTGTGTCATGTAAGCCACATTGAACTTCAAAAAGTCAATAAACTCACAAGCAGCATCAATCTCTGCTTGAAAAGCATTTTTAGACTGAGTCAACATAGTAGCAGCATTTATTTCTGCTCTGTAGGGCCCAGCAATTAGTTCTGCTGCTTTCAAGAATATACTGGCTCTGTGTTCCCAAGGAAGGTTAGCCCATTCTTCTTTTGCAGCCAACGAAGCATCTATAGCTTGCTGTACATGGCTTTTATCGCCTTCTGAAAAATGTCCCAATACATGCTGATGATCATGTGGCGGTGTCATTTTTATTTTTTTGCTAGTGGTAATTTGCTCACCTCCTATGTACATTGGGATGTCCAACGTCTCTTTCAACCTTCTTTGGTAAACTGCCTCTAGCTCCGCTTTCTCGGGGCTTCCTGGCGCATATGATTTTACAGGTTCGTTTTGTGGCACCGGTACCTGATAAATTCCTTTTGGCATGTTGCTAAATATTTATATTTTCCCTAAATACTTTCTGGCAGCAAAGCTAATGCTTTCAACGGAATTTGCCTGCCCAAAAACATTCGATTTAACTTCCCTTATAGTTTCAGGTAAGCGGGGGTGAATCTCAATAGCCCAGATAGCAGTGGATAGCTCCTGATATGCCGGAGGTTATCAGGACTATGAACGGATAGCTGGAGGGGAGTTTACTATATTTGACTTCGTCCTTGCTCCACACATTTTTTTAAAATTCGGAAAGATTTACTTAGTATTTCAAATGGAAATCCATTATTATTCGACTTAGAAACAGAATTAATACACCTAAACCTTTTAAAAGCCTTTTATAATGATCTTACTGATTGCTTTTTTCTTACTTTCTATTGGTTTTTCATTTTTATGTTCTATCCTAGAAGCTGTAATCCTAAGTGTTACGCCAGGATATATCAATCGGCTGAAAAGCAGAGGTGATAAATTAGGAGACAAACTAGCTCTTTTTAAAGAAGATATAGACAAACCTCTCTCGGCTATTTTAACCTTAAATACAATAGCCCATACTGTAGGGGCTATTATGGTGGGCTCACAAGCTGGGGCACTATACGGAAATACCAATATAAACCTTGGGTTTACTAGCATCTCTGCAGAATCTATAGTGGCTACCGTTATGACATTGGCCATTTTAATCCTGTCTGAGATTATTCCTAAAACAATAGGTGCCAATAGTTGGAAATCCTTGGTACCATTTACTGTAAAGGTTATTAGTTTATTACTTTTCGTCTTATATCCGCTAGTCTGGCTCAGCCAACAAATTACTAAGCGGTTTAAGAAAGAGAAAGAGAAAAGTGTATTGAGCAGAACTGATTTTGCGACTATGGCTAAAGAAAGTTTAAAGGAAGGGGCTATTGACCCGTCGGAATCCAAGATTATAGGGAATTTATTTCAGCTTCAAAAGCTCACCACTAAAGATATAATGACCCCTAGAACTGTGTTGTTTTCCGCTAAAAGTGACTTGACAGTAGAAGAGTTTTATCAGCAAAATAAACCACTTATATTTTCAAGGGTTCCAATTTATGAGGATAGAAGCGATCACATTATTGGTTTTGTATTAAAAGACGAATTGCTAGAGGCCATCGCTGAGGGTCATCTTGCCAAAAAGCTGAAAGACTTCCGCTTAGACATCAATTTTATTGAAGACACAAAACCTGTCACAGAAGCATTGGATACATTGATCAGGAATAAAACACACATTGCTATTGTAAGGGACCAGTATGGTAGTATTACTGGATTAATTACGCAAGAGGATGTTTTTGAAACTTTATTGGGTTATGAAATCATGGATGAGTCTGACAAGGTTGCTGACTTGCAAAAGTTGGCTCGAGATCTATGGCAAAAGAGGTATGAGCAAATTAAGAAATAGACTTTTTCCTTGATATTAGATACAAGACATTAGACTCTAGACAAAAGATATTAGACTTTTCATCAGTGTCCTCTCCGAGAGACACTGAGATGCTAGACATTAAACTAAAGACAAAAGATGTAAGACTTTCTTTGAGATTTTAGATCCTAGACCTTAGACATATGTAGACTTTAGTTAAAAGATATTAGACTCTAGACAAAAGATTTTGAATTTGAGTTGAGCTATATATGCTTAGTTTCTTGATAGATTCTTAGGTATAGTGAACTATGTATTTACAAGAATTTCATAGTCTTTTTCTAAAATTTAGGAGTACTCTGATCATCACTTCGAAATGCATATTCACTCTCAAAAACTATTTTTTTCTAGTGAAATAAAGCTATTTATCATTGTTTGATGACTTAATTTAGGTAGAAATATTTAGAATATTCCACTGTTTTTACTAAAGTTTCATTTTTACAAAATTAAGTTGATTCCTCCTTTTTTTTAAGAGAATCCTTGGTAGGTTTGAATTCAAGCAAATATCAAATTCTCATGAAATTACCTACTCACTTATTCCATTATTTTGAAAAAAACAGCGAGCCCCTACAAAGCATGACAGCACAGGGTTTTGACAAGGCAACTGAAATTCAAAAAAACATTACTAAAGGCTTTAACAGTCAAAGACCTCCTAATTATGTAGAACTGCGCTTTGCTGTAGAAAAAAGATTGAAGAGTGCTTTCGAAAGCAAAGGCGGAAAACCAAAAAGTCCCAACCCGTCATATTTCACTCTTGGTTCATGCGACTGGGTAAAATCTTGCTATGATGACCCTAGTGTAACCATCATTCCATTGGCCGATGTAGACCCTGAGCAATTAACATTCACCTACCCTGACAGTATGGTATCCTTTCAATTTCATGATGAACCGAAACTTGGTATTTATAGAAAGCCTTGTAACGGTCAAGTTTTTTTACTGGATGAAATTATGGAGGTCATAGATCAATATGGATTACCCAGTGAAGAAAAATGGCAAAACGAAGAGGCATCCAAGTATGACCGTTATATTGAAGTACAAGTTTGGGATGATGATTTAGTTAAATTAATCACGAAGGGATATTAATTCCCCAACCCTTGGGGCGAAGTAATTAATTAAGCAGTTAGAAAATTAAAAGCTTGAGGGCTTGGTTCCAAGGATCATTTATTAAAGTAGAAAAGCCTGAGGTTTACTGATAAACAAATTATTACTGTAATAGACAATTCGACAAAAATGGTAAAATAAGTTTATTAGCTATTTAAAATTACTGGCATCCAAGTAAAACTGAAATTGAAGAAAAACTGCTCTTGATATCGTTTAATCAAAGATTATTTCTGAAGTTCAAAAACACCCCCTATAAATCAATCGAAGGGCTGACAACTCTAGCTTTCGTCCG
>CALGOB010000168.1 GCA_937958005.1 uncultured Cyclobacteriaceae bacterium
CCTTCTTCAATAAAAAATTACCTACAAAATCTAATACGCTTTTTTATACCTAAACTGGTATTATTTCAAGAAATCACTATTCAAGTTTGGAAATCCATACCAAACTTCAAAGAGAAGTCTGCAGTTAGCACCTGGGTTTATCGTGTCTCACTGAATACAGCTATGACATGGAAAAGAAAAGAAAAGAAACCCAGTACAGGTAGACAGGAAATTGATCAGGCCCAGCATTTATTGCAGGAAAATGAGATAAAAGAAGATGATCGACTAGTCTGGTTATATGAAGAGATTGGAAAACTAAATGAAATTGACAGGTCTGTCACACTCCTGCTACTTGATCGCTATAGTTATAAAGACATACCAAAAATGCTCGGGATTACAGAAAGTAATGTAGGAGTAAAAATAAATAGAATCAAAAAAACATTTGACTACAAGTTTAAAAAAAACACGATCCATATGGAGTTTGAAGAAATACAAAATATTTGGAACAAACAAAAGAAGAAAGATATGTATACAATTAATGAATCAATGTTCAAGCAGTTTGCATCCAACAAATTCAAGCAAAGCAAAAAAAGTATCAATAAGCAAGAAATAGGCATGTTAATTATAATGCCACTCACTGTTGCTTATTTACTGTTTGCCTTATCAAGTGATAGCTACACCTATGTGATAGCAGGGTTAATGCTCCTATTAATATCATATACTCTTTATTTTAGATTCAATAGAAAAAAAGTAGTTGAAGAATATGGTCAATCAGCTCTTGGTAAAATAAATGCTTCAATATCTAATCTAAAGTTTCAAATGAAATTGGAAAAGCAGATATTCTATTCAAATTTCATCATTCTCATACCTGGAATAGTTGGTGCGTATCAAAGAGAAATTCTTGATTCACTCATTTTTGGGGACTAATTATTTTTATTTTTATTGTAATTACTGCTAGGCATTTTTATACAATCAAAAACGTCCATTTGCCTAGAAAACAAGAACTGGAATTTATCAAAGAAAAACTCTTAGAGGATGTAGAGTCTACTGAGTAATCACATCACTTAACCTATTTAAAAACATTTAATCTTTAATAATGGAAAATTTTAATTGGAAAACAGACTTATTTCGAAGAAGATATGAAGTGACTTCTAGTAATCAGCTCTTAGGATTATTGACACATAACTGCTTTAGCAACAATTCTATGGCCATCATAGATAAAGAGCGGTACAAGTTTAAATTCGTCAATTACTTTAGACAAGAGGTTGCCATAATAAATAAATCAAATGAAACTCAAATAGGCCGTATCAAAATAAGTTGTTGGGGCTCTCGTGCTTCTATTACTTTAAACGATAAAAGTTATCAATGGAGCTTCAGTAACTGGTGGCAAAAGAACTGGTCTATTTCTAGTACCGATGGTTTGCACACTACTGCTCATACAAATAAGTGTGACACAGCCGGGGGATTAATTTCAGATAATCTTTTGCTTGGATTTTCTGGCCTATTTATCAGCAACTACCTTAAAAACATAACTATTTTAACGGCTTGTATTGTTCCCTCCTTGTTCTTTATAGGTATCTTATGAATCTAATACAGTCCTTCACCAAAGGGAATGAGACATCAAAACAATTAACAATTTATTAGTCGACTTAGCACCTCTTCAGAGAAAATGAGAGACTCGTAGAAAAGTTAAGGAATCAATACCCCTCGAGGGATCAAAACAATAATTAATGGATCAAGGCACCCATAAAAGCATTTTCAATGATTGGATTTACCAGTACAAAGCACTCCTGTTTAAAGTGGTAAGGTCATACGCTTATAATGCCTTAGATCAAGATGATCTTTTTCAAGAAATTTCTATTCAAGTTTGGAAGTCCATACCAAAATTTAGAAAAGAGTCTGCAGTAAGCACTTGGCTCTATAGAGTTTCACTTAATACTGCCATGTCTTGGAAAAGGAAAGAAAAAAAGCATATTGAAGGAAGAAAAGACATCCAGCACATCACTCATTTGATACATGAAAATACTGAAGCAGTAGATGAGCGATTAGCTTGGTTATATGAAGAAATTTCTAGGTTACCAACTCTAGACAAATCCCTTACACTGCTACTTTTAGATGGCTTCAGCTACAAGGAGATGTCGAATATTCTAGGAATTTCCGAAAGCAATGTAGGGGTGAAAATTAATAGGATCAAAAAATACTTAACGTCAAAAACTCAAAAAAGCAGTAATCATGGAACTAGATGAACTCCAAAAAATATGGGATACCCAGAACAAAGAGCCTATTTTCACTATTAATATGGATGGTATGCATAGGGTCATTAAAAAGAAAAGAAACCGTACTAAGTTTGCATCAAACCTTAATGAATGGGGACTAATAATGATTGCTATTGTTACCGCATCAATTCTTTTCTATAGGAATGCTGACAATTGGAATTTCTATTCCTTGCTTCCTGGTATCGTTCTATTACTTACTGGAGTCTATGTTTTTATTGGAAGATTTAAAAGAAAAAAAATGGAAAAGCAATTTGACCAGACCATTTTAGGAGATTTAGATCAAGCCATATCAAATGCCAGCTTTGAAATAAGGAGAGCCAAAACCTTTCTATGGTGGTATATCTTACCAATAGCCTCATCCTCATTGCTAAATATGTACACAAAAGGATCATCACCTGCGAAATGGATTTTAGTTTCACTGACCTTTGTATTGGCCCACGTTGTAGTCAACTGGAGTTTAAATAAAGCGCAAGTCCCAGGAAGAAAACGCCTTATAAAATTAAGAGAGAAAATTACAGAAGAAATTCAGTCTGAATAAAAGGCAGTAACCCAAGAGAGCATTCTAGACCCTAGTTTTAGGTACAGCACCTGCAGAAGAGTGGGGGTACCTACTAGGGAATTAATATCCCTTGGATTTAAATATCCACTTTTGCCGATCTTATTCACTATAAATGAAAATTTCAATTGAAATAATAGCATTTGCTATATCAAATTAGTACAAACAGATATGAAGACAACATTGGGAGATTTAGAATTGATATGAGCGAATATGAAGCACCTATTTATTAGCCATATTTTTCTAGCTACATTGATAGGGGAATCAAGCATTGAACAGGTCAATGGTTTGGTATTCCATAACAAAATATTATACTATTATGAAAAACGATAAAATAAAATTGAACGATTTAAAAGTTAAAAGTTTCGTAACTGACATGGCAGAAACTAATTCAAATACTGTTAAGGGAGGAATGCCTACACCATCTGATATTTGTTCAGTAATTTTATGTAGAATTACCTTTCACCCAAATTGCTTCCAAACAAATAACAGTATCCAATTAAATATTTGCAAATAACTAATTTCATTAAACAAAAAGAGATTACTCTATTAATCTATGTTAGATATTCTTGATTAAGTAGAGATAATCTCTTTTTGTTTAACTACTACCCAATTCTAGTTAACCTAGAATATAAACCATTAAATCTATTGAAGTCAAATTCAAACTACATTATCGCTTTTCAAAACACTATATCTTACTGCCGAACAGTCTAAAATAAATTGTTTATAAAACAGGCTTCGTTTACTCGAATTCTCATAAAATTATTGATCCAAATATCTTTTAACAATTATAGGATCCCGTATTTAATCCCTAAGGGATATTAATTCCCCGACTCTTGAGTCGATCATTAAATTATTGCCCATAGATACCCCGTACCCTTGGGTCGGGGTTGGTTCATTAATTCAACTTAATTGCACAGCAAACGACTTCACAAACTTCTCAATTTCAATTCCACCAAATTCAGGTCAATTATTTCACATTCATCCTGTGAACTAAAACATCATTCTAAAGCAATAGCCAAATCAGAATATAATACTGAGTTATCATTCTAAACAAAATAAAATTTAAAATTAACTCATTTATTAACAACTCATTAACATATTGTTTTGATTATGCTTAACCACTCAACACTTCATCTACCTACTTTAGACTATTGAACGACCATTTGTTCAATTCTATCTAAAAACAACAACTACCCACCTGTAATACACGTGTTTAGTTACTGGTATCAAACCCATAAGGACTCTATCGATATGAAAAAGTATTTTCTGATTTTTTTGATTTTACCTTCTTTCCACTTTTCAGTATTTTCTCAAGCAAATGAGGGAATGAAGTTAAATATCAAAAAAGCAGAGCAAGCTATCAAAGTAGATGGAATTCTAGACGAGCCTGATTGGAAAACTGCCGAGGTACAAGGAGATTTTAGGTTAAACTTTCCTGTAGATACGGCACAAGCGGAAGCACAATCAGAAGTAATGGTTACTTATGATAAGGAATTCCTTTATGTAGGAGCCATATTACATGGCCAAACACCTGATGAATATGTAGTCACCTCATTGAAGAGAGATTTTGACTTTTTCCAAAATGATCAGTTTGCTATTTTTATTGACCCATTCTTAGATCGAACTAATGGGTTTAATTTCGCAATTAGTCCTGAAGGCGTACAAAGAGAAGGCTTGATATTTAATGGTAGAAGAACTAACACAGACTGGGATAACAGATGGTTTTCAAAAGTGACCAAGCAAGCTGATAGATGGGTTGTGGAGATTGCCATACCCTTTAAAACGCTTAGGTATAAATCAGATAATCCAGTATGGAATATTAATTTTGCTCGAATTAACGTGCATGATAACCAATGGTCAACCTGGGCGCCAGTTCCTCAGCAATTTTTTCCCACCTCTCTTAATTTTGCAGGCACACTTGCTTGGGATACTGCACCTCCAGCCCCTAAAGCGAACATAGCTGTTATACCTTATTTATCAGGTGGTTACACAAAAGATTCAGAAAACAATACTCCTTCGGATGTAACTGGGGATGTTGGCTTTGATGCAAAGATTGGAATTTCTTCAGGGTTAACACTTGATCTAACTGTGAATCCTGATTTTAGTCAAGTGGAAGTAGATCAACAAGTAACCAATCTAGACAGGTTTGAACTATTCTTTCCTGAAAGGAGGCAATTCTTTTTAGAAAATCAAGATTTATTTGCTGAATTTGGCAGTAATCGAATAAGACCATTTTTTTCAAGAAGGATTGGGTTAAACAGTCCCATTATTGCAGGTGCCAGGCTCAGTGGAAAAGTTAATAATTCTTTAAGGGTGGGTGTTTTGAATATCCAAACGAAAGAAACAACTGATGAAGAAGAAGCAATCAATGGACAAAACTTTACAATTGCTGCAGTTCAAAAGCAGGTATTTGGGCAATCTAATATTTCTTTTATTTTCGTGAATCGTCAACAATTTGATGTTTTTAGAACACAAGAAAGAAGCGCTTTTACTGGAAACAATGATGATTTCAACCGAGTAGTTGGTTTAGATTATAACCTGAGAACGAGAAATAATAAATTGAGTGGTAAAATATTCTATCACCAATCTATCAGTACAGAAAACAATACTGACAATTTCGCTCATGGTGTCCAGTTAAGGTATAACACTAGAAACTTATTTGTCGCTTGGAATCATGATATTATAGGGGATAATTATAATGCAGAAACTGGTTTTGTTCCTAGAACGGGAACATTTAGAGTTCAGCCATTTGCACGTTATCGTTTTTATCCCAAAAAAGGAAAAATCAACAGACATGGTCCAGGCATTAGGTTTGAACAGCTTTATAGCAATGGTAACGACCTAACCGATCGTTCAATAAGGGGGTTTTATGACTTTAACTTTAAGAATTCTTCCAGATTAGAATTTGGGGCAAGCAGACAGTTTGTTAAATTGACCAGCAGTTTTGACCCCACTAACTCAGATGGAAGAGAACTAGCTGAGAATTCCGAGCATGCCTGGTCATCTTATAATATCGGGTTCACTTCAGACCGAAGAAAACTTTTCAATTTTCAAACTAATCTATCTTATGGCGGCTTTTTCAACGGAGAACGACTTAATGTAAATGGGAACATAAATTATAGAATTCAGCCAATTGCATCCATTGGGATAAGAGCCTCTTTTAATCAAATTGATTTACCTGAAGGTTTTAATGATCGCAACTTTTTCTTGATTGGGCCAAGGTTGGATTTAACACTTACAGACAAAATATTTATTACCACTTTCGTTCAGTATAATGATCAAATAGACAATGTAAATCTGAATACTAGGTTCCAATGGAGATTCAAACCCGTTTCTGACCTGTTCATCGTTTATACGGAGAATTATTTACCACAAAATTTTGCCTCTAAAAACCGTGCACTGATTCTGAAGTTTACTTACTGGTTAAACGTATAGATTAGTACAACTTGCTTAAAAGGTAGGGCAAACGCATTTAAGTTTTTAATTTCTAAACTGTTGCAATAGCTGTACTCGTTAGTTGCGTTTTGGATAGAAATGACATCCTTTTTTCTGTTTTTTTACACAAAAAAGATAGAATGGATAGTCTAGCCTGCATTATTCATAACAAACCATGACCTTGCATAATAAGTACCTTAAATCCGCAGAACATTTTTAAGCCTAGGTTCAAATCATCTAATAGGAGTTTTATGAATACATTTCATTACAATTGCTATTCACCCAATTGAGTGAAAGTGATTTATTTAAGAATGTATGATTCTACCTTGTAACCTGAGTTCGATTAATAATTTCTTCCATTTTTCATTTCTCAACTCACGTATTCAGCTCATTTACAAGCATTTGCCTAGACCCCGTCTTCAAGCCAGACGGGTTCCTACAGCAACGGCTGCCGCTTTTTGCAGCGGTCCGCCGCCGCGGTGGCAAAAAAGTAAGCGCAGTGGCGAACCACCAAAAAGGCTAGCCGCCATGGAATGGAAAGATTTGAAATCGCACAGGCGACCCCGTCAATCGCTCTGAGAGCGATCTCAAACTGTTCCGGGTCGTAGACGGAGACCTTCTATGCGTACTTTTTAAAATCGAGCTCAGGCTGTATAAATATAATGGTGAGGTTATCACTACCCGCATTTTGGATGAGATGTAAAACCTTGGCGATAGTTCACCAGGCTTAGAAACATTATTTGGTATTCTATTGAATCAGCCATTTATCAAGAAACTATCAAAATCAAAACTGTAGTTTCTATTAGAAAACAAATGCAACGATTAGGTATATCACTCACTGAAATAACTACAATTTGAAATGGACGTTAAATGGAATTAGAAATTTGATACAATCTGTGGCTGACAGCTACTTACCATTTTCTCCTTAAGGCCTAATGGATGATATGCGTTAAAGAAAAGATAAACATCATTAGTAGTCCTAGCTTCATTCTCAAATCATAAATAATACTACATCTACTCATAAACGAGTCTCAATATGCAATGAACCAACCCCGACCCAAGGGTACGGGGTATCTATGGGCAATAATTTAATGATCGACTCAAGGTACTGTGAGAAAAAGCAAGCCATATGATATAATTATTTTAAGTTTGCACTACCGAAAAGAGGACTTTTGGTGATT
>CALGOB010000169.1 GCA_937958005.1 uncultured Cyclobacteriaceae bacterium
CTCAATTAAGCACAAAAACGCGCATTGAAGCCATTTTGTTGCTTTTATCTTCAAACTAGACGGACTCTTCCTTTTTTCAGCAGCCTACCGCCACAGTGGCAAAAAGAGAAGTAAAAACCCTAGAAAGATTGAAACGGTCGGCCGCTGCCGGGTTTAGGGAAGAAGCTTTAAATTGTTCGCCAGGCGACCCTGTTGTTTTTTGGCGGCCGCCGCGGTTCTGTTTTTTCAGGGGTCCGCCCCCGTGGCATGGAAAAAATGAATCGGACTGTCGCCACAGAAAGCTACTTATTCAGGAAAACCATTTTAAGATAGGGGGTGTTTTTTGAACTTGAGAAATAATCTTTGTTTCATCGATTTAAAGCTAGATTTTTCTTGAATTCTAAATTTAGTCGGATGATAGTAAAAAAAAATATAATTTTATCCTGAAATTCTCAGAGTCTGAAAAGTCACCTCCCATGTAACAATTTTATACAGTGTTAGCAACTATATTTATTCAGATGAAGGTATTAATCTATATTTTTCAGGATATAATGAATTGATTTTCATTTACTTAAAAATAACTCCTTGCTGTTTAAATGCCGTCGGGTTAATAATACAATTAATGGAACAAGCAAGCAAACTACTTGAAAATAACATCTTTAATAACCCCTTCACCAATTTCTTTTTCTAGCATTTGGATAATCTTAAACTTAGAAAGGGTCAATTCGTTTTTGAGTGGTGCAGATGACAAAGTCACAAAAAGCACATCGTGATGGACGTAAATATTGGTAGTCCTCATAGCAATAGGTTTGCCCATGAGTTTCTCCCAGCTACTCACCAGCTGCACCTGCCTGTATTTACCTTTTAATCGGTAAGAATCCAACAGTGCTTCCATGGCTTCCTTTACTGTAGAAGTATCTTTTTTACGCTTTTTTTCATTCATTGGAACATGCAATTTACTGGAAAAGGGGCAGAAAATTTCGCAGAAGAGAATTTAGTTTTTAGAATTACTTTTTCGTAGTGGTTCTACAAGATCACTTTCACTGCAGTTAATTCACTTACTCCCTTAAAAAATTGAGCAACCATTATTTAAAAGATTTTAGGCAAAGTCTAGCGACCTATCTTCTGGTGATCGCTAATGTAATCATCTTTCTTACCTATGGGGAGTATTTTTAATCCCTAAGGGATATTAATTCCCCGACTCTTGAGTCGATCATTAAATTATTGCCCATAGATACCCCGTACCCTTGGGTCGGGGTTGGTTCATTGCATGGCAAATATTAAATTTGCTAATAGACATTATGACGGTTGGTTTTTGTATAGATAAAACTCCTTCTAAATTTCACTTTTCTGAGCCTGTCAAAATAATTATGAATCTATAATTACTAATTATTTGTTGATAAACTTGAGCAAAAGGATAACAAAACAACCTTAATCATTCTGCCGTGATAAACTCTAATAGATATGCGCTCTTATAAATCTAAATTGGTATTAGTGTCTTTTAAAGATTAAATGGCGGTTACTTGACCCTTATCCACCAAGTAAGAGTTGGCAGTCATGCTATATTTTTCAAGTAACATCTGCGATCTGTCGGGACGTGCATCAGTAATAAACACTTGACCGAACTCTTCTCCGTTTATGAGTTTGATGAGTTTTTCAATTCTTAAATCATCCAGTTTATCAAAAATATCATCCATTAATAATAAAGGAGTTTTACCAGTTTTGGATTTAAGATAGTCAAACTGAGAAAGTTTCATGGCAATTACCATAGACTTTTGCTGACCTTGCGAACCAATTTTCTTCATTAAAAAATCATCCATTCTCAAGATGAAATCATCTCGGTGTACGCCCATGGTAGTCCGTTGTAGTAGCATATCTTTTTGCAGGTTCTCTTTAAAAAGTTTTTCATAGTTCTCTATAGATACACCACTCTGATAAATTAAGTCAACAGATTCTTTATGAGATGAAATGTCCTCATAATGTGCTAAAAAGAAGGGCTTATAGGATTCCATAAAGTTCAGCCTTACCTGATAGATCATCTTTGAAAGCTTACAAAGTTGGTCATCATATGCCGCAAAAAGATCTTTGTCAGGCGGTTTGCCATGAGGCCAGTTTTTTAATAAATTATTCCGTTGCTTAAGCTGATGATTGTATTGCATCAAATTATTAAGGTAAGCCTTATTAATTTGACACAAAGTCCCATCCACAAACTTCCTTCTGGCATCACTTCCTTCCTTGATTATCCCAGTATCATCTGGAGAAATCATCACCAAAGGCATGGCGCCAATATGGTCACTCATTTTATCAAGTTCTACTTTATTGACTTTAAAAATTTTTTTCTGTTTTGTCCTTAAACCACAACTTACCATTAATTCTTCTTCACCAATAAAACTACCTACCAATGCAGACATATTTTCAGAATGCCTGATATTTTGCGAGTCTATTGAATTGATGGCACTCTTAGTAAAAGTTAAATAGTAGATTGCATCTAGCAAGTTGGTTTTACCAGCACCATTTAATCCTAGAATACAATTTATCTTTGGATTGAAAGAAACCGCTACCTGCTCATAATTCTTAAAATTTGTTAAGGTTAATTTCTCTAAGTACATGTTTTTACAACTATAAAATCGTCATTTTTCCTATCTCAGGGGATAGAATATGGTAAATAAACTCAAAAGTACTATTTATTAAGCCAAGGACATCATGTAAATTTTGTCTAGTGCCCTCTTTTTGGTATTTTCGCAGGGCGTGAAAACAAATGAGTATTTTCTGTTTTCATTTTAATCTTTATATATGGCAACTACAAAAGCAAAAGCACCAGCAAAAAGAAAGGTAAAAGATCAATTCTCCAAAGAAACCTACATGGAATGGTTCGAGAGCATGTTGATGATGAGGAGATTTGAAGAGAAGGCTGGACAATTATATGGGCAGCAAAAAATCAAAGGTTTCTGTCATCTTTACATAGGACAGGAAGCCTGTGTGGCAGGAGCTGTTTCTGCTTTAAAAAGAGGAGACAAATACATCACCGCTTATAGAGACCATGCACATCCTCTGGCACTTGGGTCAGATCCAAAAGCAATCATGGCAGAGTTATTTGGAAAAGTAACTGGTATTTCAAAAGGGAAAGGTGGTTCTATGCACATGTTTGATAAGGAAAATCATTTTTATGGTGGGCATGGGATAGTAGGAGGTCAGATTCCATTAGGTACAGGAATTGCTTTCGCAGAGAAATATAATGGTACTGATCACCTTTGCATGTGTTATATGGGGGATGGCGCTGTGAGACAAGGAGCCTTTCATGAAGCGCTTAATTTAGCAATGACCATGAAATTACCTGTTATATTCGTTATTGAAAACAATGGATATGCGATGGGAACTTCTGTCCAACGAACTTCTAATGTCACTGAGCTGTATGTATTAGGTGAAGCATACGAAATGCCATCTGCAGCCGTAGATGCTATGTCCGTAGAAGCTGTACACAAAGCAGTAGAAGAAGCTGCAGGAAGAGCAAGAAAAGGAGATGGCCCTACTTTATTAGAGTTTAGAACTTATCGTTATAAAGGGCATTCAATGTCTGATCCCGCTAAATACAGAACTAAAGAAGAATTAGAAGAATACAAACAAAGAGATCCCATAGAACAGGTGAGGGATGTAATACTTAAAAATAAATATGCTTCAGAGGAAGATTTGAAAGCAATTGATTTAAAAATAAAAGAAGAAGTAAAAGGATGTGTTGATTTTGCAGAAAAATCTGATTTCCCTCCTGCTTCAGATGCTTATACAGATGTATATGCTGATCAAAATTACCCGTTTATAAATAATTAAAGTCAATAAAATACGAGTTGTAAAGTCTATAATTTTTTTTTATATAAATTTGCAGCCGTAAAATTTCAGTAATGGCAAAAAAGAAGCAAAAGGCACAAGACCCAGGGATTGAGTTATTAGAGAACCCTGAAGCACTTTCTGATAAGCTTGGACAAGTTGAAGAATATATCAATGACAAGAAGAACAGAAATGTTGTTTTTGGTGTTGGTGGAGTGATTGTACTGCTAGTATTAGCATTTGTATTTTATAGATATTGGTCTTCATCCCAAAACCAAGAAGCAAATACAGAATTAACCCAAGCGGTTTTCTACTTTGAATCTGATAGTTTAGGCAAGGCACTTAATGGAGACGGTAATAACTACGGTTTCCTAGATATTATTAGCAACTACGGGAGCACAGATGCTGGTAATTTAGCTTATTTTTATGCTGGTGCCACTTACCTAAGATTAGGAAGTTTTAATGATGCTGTAAGATATCTAGGCGAATTTAACTCAAGTGATGACTTGATCAATGCTCGTGCAAATTCCCTAATAGGTGACGCTAAATCAGAATTAGAAGACTACAGAGGTGCAGCTTCATCTTATCAAGATGCAGTATCTGCAAGTAGCGATAATTCAGAACTAACCCCTATTTACTTGATGAAATTAGCTGTAGCTCTTGAAGAAAGTAATAATTTAAAAGGAGCAAAAGATGCTTATGCAAAGGTGGTAGACAAGTATAAAAAATCTACCTTTTATCAAGATGCTCGAAAACATAAAGCGAGATTAGAAGGGCTTTTACCTCAGTAACCAAATCGCATAAAAGAAATCAAGAGGGATAAGCTAGAAAAGCTTTATCCCTTTTTTTATAACAAAAAATAGACGCATGGCATCTTCTTTAAAAAATCTAAGTGAATATAGCAGTAAGCAAATAGTAGATATTTCGGATAAAAAAATAGCAATAGTAGTCTCTGAATGGAATGAAGAAGTAACAGAATCTTTATTTTCTGGAGCAGTTGAAACATTGCTTTCAAATGGTGCAAAAAAAGAAAACATCATTAGAAAGGATGTACCAGGCAGTTTTGAACTAAGCCTAGGGGCACAGTTTTTAGCAGCAGAAGACTCTATAGCAGCAGTCATTTGTTTAGGGTGTGTAATTCAAGGAGAAACTCGTCATTTTGATTTTATTTGTGACGCAGTAGCTCATGGCATCACCAATGTAGGATTAAAGTACAACAAGCCTGTAGTCTTTGGCGTTCTAACACCTCAGAATCAAAAGCAAGCGTTAGATAGGGCTGGTGGAAAGCATGGAAACAAAGGGGATGAAGCAGCTATTACAGCTATCAAAATGCTTGGATTCTAATTATTTTTAAATTTGACTAACACAACATATTTCAATGAAAGTCTTAAAATTTGGCGGAACTTCTGTTGGATCACCAACTAGAATGAAGGAAGTTCATCAAATTATCACTAGGGATAATGATCAAAAAATTATTGTACTATCTGCCGTTTCTGGCACCACAAATATCTTGGTGAACCTCACCAAAGAATTTGCAGACCAGAATAAAGATAAAATAAAAGACATCCTTGATCAGTTGTATAAGAAATATGAAATTTTTATTCAAGAACTATACAGCACAGAGCATTACCACACAAAGGGAAAAGAAGTAATCGATCATTATTTCAAAGAATTACGCAAACTAGTATCTGTACCCTATAAATCAGGTGCAGAAAAAGCAATAGTTGTACAAGGAGAACTTATCTCAACCAATCTTTTTATTAATTTTTTGTGGGAGAAAGAAGAATCAGCTAATATTATTTCGGCTTTTGACTTTGTGTTTTTAAATGATCAACAAGAACCTGATCTACGAAAAATAGAAGAAAAGTTAAGAGAAATTCTCAAAGAGCAAAAAGATCACAAGTTTTTAGTAACTCAAGGTTTTATCTGCCAAAATAATGCTGGAGAAATAGATAACCTTAAAAGAGGTGGTAGTGACTACTCAGCCACGCTTATAGGGGCAGCCATAGGAGCCGATGAAAGTCAAATCTGGACTGATATAGATGGGATGCACAATAATGATCCTAGGATAGTTGAAAACACATTTCCTATCGCTCAGCTGTCATTTGAAGAAGCTGGCGAGCTAGCTTATTTTGGGGCAAAAATATTGCATCCTAATTGCATCATACCTGCTCAGCAAAGAAATGTTCCAGTAAGAATTAAGAACACTCTGGACCCAGACGCAAAAGGAACATTAATTACCAATGAGAAAAATCCTGACTCAGTAAAAGCAATTGCTGTAAAAGATGGCATTACGGCTATCAAGATTAAATCTTCCAGAATGATTCTAGCCTATGGTTTCTTAAGGAAAGTATTTGAAGTTTTTGAAAAGTACAAAACGCCAATTGACATGATTACTACCTCTGAGATTGCCGTATCTGTCACCATAGATGACGCAAAAAACTTAAAAGAAATCATTGAAGAAATTAGCCCTTATGGTTTTGTTGAGGTAGACAAAAACCAGTCTATCATTTGTGTAGTTGGGGATTTTGTTGCTGAAAGAAAAGGCGTAGGCTCAAGTATTTTCACTGCTATGGATGAGATCCCTGTAAGGATGATCTCCTATGGGGGAAGTAAAAACAACATATCTTTACTGATAGATAGTAATTACAAAAAAGAGGCACTTGTCTCTTTGAACAAAACGTTGTTTGGACTTTAAATTTATGCTAACTCAGCAAAGGATTGTATAATTTAATTTTTTGTACATAAACCTACCCAAGAGTACAGGATATCATAGGGAATAATTTAATGATCAACTCAACACCTCTGCAAGTAAGCTTTAGCACTCGCAGAGGAGCTGGGCGTGACTGACTAGGGAATTTTGGACTGCAATGAACCAACCCCGACCCAAGGGTACGGGGTATCTATGGGCAATAATTTAATGATCGACTCAAGAGTCGGGGCGCCCGGCCAGGGGAATTAATATCCCTTAGGGATTAAAAATTAGATACAAACCCTAACTAATAATCATTTAGTCACTTAAATCCTAATTTCCTACTCATCATAATGGAGGCTAAGACTCAGTTGCGGATAAGAATTTAAATAACTATCTAGCAGCTATTCATGATTTTCTCTTAAAAGTCTAATGCATAATTAGGGTTAAAGCCTTAGTTTATGTAATTATCTCATGGATTCCATGTATTTTCGTGCGGTAGTTATTTTTAATAAACCAATCCCGGCTCAAGGGCATAGGATATCTATGAGCAATAATTTAATGATCGACTCTAGAGTTGGGAGTGTCCGTCTAGGAATTAATACTCCTTAGGGATTAAAACTAAGAGTGACTAATAGGTAGGAGATTAAGGTTGATTCATGAGAAAATTTTTATTATTATTTTGTATTGTCCCACTGTTTTGCAACGGACAATCAGAACAATCGAGCACTGTAGATAGCTTAGATATACATATAGGTCAAATGATCATGATTGGGATAGGAGAAAGAAAAACCTATGACGATAATGATTCTTTTTTAAGACACCTAGAAAATGGCTATGTAGGGGGAATTATATTCTACGAGAAAAACATTGATAGAAAAGACCCAAAAGGTTCTATGAGAGAATTGGTACTGGGTTATCAGAAAAAATCAATGATCCCGCTCTTTGTTAGCATAGACGAAGAAGGAGGAAGAGTAAACAGGCTCAAGCAAAAATATGGTTTCTTAGAAACTCGCTCTGCCGCTAAATTAGCGAAAGCAGAAAACCTAGACACCACAAAATATTATACGCTCAATGCAGTCAATAATATGTTTCAAACAGGAATTAACCTTAACTATGCCCCAGACGTAGATTTAGCTACCAACCCTAATAATCCAGTGATAGCCAAAGTAGAACGTAGCTTTGGGAGAGACCCTAATGAAGTAGCTAAACAAGCACAAGCTGTAGTTGAAACTCATCACCTTATGGGGGTAGGTACCGTTTTAAAACATTTTCCTGGCCATGGTAGCTCTAAGAGTGACACCCATTTTGGGGTAGCAGATGTCACTGATTACTGGTTGTTTGAGGAATTAAAACCTTATAAGGCCTTATTGGACAGTGGCATGGTAGATGGAATTATGACTGCCCATATTGTCAATGCCAATTTGGATGACAGAAAACTTCCTGCCACCTTATCAGATAAAATCATCACAGGGATACTCAGAGAATTTTTAAAGTTTGATGGGGTAGTTTTTTCAGATGACATGCAAATGCACGCCATTAGTAAACAATACGGTTTCGAAAATGCTGTAAAAATGGCTATTTTGGCAGGCGTAGATGTTTTGATGTTTGCTAACAATGTGCCTGGCTATGAAAATGTCACTGTAAAAGATTTACATAGCTACATTAAACAAATGGTTCAGAGTGGTCAGATAAGCAAAGAACGCATTAAAGAATCTTATGATCGCGTCATCAAAATGAAGGAGAAGCTAGGCATACAAAATGCTAATTACATTAACGATCTAGAAAAAAGATTAAAATAAAAAAAGACCTACTTATCATTTATATAGGTAGGTTCTAATAAGAAATAATTGTTATGATTCAGTATAATCCAAAATCTTGGTTCTCCTTGTTGTTTGATGTTTATAGCAGATATGTTATCAAATCACTTCTACCCCTAATCCTTTTTGTTGCGATCTTTACCTCCTTAATGTGCTTTCTGATATTAGACGTATTCCGTATAAATTTTGAAGGGACATTGGCATTGCACTCCGTATTAGGTACTGTCTTAGGTCTTTTTCTTGTCTTAAGAACCAATACAGCTTATGATAGATGGTGGGAAGGAAGGAAGCTTTGGGGTCGCTTGGTAAATGACACTAGAAATTTAGCCTTGAAAATCAATGCTTTTGTACCCAAAGAAGAAAAAGACCATCGTGATTTTTTTAGAAAAATGATACCAAATATAGTTGTAGCCATGAAAGAACACTTACGTGATAGTATTTTAGTAGGTGAAATGGACTTAGCTGACGAGCGATATAAAGACATTATCGTACAGAGTAAACACCGTCCTAACATCATCAACAAACTCCTTTACGAACGTGCAGCTGAATTAAGAAGAAAGGACATCATCACTCATGACCAATTATTCCTTCTTGACAAAGAGCTAAAAGGGTTCACAGACATAGTAGGCGCTTGTGAGCGAATAAAGTCTACTCCCATTCCTTTTAGCTATTCTATGTTCATCAAGAAATTCTTATTGATCTACGCTATTACCTTACCCATAGGCCTTGTACCAGTTATTGGCTATTGGACTATTCCATTAACTTTACTAGCCTTCTATTTCTTAGTAAGTATTGAGTTGATTTCTGAGGAGATAGAAGACCCATTTGGTAATGATCTCAATGATCTACCTTTAAATGAACTAACCGTTAAGATCAAAAGGAATATCAATGAAATCATGAAATAAGGCCTTAGGAGAAATTACCTTTATTTTAAAACAAAAAGAAGATGGAGCAACCAAGCTTTCCTCTTCTGGTAACCAAGTCCGCGCTATCCACTATAGTCCTCGCACGTTGTGCTGTGGGCTGCCGTTCCTATCACGGCTATTAAGCAGAAGAAGTACATATCACAAGCTAAAACCATGCTTTTCCAAAATGGAGGTTTTTAACCCGAATGATGCATTAGACTTTTAAGAGAAAATCATAAATGACTGTTAGATAGCTGCTTAAATTCTGATTTGCAACGCAGACATAGTCTCCATTATGGTGAGTAGTAAATTAGGATTTAAGTGGCTATATGACTGTTAGTTATGGTTTGCATCAAATTTCTATTGCATCATTCGGGTTTAATGAAAGTAATCCCAAATCGTCAATAAGAGGTCAAAGGAAATCTCATAAAAACGACAAGCCAATAATACGAATTAAGATTTATAAGACCGCTTATCTTTGGATAAATTTAAGCCTGTGCGACCCAGTCAAAAATACTCGTCATAGCGCTGCTATTACTTCGCTTTTTTTCCTTTATCAAAATCAAATTTACTATCAAATCTTAAACGCCCCTATAAATATCAATTGGTATAATTTTTCTATTAAGGAGATTAAGGATAATCATAGCAGTCCTAACAAAAAGAAAATAAAGGACGTATAAAGAACCAACACCGATAGTATCAATAAACAATAATTTAATGATCGACTCAATGTCACTACAAAAATGCTATTATAGGCGGGAGAAGCAAAAGGGAGAACACCTTAACGCTTACAGAATAAACTGGGGGATACTAGTGACTAAATTGTCAGTTACCTATTAAAATGAATTTAGACAATAAATTAATATTTTTTTTCAGTGCCTTAGGTGCTTTTAATAGCTTAGTATTAAGTGTGTATTTTTTGTTTTTTCTAAAACAGATCAATAAATCCGATTATTTTTTAGGAGGGTTGTTAGCAGTTTTAAGCATTCGTGTTTGGAAATCCTTATTCTTTTATTTTAATCCTGAACTATCTAAAGCTTATCTGCAAATAGGCTTGTCTGCTTGTTTTCTTATAGGCCCTTTTTTATATTTTTACACTAAGTCTAAAGTCTCAACTTCTAAGCAATTAGACAAACTCTTTTATTTTCAAATTTCCACCTTGTTACTAATCATTTTCGGTGTAGGTTTTTTATATCCCTATCAACAAAACATAGCGCTTTGGACTAAATATTTTTATAGAATAATTGATTATCAATGGTTAGCATATATCATAGCAGCAGCAATCTTATTAAAAAGTACTTTAAGAAAGATATTCCTGAAAAATGAAAAACTAAATTACGATGAAGTTTGGACGATCAGTGTGTTTTTTGGTGTCTTTACTATTTGGATAGCTTATTATACTGCAAACTATACCTCCTATATTCTAGGAGCATTTTCATTCTCTTTTGTTTTTTACTTATCTGGATTACTTCTTTTTCACAGGAGAAAAAAAGACTTTGTAGTGTCAGTTAAAAAAGAAAAATATGCCGATATTCAGATTAATAAAAATGAAGCAAATCAATTTTTAGAAAAAATCCAATTTGCCTTAACCGAAGAAAAAATCTATAAAAACCCTAATCTTACCTTACCAATACTAGCTAAAAAAGTAAATATCCGTCCACAATTATTATCACAGTTACTCAATGATAATTTAAACAAAAACTTTTCTCAATTTATAAATGAGTACAGAATAGAAGAAGCTAAACAGATCTTAAAGGAAAACAACAATCTTAAAATTGAAATAATCGCAGAAAAAAGCGGGTTCAACTCAAACAACACTTTTTATACTGCTTTTAAAAAGGTAACAGGCACTACACCAGCAAGGTTTATTAATAGCTAACCCACCTTAAAGGATCAAGTAATATTCTTCTGAGGAACTCTATTTCCATATCTTATAGCTTTTAATCCCTAAGGGATATTAATTCCCCTGGCCGGGCGCCCCGACTCTTGAGTCGATCATTAAATTATTGCCCATAGATACCCCGTACCCTTGGGTCGGGGTTGGTTCATTCTGTCTTTTAAGCTTGAATGTCAAAGCGTGTCAAAAGTGATTTCTCTGCAATTTTAAATTCCTAATTTATACATTAGGACTTCTATTGTATAATCCCTTAATGATTTTAAAGAATATACCATTTATAGTTGCTACATACATTAAATATTAAATAACAATTATGAAACATTTTCTTTTATTAATCGGGTTTATAATGTTGAATACTTTGCTGCCAGCACAAACCGAAAAGTCACAAATAAAGAGCACAATTCTAAATTATATAAATGGCACTTCTTATAACCAATCAGGGCTTATCGAAAAAGCATTTTACCCTGACGCCAATCTATATTTAGAAAATAAAGACAAAACACTTTGGATTGTACCGGCCAAAGAATATACGAGTTGGTACAAAAATAAAAAAGCAGGAGAGTTTACAGGCAGAATTGGAAACATCATAACGATCGATAATTTTGAGGGAATTGCTACAGCAAAAGCAGAAATCATTATACCGGAAAGTGGTTCAAGGTATATTGATTTATTCCTATTGAAAAAGATTGAAAACAAATGGAAAATCATTAGTAAATCAGCCAGTAGTGAAAAAAGCAATCAAAATGGTGATAGAATATTATTTATTGTCTCAAACGCCTCATTTTATGGAAAATCAGATATTGCTACCGGTAATAGTTTCTCTGAGATAGTGAATGCATATGACACATTTAAAAAAGCAGGTTTTACAGTAGATTTCGTTAGTCCAAAAGGAGGTAGTATTCCTCTCTCCTATATTGATACATCCGATTCATTACAAATGAGGTTTATATACAATAAAGATTTCATGTATGCATTAAACAACACAAAAAAACCAAATGAGGTGATTGCTAAGAACTATAAAGCTGTTCATTATATTGGTGGAGGAAGTGCCTTATATGGTGTACCAGAAAATGAGGACATACAAAATTTATCAATGGCTATTTATGAAGACTATAATGGAATAATATCTTCTGTGTGCCACGGAACAGCAGGGATTGTTAACCTAAAAACTAAAAATGGTGACTACCTTTATAAAGGTAAAACAGTTAATGGATATCCAGACTCATTCGAAAATAAGGATAAGGAATATTTTAAAAATTTCCCTTTTTTAATTCAGAAGACTATTGAAGAAAGAGGAGGTATATTTAAATTTTCAAAAAGAAATGTTTCCCACGTAGAAGTTCAAGGGAATCTAATTACTGGTCAAAACTACCTATCATCCAAAGCTGTTGCATTAAAAATAATCGAGAACCTAAACAATCGATAAAAGACAACTATAAAACTCAGTAGGTACATTTTGATTAATACAATACCTCCTGTGAGCCCTAAGAGCATTTACTAATTCAATATCATTAGGTCAACACAGGGTCTCTTTCAGAAGACTCTGTGTTTTATGGGCTCATTTAGATGAATAGAATACCCCATCAAACTTAGCTCTGACACGATGGTTGGAAGAATTCTTAAAAACACTTATTCCTCAGGCATTACACCTATCAAAAACAACCATACACTTATCAGTTTGCTAAAAATATAAACATGTCTCCTTCTAATTTCACTCCATCAAACAATTAGAAAAGAGGCAATATGAAAACATTCACAAACACAAAAATCAAAACCATAAAGACATTTAAAGCATTTTTCACACTTGCTATTTTAAGTCTTATCCAATTACAGGCCTTCTCACAAGCGCCATCTGACCAGTCCACTCAATCGCCCTATTTTGTCGTACTTTCTGATAAACCAAATGTGGATGGACTCCCTCTTAAAAGCACCAAAGCAGTTGTAAATATTACAGGAGTGATCGCCGACGTTACCATCACCCAAGAATATAAAAACGAAGGAAAAAGTGCATTAGAAGCCATTTATACATTCCCTGCTTCCACCAATTCGGCCATTTATGCGATGGAGATGACCGTGGGGAAACGTAAAATCATTGCACAGATAGAAGAAAAAAATAAAGCAAGGCAGAAATATGAAAAAGCAAAGTCTGATGGCAAACGAGCTTCCTTACTTGAACAACAAAGACCCAATGTGTTCCAAATGAATGTCGCCAATATCATGCCCGGTGACCTCATAAAAGTAAGCCTGAAATACACAGAAATGATCATTCCAGAGGATGGTACCTATCAGTTTGTTTATCCTACTGTAGTAGGGCCCAGATATACCGAAAAGGCCTCATCTAACAGTCAGTTCACCAATACGCCATATACCAAAAATGGAACCCAACCTACTTATGATTTTGATATTCAGGTGAACTTATCAACTGGTGTTCCTATCCAAGAAGTTGCTTCTTCAACACATCAGGTAAAATCAACTTTTCCTGCATTAAATACTGCTAAAGTTAAGCTGGACCCAAGTGAAAAAGCGGGGGGAAACCGAGACTTTGTATTAGCCTATAAATTAGCGGGTGACCAAATAGAATCTGGCTTGATGTTATACGAACATGGCGATGAGAATTTTTTCATGCTCATGGTTCAGCCTCCTAAAAGAATTATTAAAGAAGAGATACCGCCAAGAGAATATGTTTTCATTATGGATGTATCAGGTTCTATGAGAGGTTTTCCAATAGACGTATCCAAAAAACTGATGAGAAACCTAATCGTTAACCTTCGTCCTATAGATCGTTTCAATGTGATGTTGTTTGCTGGAACCTCTGGTTGGTTAGCAGAAGAGTCCCTTCCTGCTGTTCCAGAAAACCTTGTCAAAGCAACTAATTTCATAGATAGCCAAAGAGGTGGTGGAGGTACTAATTTACTAAGTGCCATGAAAAAGGCGATGTCTTTACCACATTGTGAAGTAGGCTTATCAAGGTCTTTCATCGTAGTGACTGATGGATACATCAGTGTAGAAAAAGAAGTGTTTGACATGATCCGTAACGAAGCAGATGAAGCAAACCTATTTGCTTTCGGCATCGGTGGAAGTATCAACCGTCACTTAATAGAAGGCATGGCACGTGTCGGGATGAGTGAACCGTTAATCGTTCTTAATCAAGCCAATGCTGATGAAAAAGCAGAGAAATTTAGAAAATACATCAACTATCCAGTATTAACCAATGTAAAGAAATCCTTCAAGGGATTTGAAGCTTATGACATAGAGCCAGTAGCCGTACCAGATTTATTAGCAGAGAGGCCATTGGTCATTTACGGAAAATACAAGGGAAATCCAAACGGGACTATCACCCTTAAAGGACAAGCAGGTGGGAAAAGATACAAGAAGACCTTTGAAGTCAATAAAACAAAACCTAATAAGAACCATGCTGCACTCAGGTACCTATGGGCAAGGAAAAAAATCCAAACATTAGATGATTACCAACTAGTTAGAAATGGTGGTGAAATTCAAAAAAAGGTAACTGAACTAGGGTTAAAATATAACCTGATGACTGCCTACACTTCCTTTTTGGCCATAGAAGAGGACATTACCAACCAAGGAAAACTACAAACTGTTAAACAACCTTTACCGCTTCCACAAAATGTACCCAATACAGCAGTAGGGTTTGAAATGGAATTGGATGAAGAGGACATCGCATTCTCCTTTCATAAAGAGATCTTAGTAGAAGGCTTCTTAGATGTAGAACAAGAAGAGGCAATTGTTAGTAAAGTAACCGATCTCTTCATCACTAAACTTAACCAATACTTAAACAATCATCCTTTGTCATTATCTACCATCCAGATCACTTACGACCTTTCTGGAAAAGCAAAAACGATCACCATCTTAGGAGAAAACCTATCTCTAGATCAAAAAAAGGAAATCAAACAACTATTACTAAACATCCATCAAATACAAAACCCATCAGAAGGCCTCTTAAAGATTTCCATCCTGTTCTAATTGTTGATTTACGCCTCTACTGAAATAATCAGTGGGGGCAATTTCCCAGAATGAAATAAAAATACGAAAATGAAAAGAGTTATTGTTGATATCATATTTGCTGGCTTATTTTTAGGCATCTTTACCTTTACTGCTTGCATAGAAGAAGATCCAGTTTTACAAGAAATACTAGTTGAAGAACTTGAAAATGAAACACCAGTTGAAATTCCGGCTAGAGAAGCCATTACCTTTATATTAGGATCCGATAAAAAGTCAAATAACCCTTACTATCAAGAGGCAACCAATTTTTACGCATTTAATCCTACTGGCAAAACTGAGCATTTAGTCACTAGTGTTGCTTCTCTATTAGAGATAAGTAATTACTTAAAAAGTCACAAACCTGCAAATGGCCTTCCATGGGGATTAGTCAATTTAGTATCCCATGGCAATCAATGGACAGGACTCAGCGTAAAAGTAGTGCCAAAATCCAAACGGGCTACAGTAGATAGAATCCAAGAATACATTGATAACCAAACACTACAACCTTTACCAAAAGAAATCTTAGACGAAGAATCAGAAATTTTCATTCATGGTTGTGGTATAGGAAATAATCAAAAGCTGATGCAAACTGTTGCAATTGCATTTGGTGGTCAAGGTCATCCCTTTACCGTGCGAGCATCTAAACTTTACGAATATTACACTTCTGAACAAGTTGGCAAAGCGGTAAAATCTAGTGAGCGTTATATCGCAAACGCTTATGCTATTTCATATAAAATGGGTTATCAACCTGCCAACAATTCCATCATTAAAGAACTGGGAGCCACTTATCCTACAGCATCTGTTAATTGGCAAGATGCACTGTCGAGAGAAAGTCCCCGATGGCCAGGTGATACTTATCATTTCACATTTCAAGTACCTGTAAAATGGGTGATCCCATTCACCAGTAAGGATTCAATGCCAGATGTATCTACCAAGAAAAAACAACTTGCTTGGATTAAAACGCAACCCAATATCCTCAATAAACTCAAAGAAATAGAACTATCTATTGACCAATTCAACTGGTGGTTTAGACAAGTTCATGTTAAAAATGAAGACGGTTCTAAATCCCCTGCTATTTGGCTCAAGGGGTATGCCACCATCCTTTCAGTTTTACAAGCACTGACTCAGGACAACCAAAACGGCCTATTACCCTTCCAGCCTCCATTGGATAATGAGCAATATTATACCACCATCCAACCTCAAAAAAACAGTTAAACGCTACTCATAGAGCAAAACATTATTGTAACACCTTTTAAAAATAAAATCATGAAAAATATATTCTTCTCCCTATTTCTATTAATCAGCCACTTTGGAATCAGTATGACCCCCTCCACAACCCATACCAAACAAACCGTAATAGCAACCAAAGGACTACACTTAAGGGAAAGTGCTGGACTCAGTTCAAAAATCATAACGACCATTCCATTCTTAGAAAAGGTAGACCCAGTTTTTGAAGCAATCACTCAAACTGATACCATCAGTACGATGAACTTCCGTGACTATGATGGAAATATTTATGAAGATTATATCACAGGTGAATGGATAAAAGTGAAGTACAATGGAGAGGAAGGATATGTTTTCAATGCGTACTTGTTGCAAGGGAATGATTATCAATCAACAGAAAATGTAAATGACGCTTATGGGATCACTTTTGTGGGGTTAGATTGTGTAGAAAACATCCACAGAAACAAAGACATCCAATGGAAAGGTGTATTTAAAGAAGGTGATCAGTTTGAAATTAGAGATGTCCATATCAGTTATTATTTATATCAAGATGAGGAGTATGGTGCTTTTGGAACTTCCACAGAAGAAAATGAAGATTTGCTGTTCCTAGTTGGCAATGAGAATGACCAATTTAATAACCATCAGATCAATGGGAAATACTACACAGACGAATGGGTATTTGATTATGATCAAGATTCTTCTTCCTTTGAAAACCTCAAACTACAAAGAGATGATTATAGCACTTATCTTACTATATCAGAAGATGGCATAGATCAAAAAATGGAAGTCTATGGTGTTGTACAATTAATGTGGAAAGGTGATTTAGATGGCGATGGTAAAAATGATTACATCTTAACTTATGGAGAAGCCGGTACCAGTACTGTCCTCTACCTGAGTTCAGAAGCAGAAGGAAACCAGTTGGTAAAACCCGTAGCAGAGTACTACTCTGGGTATTGTTGCTAAGAGTGATTTGTTGAAATGGGAAATTCCTTTTATTCAATCTTTAGAGACACTGGCTAACATCACGAAGAGCTTATTCTTCTAAATACAATAAAATAGAATCAAAATAAACATGAAAACCTTAATCATCATACTTTTTTGCCTTCTCATTGAGAGTCTTATGCCAATTTAGATTTATAGAATTAGGCTTGTAGTCAATACAATTTAAAGCATCGTGAAGATCAATAACACAGTAATTCTTAATCGTAAAAAGGACAGATTACCCCATAATCCAGTTATTGTTAAAGTCAATGTCCTTACTTTGCTAACCAAACCATTTAGAGTTATTGATTAAGTGCCTAGTTCAATAGGTTTATAATGGTGCATAACTATTAGCAAATTTAACCCCTAAGGAATTCACTTGGTTGGGCACCCCGACTCTTCCGCGAGTGCTATAGCTCCTTTGCGGAGGCACTGGGTCAGGGTTGGTTCATTAAGTCTAAGTGAACAAATTTTGATTACTAAAATAGACATGATCACGGTTTATTTATGATCGCTTTTTATTTACAAATATCGCCTTGATCTGTGCCCCCACAGATCACTTAAACTAGAGAAGTTGATCAGATATGTTAGGTATACAAAATCAACCGTGATAGTCTTTAATCCCTAAGGGATATTAATTCCCCTGGCCGGGCGCCCCGACTCTTGAGTCGATCATTAAATTATTGCCCATAGATACCCCGTACCCTGGGGTCGGGGTTGGTTCATTAGTAATCAAAATTTACAGTTCTTTGACCAAAATTTCCACCCGTCTATTTTTTTGTCTGTGTTCTTCACTATCATTTGGATAAATGGGGTCTAGCTCTCCTTTGCCAAAAATCTTCAATAAGTTTTTAGAGATTCCTTGATGAAGCAAATGGACTGCCACCGATTTAGCTCGGTTTCTAGATAGTCTTTGGTTGTATTTAGATTCGCCCAAATCATCAGTATAACCTGTTATTAGTAGTACGTAATCATTTTCACCTAACTTATCAACATAGTTTACTAATGGCTCAAGTGTACTTTTTGCTATTTCTTTTAATTGATAGCTATCCAATTCAAAATTGATATCAGATAGGGTAAATACATCTGGAGTTTTAGTGATAAAGGATGAATCTACAGGTTCCATAGAACCATCTTCCCAAAGCCTAAAATAATCTACATAAGCGTAAGATCTGTTTTTGAGCTGAAATTCCTTTTCAGCATTAATATCCAGTGCTTTCGCATTTATTTCTTGATGGTAGTTAAAATTTCCTAACACCATGTGAGTTTCCCCACCTTTGGCAATAAAAGACCCATGGATTTTTTCCCATTCTAGTGGGTTCCCATCAAAGGGATCTTCCTTACTGACCGAAATATCTCCGCCCTGCCGTAGCTTTAGGTCTTTTCCCTGAAAAGATACACCAAAATCACCAACTACATAATGACTATAAGAAGCTATTTGAAAATATCCTACTAAATGGTATTTGACACCGGCACGAAGTGTATCTTCTAGTTTTATTTTCAGAAACTCTCTATATCCCCCCCATAGATAAAGTCCTGCATAAGCCTCTCCATGAACTGGTTGAGCTTTACCAGCCCAATTATAAGGAATGCTCACTTGATTTGTAGAACACCTGTGATAATAGTCAGGTGTACCATCTGTAGCCGAAACCCAATCTGTAAGAAGCCATTTAGTTCTTTTATATTGAATACTGCTAGGGCAGCCTTCATTTTCTTCAAAGCTGAAATTTGGGATTAAATTTTGAGTATAGCCTAATTGACAATAACTCAAGAAGAGCATTGCAAAAGTAATTTTCACAGATTTCACAATAGAAACAGATTAAGTTTAATTCATAACACCTCTTGAAGTTAAATAAAATCTGAATAAATTTGAGTACGTTTAACTGAGAAATTGAACATTTAAACTAAAAAAGTTGAACGTCTATCTAATCACACAGGTCAAGCACGCTTTTTGTGACTTATTTTGTTCATTAGGATGGCAGCACACAAACATTATTACTTAGTTTATCTTCAGTATTTAGGCTTCCGGTTTAGAGGATGGGCAAAGCAGCCTAAAGGAAAGACCCTCCATGGTATAATAGAAAAAACCTTAGGTTATATTTTAGGGGATACATCTTTTAAAATGCTAGGGTGTAGCAGAACTGACGCCATGGTCTCTGCAAATCAAACCGCATTTGAGATTTTTATCAATGAACCTTTAGACAAAAAGAAACTTTTGAATGATTTGAATGAACATTTACCTCAAGATCTGCGAATATTAGAAATCAAAGAAGTTAGTAGGGAATTCAATATTATCCAAACACCAAGAGTAAAAGAGTATCATTATCTATTTACTAATGGTGAGAAACCTCATCCTTTTTGTGCATCAATGATAACTCATTTCCAAGGTAGTTTAGACATTGAAATGATGAAAAAAGGAGCCTTGGTTTTTGAGGGAACTCACAATTTCAAATCTTACTGTAATCAACCCTCTAAGAAAGCAGTTTTTGAAAGAGAGATTCTTCACAGTGAGATTATGGAAAACAAACTTTATCAGGCCAATTTCTTCCCTGAAAAAACCTACTTATACAAAGTTTGTGCAAAAGGCTTTTTAAGGCACCAAATTAGGTTAATGGTTAGTCACCTTGTAGCACTGGGGCGTCATGAAATAGATATTAATACTATTGATTTGCACTTAGCCGGAAAAATTGATCAGCCTGTAGAACGGACAGCTCCGGCTTCTGGCCTTATCCTTCATCAGGTTACCTTTGAAGACTAACTAGTTTAAAAGTATTTAATCCCTGAGGGATACCTAATTCCCCGACTCTTGAGTCGATAAAAAAGCTTTTGACCGATAGAGATACCCCGTACCCTTGGGTCGGGGTTGGTTCATTGATCCAATAATAGATTTATAAATACTGCTTTTTATAACTTTCAAAATTACTTAGACTCATGTTTACACCTCCGCAAACTATGATTAATGTAGTTCCAGAAAAAATATGATTCATTCCATAGGATAAAGCTGCTCCACAAGCGGGTTCCACTAAAACATTATACTCATTCATTAGATTTTCACAAGCAGCGATTGCAACAGCATCATCTACCACATGAGAAGAAATTTCAAAGTTTTTAGCCCTTTCAAACAATTCGGCTGCTACCTTTTTTGCCCCTAAACTAGTTGCGATAGTTTCTATTTTTTCCAAAGAAACCAATTTGCCCGCTTTCTGGCTGGCAGCAAAAGAAGCGGCACCTTGAGTTTCTGCTGCTATCAGCTTTACTTTCTTCCAATTATTCTTATACAATCCTTCCATGACACCAAGCAGTAAACCACCACCTCCCACTGCTACTACTATTTGATCTGGTTCATCCATCGAGTTTGCACATTCATCTATCATAGTTGCATGTCCTTTCCATAGTAAAGGGTGATCAAAAGGGGGGACATAAGGAATGTTTTCTTCCTCGGAAAGTTTTGAGGCATATTGATGTGTTTCGTCCCAATCTTTACCAAAAACCTCTATAGTAGCCCCTAACTTTCTGATTTTATAGATCATGAATTGAGGGGTTGTCTGTGGAACGATCACTTTTATCTCCATGCCCAATTCTTTCCCCACATAAGCCAATGAATAACCGGCATTTCCCCCAGAAGAAGCAAGTAATTTTGTATATCCTTCCTGTTTCATATGCAGGCACAAAGCCTCCATGCCTCTAATTTTAAAAGAACCAGAAGGCTGATAACAATCCATTTTATAAAATACCTGCTGACCAGTACTTGCCAATAATTCATGGGATTGAAAAATAGGAGTCTGGTGATAGATATGCTGATTCATAACGAAGTGATTTAAATTTTTTGCTTAGCACCAAGAAATTAGGATGCAAATTGCAATTTTTGAAGATAAAAGAAAAAATTAAATTTATCACAGTAGAATAGACATTATCACGGTTGGTTTTGTATGGATCAAACTCCTTCTAAATTCTACTTTTCTGAGCCTGCCAAGGTGATTATGAATTCATACTTACTAATTATTTGTTGATAAAATTGAGTAAAAAGGTAACAAGCTAATCATAATCATACTGCCGTGATAAACTCTAATGGGTATAAGCTGACCTCTATTAATAATTTCTTCAATTTTCAGTTCTTAACTCATGTATTTATCTCATTTACAAGATTTTGTCTAGAAGACTCCGCCTTCAAGCCAGACCAGTTCCTACAGTGATGGCAGCCACTTTTGGCAACGGCCTGCCCCGGATGGCAAAAAAGTAGTCGCGGTGGCGAACTACCAAAAACCCTAGCCGTCATGGAATGGAAAAACTTGAAACAGCAAGGGCTGCCCCAGCATCCACTGCAGCCCGGCTGATCAAGCGAATCTTTCAAAACTGTTCCGGGGCGTAGACGGAAATCATCTATGCTACTTTTTAACCCGAATGATGCATTAGACTTTTAAGAAAAAATCATAAATGACTGTTAGATAGCTGCCTAAATTCTGATTTGCAACGCAGACATAGTCTCCATTATGGTGAGTAGGAAATTAGGATTTAAGTGGCTAGATGACTGTTAGTTATGGTTTGCGTCAAATTTCTATTGCATCATTCGGGTTTAAAATCGAGCTCAGGTTTATGGTTTCTTTGTTTCCTTAATAGGGGATTTGACATTTATTTTAATGGTTGCCTAAATTATGTGATAAAACTCGTGGATGATGATATAACTTCCTTTAAGTTCGCCACAAGCTAATATCTAAGAATTTGTTAGAGATTTTTTCATATTCCCTCTCTTATAACGACTTGACCCTTCTAGTTCTTGTCGCTATTTTTATTGGTATGTCTAAGACTGGCGTACATGGAATGGGTATGATTGCTGTCCCTTTATTAGCTTTGATTTTTGGGGGACGAAACTCCAGTGGAGTAATGCTCATCATATTAACCATTGCTGATATTTTTGCGATCATTTATTATCGTAAACACCTAAATAAACATCATCTCTTTAGGCTTTTGCCCTGGGCATTTTTAGGAGTACTAGTTGGAACTTACATAGGTGGAAAAATAGATGATAATCAATTTAGGTATATCATGGGAACTATTGTTATTGTAAGTTTAGGAATCATGATATGGATGGAGAAATCCGGAACTGAATTTCTACCAAAAGGACTATGGTTTGCTATTTTATTGGGAATCTTAGGAGGCATTACAACCATGGTTGGGAATCTGGCCGGATCCGTAATGGCTCTGTATCTTTTAACCATGAGACTGCCAAAAAATGAATATATTGGAACATCTGCTTGGTTTTTTATGATCATCAATTGGATAAAGATCCCCTTTCATGTATTTGCTTGGCAAACCGTTACTTTTGAGTCTGTAGCCTTAGATCTCATGTTAATACCATTTGTTGGGTTAGGCGCTCTTATAGGGATTAAACTAGTGAAAATGATCCCTGATCAGAAATACCGATGGCTCATAATTCTTATGACATTTGTGGCTGCTATTGCCATGTTTTTTAAGTAAGTATTAGGAAAAACTATTGTTTTTTATTGGTCTCAGAATTAGTTAAAACTATGCACTTTAGTGCATTTCGCTTTCAGCTTCTAAAAAAACTAACTTTGTTTGAATTTCGAAAGATCAGCGCACTAATTCACATACAGTTTCCCGGTTAACAGCTCATTTAGTAAGGTCGACAAAGTATCGTTACCCAGTTCTTCAAGGAGATTTAAAGGTTAGGTGCCGTAGTATATTGATACAAGTTTGTTAATCAGAAGATATAGGATAGGTAGTCAATTTGATTCATAACAAGCGAACCCCGCAAATTCAAAGAAAAAAACAATGGCTATTATACTCAACCAGCTTCTGGTGGTTTTGATTTAATCCCCTAAAAGGGCACCCCTACTCTTGAGTCGATCATAAAATTATCGCCTATAGATACCCCGTTGGGTCGGGGTTGGTTCATTTGAAGAACCTTGTGAATTATACTTTGAGAACAATCAGTTTGACAGTAAAATACAATATCTAGTTTTCGGATTGTTTAATGAGCAAATAGGTGACTAAGAATACGCACTTGATAACTATTTAAAAGCTTATACAATGGTTAAAAAAGAACACCTTGCATTAGTGAAGGATGATTACGTGGCATTTATCTCAGAGATGAAAAATGGAAAAAGCACTAGTATACTTTTACAAGGCTTTAAAAAGTAATTGGAAATAAAAATCTTATTCCTTTTAATTTAAACACCATCTACACAATTTTGTAACTATGGCAAAAATAGAGGATAACGTTACATTAAAGAATATAACAGCTCATAGTAAAGAATATGGCTTTATATTTCCTTCCAGTGAAATTTATGATGGGTTGAGTGCAGCCTATGACTATGGTCAAAATGGAGTAGAACTCAAAAATAACATTAAGCAATTTTGGTGGAAAGCTATGGTTCAAATGAATGAAAACATAGTTGGACTGGACGCCTCCATTTTTATGCATCCAACCACTTGGAAAGCCTCAGGCCATGTGGATGCATTTAATGACCCCATGATTGACAACAAAGACAGTAAAAAAAGATACCGTGCCGATAATTTAATAGAAGACTATATTCAGAAAATTGAAGGTAAAATAAACAAAGAAGTAACTAAAGCAGCCAAGCGGTTTGGAGATAGTTTTGATGAAAAGCAATTCAAAGAAACTAATCCAAGAGTTCTTCAAAATCAAGAGAAAATTGATAGAATCAATGCAAGATTGAAAAAGTGCATGGATGAGAGTGATTTAGGTGATTTGAAAGCCTTGATAGAGGATCTTGGAATTGCTTGCCCAGTTTCAGGAACTAAAAACTGGACTGACGTACGTCAATTTAATCTCATGTTCTCTACTGAACTAGGCTCATTAGCTGAAGGTGCTAATAAGATTTATTTAAGGCCTGAAACTGCTCAAGGTATTTTTGTAAATTACCTCAATGTACAGAAATCTGGCAGGATGCGTTTACCTTTTGGTATTGCTCAGATAGGAAAAGCTTTTAGAAATGAAATAATTGCCCGTCAGTTTATTTTCCGTATGCGTGAGTTTGAGCAGATGGAAATGCAGTTTTTTGTAAAGCCTGGTGAAGAACTTGACTGGTATGAGAAATGGAAAACCAGTAGAATGAAATGGCACCAAGCGCTGGGGCTTGGGAATGAAAAGTATAGGTTTCATGATCACCTCAACTTAGCACATTATGCCAATGCTGCCTGTGACATAGAGTTTGACTTCCCTATGGGTTTCAAAGAACTGGAAGGTGTTCATAGCAGAACTGATTTTGATTTAAAAGCACATGAAGAACACTCTGGTAAAAAGCTTCAATTCTTTGATCCAAAAGAAGAGAAAAGCTATGTGCCATATGTGGTTGAGACTTCTGTTGGTTTAGATCGGTTATTTTTATCAGTACTCTCGGCTGCTTATACAGAAGAAAAACTAGCAGATGGGAGTAGCAGGACTGTTCTTAAGTTGCCTCCTTTTTTAGCACCTGTTAAAGTAGCTGTTCTCCCTCTTGTTAACAAAGATGGTTTACCTGAAAAAGCACGTGAAATCCTGGCAGAACTACAGCTTGAGTTTAATACCCAGTATGATCCAAAAGATGCTATCGGGAGAAGGTATAGAAGGCAAGATGCTATTGGAACACCATTCTGTGTAACTATTGATAATGATACACTGGCAGATAATACAGTCACTATCCGTGAAAGAGATAGCATGGAACAAAAAAGAGTTTCTGTTGATGAATTGGTTGCTACGTTAAGAGAAGCAGTTTCTATGACAAAATTATTGAAGCAATTGGTTTAGTAGTGTGTCTATTTTACTAACCAATATGCAGGATGATGTATGGGGGCCACTTTTTATTTTTGGAGTGGCCATTCTCATTGTTATTCTTTTTTCCTCTTTTAAAGGTTTAAATTTGGGTTTTCGCTTATGGGGATTACCTCCCTTAGGCAAAAAAAATAGAGAAACCTTAAAGAAATATTGTCGCTTCTATAATGAGTTGCCTGCCAATGAACGGGCTAATTTTGAGAAAAGGATTCAATATTTTATAAAGAAAAAGACATTTATCCCTAGAAGCATTCCGCAGGTAACACCAGAAATGAAAATATTGATAGGTGCTACTGCTATTCAACTTACCTATGGATATCCCAATGTCTATTTGACTCATTTCAAAAGGATATTAATTTACCCTGATAATTACTATTCTACTATTAACAAGGTTTATCATCAAGGAGAGGTAAACCCATTGAATAAGATCATTGTGATCTCATGGAACAATTTTGTTAGAGGGATGATCAATAATGATGATGGAGTAAATCTAGGGCTTCACGAGATGGCACATGCACTCAGGTTAGAAAACATTATCCGAAACAACGAGTTTAATTTTATTGATAAAAAAGTACTTGATCACTGGGAGTATTTAGCAGGACAAGAAATACTAAAACTCAGAAACGGTCAGGAATCAATTTTTAGAGGGTATGGTGCTACAAGTGCGGAGGAGTTCTTTGCGGTAGCAATAGAAAACTTCTTCGAAAGGCCAGACCAGTTTAAATCTTATGATACCACTCTTTACCATACCTTAGCTCAATTATTAAAGCAATAACTTAAAGGAAATTAGGAAACGCCTTTGGTAGTAGAGAAAGATTAACTAAGACGTCCAATGACATCGGTTTGAAGTTTTTGTAAAAAAACAACTTAAGGAATCGAAAACCAGCTCAAATAAACCATAAAGGTTAAAGAGAGACCAAAACTAGCTGAATGATTCCTTCATAAATCTCATACCTTCTTCTACCTTTGGCAGATGAGTCAGTTGATGAAGTGGGATAGGTTGCTTAACCCCTGCAGACTGGGTGAAAATAAAGACCCAAATTTTTCCGGCGACGGATTACGGAGTGAATTTGATAAAGATTATGACCGATTAATATTCAGTCACCCCTTTAGAAGATTACAAGATAAGACCCAAGTGTTTCCTATTCCTGAACATGATTTTGTTCACAATAGACTGACTCATAGTTTGGAAGTTTCGAGTGTTGGTCGGTCACTTGGGAAATCTGTAGGTACACAAGTCCTTGCGAAATATCCTGAATTACAAGATAAGTTTTCAACTTATGATTTTGGAGCGATCACAGCTGCAGCGTCTTTGGCACATGATTTAGGAAATCCACCTTTTGGTCACTCTGGGGAAGAATCAATATCCAGTTTTTTTAAATCTGCAGAAGTAGAAGCTAAGTTTAGGCCTTTGGTATCTGAAAAAGAATGGGGAGACTTGACCAACTTTGAAGGGAATGCGCAGGGGTTTAGGATATTAAATAACCCATATGATAGAGGCCTTAAATTAACAATTGCTACGATGGCAGCCTTTACGAAATACCCGCATGGTTCTATCTTGAACAGTAGAATAGCAGGGAGAAAAAGTCAAAAGAAATATGGGTTTTTTCAAAATGAACTAGCCGCTTTTCAAGAAGTAGTAGCAGAAACAGGGATGCTTCCATTAAATGATGAGTCTTATAGTCGTCACCCATTGGTGTTTTTAGTAGAGGCAGCAGACGACATTTGTTACCATATTATTGATTTGGAAGACGCCTGTAGGTTAGGTTTAGTTAGCTATGATCTTGTGAAATCATTATTGGCTGAAATCCTAGGAGATCAGTTCAATGAAGAAAAACTTGAGAAAATCTATGGAGAGAACGAAAGAATTAGCCTGTTAAGGGCATTGAGCATTAATAAACTAATTCATGAAGCTACTAATGTTTTTATGGAAAATGAAGAAGCTATTTTAGCTGGGGAATTCGACCAAGACTTGATCAGTTGTTTAGCATCACATGAAGCTCTTAGTAAAATTGGGAAGCTTTCAGTTGAAAAAATATACCGTTCTAGGGTCGTGCTAGAAAAAGAGGCTGGAGGTTTTGAGGTTTTGGAGAACTTATTGAATGCTTTTTGTTTTTCTGTTTATTATCAGTTCCACCAACCCAATAGCTTTAATGGAAAATACAAGAGTATTTTTAGGCTATTACCAGATAATTTACAACATTACATTAAACAAGAAGTTTCATTTTATCAACGTATGTTGTACATCACTGATTATATATCGGGTATTACTGATAGGAATGCTGTGACTCTCTTTAAGAGCATTAAAGGCGTATCTTTGCCAGTTAGCTGATCGAAATTATTTTTATAGCCTTTAAAATGCAAAAATCATTACCTTTGCGCACTATTGAAAAATGTGGAATAAGTTAGCTCATATCATTTTACGGAACAGGATCCTGCTCATAGTAGTCCTAGGATTAGCAACCGTCTACATGGGATACCAAGCCCAGTTTGTGAAATTTTCATTGTCATTGGCGGAATTTGTTCCTCCTACTGACCCTGAAATGATTTACTTTAAAAATTTTAAGAAAACTTTTGGAGAAGATGGTAACATCATGGCCATTGGTATTCAAGACAGTGCCATCTACGATAGTGAACGTTTTAGGCAATTTAGTTACCTGACTACTGAAATTGCTAAACTGGACGGTGTCAATGATGTGCTAAGCTTACCAAACCTTAGAAAACTGGTAAAGAACCAGAAAGAAAAGAAATTTGATCTTGAACCAATATTTCCAGATATACCGGAAGATCAAGTTGAGTTAGATAGCCTCTTAACAGGTGCGGCAAGTTTAAGGTTTTATGCAGGGCAAATTATCAATGAGGATAATGGGGCGACCATCATGCTGATCACTATTAGCAAAGATGTCTTAAACTCAAAGAACCGGGTCAAGCTAGTAGATGACATCATTCTTCTAGCATCTGAGTTTGAAAAAATCACGGGTATTAAAATTCATTATGCAGGTTTGCCTTATGTACGCTCTGTATCCATGACCAAAGTGAAAAATGAATTGGTCATGTTCTTAATTTTATCATTGTCTATCAATGCACTGATTTTATTCCTGTTCTTTAGGTCGTTCAAGGCAGTAATATTCCCCTTGTTAATTATCATGGTAATTGTGGTTTGGGTAATGGGTACTCTTTCATTACTTAATTATTCGATTACCCTTCTTACTGGATTAATCCCTTCTATCATCTTGGTGATAGGCATACCCAATAGTGTGTACATGCTCAATAAATATCATCAAGAGTATGCCAAAAGTGGAGATCAAATGAAGGCACTTCGGATGATTATCAGAAGAATAGGTATTGTGACTTTTATTACCAATTTTACTACGGCAGTTGGTTTTCTAGTTTTAATTTCCACAGATATTACCATTTTAAAAGAATTTGGGATAGTTGCAGGAGTTAATATTTTAGCCACATTTGTAGTTAGTATAATTTTGATTCCTAGTGTTTTTTCATTGGTGCCGCCACCAAGTGCCCGTCATTTAAAACACCTTGAGTTTAAATTTCTCAATGCATTTTTATCAGGGCTTGACATGCTGGTTCATAGGCATAGGATTTTAGTTTTTGTAGCTACATTTGCTATTATAGGACTATCAGTTGCTGGACTTACTCAGATGGAGGCTGTCTCATTTATGGTAGACGATATTCCAGAAAATAGTCCTATCAAAAAAGACTTAAGGTTTTTTGAAGAGAACTTTGCAGGTATCATGCCACTTGAAATCGTGGTTAACACAGGCAGAAAAAGAGGTGTTCAAAGTATAAAAGCTTTAAAGAAAATAGAAGAGTTTGAAAACTTCCTAGATTCTATTCCTTATATTTCACAACCAGTTTCAGTGGTAAGCTTTATAAAAGCGGCTAACCAAGCCTTTTACAATAACCTACCAAAATACTATGAAATCCCTAACAATAGAGGAAAAGAATTAATTCTCCGCTACATTTCCAAAGACTCAGACGAGGAAGGACTTTCACAGTCTTTTGTGGATTCAACCGGTCAGAATGTTAGAATTAAATTAATGATTGCAGATATTGGGTCTAATAAAATGGATTCCTTGGTAACTCAAGTAATAGAGCCTAGGATGCAAGAAATTTTCAATGATGGCAGGATGGAAGCGAAAGTTACTGGAACTACTTTGCTGTTTATCAAAGGGAATAAATTTTTGATAGAGAACTTGGTATGGAGTATGGTAATTGCCTTTTTTATCATTTCTTTGATCATGGTTGCTTTGTTTAGAAACATCAGAATGATCTTGATATCATTAATCCCCAATATGATTCCTTTACTGATTACAGCAGGTATTATGGGCTTTTTTGGCATTCCTTTAAAGCCAAGCACCGTACTTATCTTTAGTATCGCTTTTGGTATTTCAGTTGATGATTCTATTCACTTTTTAGCTAAGTATAGACAAGAATTATTCTTACAAGGTTTCAGAGTTCCATTAGCAGTGAGTAAAAGCTTAAGAGAAACAGGAGCCTCTATGATCTATACTTCTATCATCTTATTTTTTGGGTTCGTTATCTTCTCGGCCTCTGATTTTGGTGGAACTATCGCATTAGGCGTACTTACTTCTATTACCTTGTTGTTTGCGATGTTGACCAACCTTACCGTATTACCCTCCTTGTTACTGCAGTTTGATAGTGGAAAAAGGAATGTAAATAAACACCCATTGATAGAGCAATACCCAGAATTTTACCATGAGGAAGAAGATGAAGAAATTAATCTTGGTAAATTGAGTGTGAAGAAAGAGGTAGAAGAAGACTAACCTTTTTTTAATAATAGTAATAACAAAGAATTTTCTAGAGAACCGTGGCTCAGTACAAAGAATATAAAAATATTAATTACGCCAACTTGGCAAGTGAGGTTTTAGACAACTGGAAGAAGCATGATATTTTTAAGAAATCTATCACTACCAGAGAAGGGAAACCTACTTTTACATTTTATGAAGGACCCCCTTCAGCCAATGGAACCCCAGGCATTCACCATGTGATGGCAAGGGCTGTAAAAGATATTTTTTGTCGTTATAAGACACAAAAAGGCTTTAAAGTAGAAAGAAAAGGTGGCTGGGATACGCATGGTTTACCTGTAGAGCTACAAGTAGAGAAAGAATTAGGGATCACAAAAGAAGATATTGGGAAGAAAATTTCAGTAGCTGAGTACAATGCAAAATGTAAAGAAGCTGTCATGAAATTCAAAGGCCAATGGGATGACCTGACTGAACGGATGGGTTACTGGGTAGACCTAGAGAACCCATACATCACTTTTGAAAGGGATTATATGGAATCTCTTTGGGCACTTTTAAAAAAACTATATGATAAAGGGCTTATTTACAAAGGTTATACCATACAGCCTTATAGTCCGGCAGCAGGTACTGGATTAAGTTCTCATGAACTAAACCAACCAGGTACCTATCAAGATATTAAAGATACCACAGTAGTAGCACAGTTTAAAACCATTAAGAATGAGACTTCTAGTTTCCTTTTTGAAGGGGTGAAGGAAGAGGTTTACTTCTTAGCATGGACTACTACGCCTTGGACTTTACCGGCCAATAATTCGTTGGCTGTAGGTAAAGGAATAAACTACCTAAAAGTAAGAACTTACAACGCCTATACCTTTGAGCCATGTTGTGTAATTTTGGCTAAAGACCGAATGAACACTTATTTTAACCCAAAAGCAAAAGACATCGCTTTCGATGCTTATAAAGCAGGCGATAAACTCATTCCTTTTGAAGTAATCAGTTCTTATAAAGGTTCAGAGTTAGCAGGAGTGGAATATGAGCAGTTAATGCCTTATATCACTTTACCCAAACCTGCTTTTTCTGTATTAGTAGGAGATTTTGTAACAACAGAAGATGGAACGGGAATAGTACATTTGGCAAGATCTTTTGGAGCAGATGATGAGCGTGTAAGTGCACAGAATAATGTGCCTGGGGTTTTTGTGAAGGACGATGAAGGCTTTGATGCACCTATTGTTAATAAACAAGGGAAATATGTGGCAGAAATCACAGACTTTGCAGGTCTTTATGTCAAAAACCAGTATTACAACAAAGAAGAAGAACCAGAGAAAAGTTTAGATGTACTGATTGCCATTAAGCTAAAAGAAGAAAATAAAGCCTTTAAGGTCGAAAAATACGAACACTCCTATCCACACTGCTGGAGAACTGATAAACCAATCCTTTATTACCCACTTGATTCTTGGTTTATCAAGACGACTGCTTTTAAAGACCGATTGGTAGCCCTAAACAACACCATTAACTGGAAGCCCGCTTCTACTGGTGTTGGAAGGTTTGGAAATTGGCTGGAGAATTTAGTTGACTGGAATTTAAGTAGATCAAGATATTGGGGAACTCCATTGCCAATATGGAGAACACAAGATCAGAAAGAAGAGGTTTGTATTGGTAGTTTGCAAGAACTAAGTGAGGCAGTAGAGAAGTCTGTCGCTGCCGGTTTTATGGAATCATCTCTACCAGAAGACTTTGATTTGCACAGACCTTACGTGGATGACGTAATTCTGGTGAGTGAGAGCGGGAAAAAAATGTACCGCGAAAAAGACCTAATAGATGTCTGGTTTGATTCAGGTGCTATGCCTTATGCACAATGGCATTATCCTTTTGAAAATGAAGAAATATTTGAGAATAACTACCCTGCAGATTTTATTGCAGAAGGGGTAGATCAAACAAGGGGTTGGTTTTTCACATTACATGCCATTGCAGGGATGCTATTTGACAAGGTAGCTTTTAAAAATGTGATTGCGAATGGTCTAGTATTAGACAAGAATGGAAATAAGATGTCCAAGAGGTTGGGCAATGCTGTAGATCCATTTGAAACTATGGATAAATATGGACCAGATGCGACACGCTGGTATATGATTTCTAATGCCAATCCATGGGATAACTTAAAGTTTGATGAGGATGGTATTTTAGAAGTCCAAAGAAAATTCTTTGGGACAATTTCAAATACCTATAACTTTTTTGCACTATATGCTAATTTAGATGGCTTTTCATTTAATGAAGAACCTTTACCAATGGCTGATAGGACAGAAAGTGACCGTTGGGTAATCAGTAAACTAAATAGTTTAATTAAGGTAGTAGATGCAGCATACAATGAATACGAACCTACCCGTGCAGCAAGAGCAATTCAGGCATTTGTAGTTCAAGATTTGAGTAATTGGTATGTGAGATTAAACAGGAAACGCTTTTGGGTTGGAGAATATAATCAAGATAAGAAAGCTGCTTACCAGACCTTGCATAGCTGCTTATTAGAGGTTGCTAAAATGAGTGCCCCTATTGCGCCGTTTTACATGGATAGATTATTTACTGATCTTTCCCAAGAAAGTGGAGGTGCAGACCTTTCTATTCACCTAAGTGATTTTCCAGTAGTAGACGAAGGAAAAATAGACACAGAATTAGAAGAAAGAATGTCTCTTGCTCAGCAAGCTTCTTCTTTAGTACACTCATTAAGGAAGAGTAAAAAAATCAAGGTAAGGCAGCCATTGACTAAAGTAATGGTGCCAGTGTTGAATGAAACAGTAAAAAACAGGCTAGAAGCCGTTGGAGATCTGATACTTTCAGAAACTAATGTTAAATCATTGGAATATATAGGGGAAGACAGTGATATTTTAGTAAAGAAAATCAAGCCAAACTTCAGAGAATTAGGTAAGAAATATGGGAAGAAAATGAAAGCAATCAGTGCTGCTGTTGCCCAATTCTCCCAAGAAGATATTAAGAAAGTAGAAAAAGAAGGAACCTATGCTTTGCAAATTGAAGAAGAGCAGATAGATCTTAAACTAGAAGATTTTGAGATTCAGTCACAGGATATCCCTGGGTGGCTAGTAGCCACTGAAGATGGACTAACAGTTGCCTTGGATATAACAATTACCGATGAACTTAAGAAAGAAGGGCTTGCTCGAGATTTTGTGAATAGAATCCAAAATTTAAGAAAAGATAAAGGACTTGAGGTTCAAGATAAAATAGAGATTGGTTATTTTACAAGCGATACACTTTTTGCTGAAGCGATAAACACCAATGAAAATTACATCAGAAAGGAAACGCAAGCGTTAACCATTCGTAAAACTGAGGACAATCAAATAGGAGAACCTCTTGAGATGGATGATTATGAACTACGTGTTGACTTAAAAGTTGTTAAATAGAGAATTTATGTTGTCAAATAAGAATACCGTATACAAGTACCTTTTGATTGCGGTGGGGGTAATTGCAATTGACCAGATTGTAAAAATGCTGGTTTATAATTACATGGTTAAAGGGCCATCTGGAGAAATCCATATTTTTGGAGAGTTCTTTAAATTGCATTATTTGACTAATAAAGGCATGGCATTTGGCCTTGAGTTTTCATGGCTAAAGAATAGTAAGTTAGCACTTACCCTATTGCGTCTAGTGGCTGTAGGTGGTATTGTTTATTACCTCTCATGGTTAGTAAAAAAGAATGCATCTTCTGGTTTACTGTGGTGCATGGCTCTTATTTTGGGTGGTGCTATCGGTAATGTAGTAGACAGTACTTTTTACGGCGTTTTATTAGACAATGCGCCTAGTAATGCGCCCTACGCCTGGTTTCACGGCCAAGTGATTGACATGTTTTATATAGATATCTGGGAAGGCTGCTTAGACATACCTTTCATAGGTAGAAAATGCATGGCACTTTGGCCTGTATTTAATGTGGCAGATGCATCTATTTTTATTGGAATCACCTTTATTCTTATTTTCCAAAAACGCTACTTTGGACAATCAGAGGACGAGGAAACCACCGATGACAAAGTGGGTGTTTCTAACCTAGAAACAAAGAATGATTAAGAGATATTAGATCTCTATTTTCTGATTAAACCCTTCCGCTGAGAAGCTTCGGAGAACTAATACCTCTTAGGGATTAAAACTCTTGTGTAATTCATACCTCGTGGGCTTGCCCCTAGGTTGGCTGATTTCTTTAAGCTGGTAAACCCTTAGCCCTTTTTGGAAAGATACAGAGTCGACCAAATAATTGATACTTCTTACTCCTGCTACTAAGTGGTCACCCAAATCAAAAAAAACAAACGTTTTCAGAAAAAAAACTCAGGAATTCACCTGAAGAATTGCTCCTTTCTTTTCAAAATTTTATAAATTCCAAATTACCAAAAAAAGGCGTTTCTATTAAAGAAGTTTGATTTGTAGATTAGTTAAAAGGCCGATTTTTGTAAGATTTTTAAGAGCCCGCTAAGTTAGGAGCCACTATGGAATCAATAATCTTGAGGAGATTTCTTTTACTGAGTATTTTTTTAATTAGCTTTTTCTGTACGGAGCTAAGTGCAAGAATGTGTGATAGCCTGTATCATACAACAATCATTATTGAGTGCCTCCCAATGAATACACCCTATGACGCTTCATTATACATAGCAAGTTCCAGTAGAGGTTGGTTTCCTGATATGAATGAAAATAAATTTGTAAGGAGAGAGGATGGAAGTTATTCATTAAGTATTGATCATAATCAACCATATTTTGAATATAAAATTACTAGAGGAAGCTGGCGTGCCGTAGAAGGTAGAACCAACGGGAGAGCTAGGCCGAACAGAATATACAGTGCAAAGCAGGATCACAATGAAATCAAATTAAGTGTTTCCAGTTGGGAAGACTTATCAAAAGGCTCATATAATGCCTATGTTTATTTATTATACTTAGCCGTCTTACAAGCTATCTTATTGATAGTAGCTATTAATACCATCAGGAATAAAAATAAATATGCAAATGGAGTGTTATCTGTTTTGTTGTTCTTGATAGCCTTAGCACTAGTAGGTAGAGCATCTACTTATGATCGAGATGTGTTTAATTGGGCACCTAAAATGTTGTTAATCCCGGAGATTATCTTATTTACGTATGCCCCAGTTTTTTACTTATATATTCATTACCTTTTGCGTTTGCCCTTAAAATGGAAAAAGTACTGGTGGATCCATTTTATACCAGCAGTTATACACGTCCTTTTATACCTTCCCTATCTTCAAATGAACGACCAGACGTTTATTTATCGAGTATTAGATAAGGAACTTTTTATGGTATTTGCATCATCTGGGGCAGTAGCCTTATTTTTTAATATTGGCTATTGGCTGCTCTGCTTCAGGGTAGTAGAATCTGGTAAGCAGAAGGAGCAGCAAAACGAAAACTATCAAAAATACATTAGGTTCCTCAAAGTAGTTTTGAGCATAAAGGCGATATATCTGTCACTTTGGATTTTTTTGTCAGGTGTATTTTTTGTCGGTTTTCTAATAGATATGGATATGCTTTGGGTTACGGAAACCTGTATTGACATACTATGGGTATTGTTTTCATTGATTACGGTTTGCCTGGCCTATTATGCAATGAAGCAACCGGAGTTATTTACAAGACCATTGAAGAAAACGGAACAGAAAAAGTACAAAGACTCTGTATTGCCTAACGATGAATTTGAGAAAATTAAAGAAAGGCTGTACGACCTAATAGATAACAAAAAAATTTATCAGAACCCTGATCTTACACTGCCGCAACTCTCTCACCAAATCCCTACTACAGTGCATGCGCTGTCACGGGTAATAAACGAGGGATTTGATCAAACATTCAGTCAATTTATTAATGAGAGAAGAGTGAAAGAGTTTATTCAAATAGTAAGTAGTGAGAAGGAGTATGATTCCTTTCTTAGCTTAGCATTTAGGGTGGGTTTTAACTCCAAAACCACTTTCAATAGATCTTTTAAAAAATATACAGGAACTACACCAAGGCTATATTTTACAAAAGGATAATCGCTTGATAAGATTGAATTGCTATAACCCAAATTATGGATTAGACTTTTAAAAGAAAATCATAAATAACTGTTAGATAGTTGCATAAATTCTTATTTGCAATTCAGCCATAGTCTCCACATGGCAACTGCCTGTTAACTATCATTTTATGAGATTATATATGATTTTACATGAAGGCAAACTTCCCCTGCTAAACAGGGAAACCCAGTCTCATAATGTTTTTGTTAATGTAAAAAAAGCAGATTTAGGACTATCCAATGGATTTTCATACCCTGCCTTCTTGAGTATAAATATCCTGATTTTCTGATTGTTATAGCTGTTCTCCCCTCCTTTTCTTTCCTACGTTTAGAGTGATTCAAACCTTAAGAATACTGATTTTATTAACGTTGATTTTTCAGCGGTCTTTGATCAAATGAAAGCCCCAAGGTCAAATATTAGAAATCAGGTACGTTATCCTTTGAATGAAATCTTTTTCCTAGTGATCTCTGCTGTGGTTAACAACATGAATGACTGGGATGAAATAGCCTTGTTTGGTAAAGAAAAAATAGATTGGTTAAAGAAGTTTTTTCCTCATGAAAAAGACACTCCTTGTGAGACTAAGCTGAGTAGGTTTTTTGCCAAAGTAGGCCCTGAAAGTTTTGGGGAACACTATGGTAAAATGGACTTAATCCCTTCATAAAGTCCGTGAAGGAAAAGTAGTGGCCATAAAGGACAAAACAATGAGGATCTCATCAAAAAAGTAATCAGATTACTGCCATTCCAGGAGTCTGACCAATCTTTACAGGACTCTTGAATAAATGACATATATAGTGTACAAAAGGCCCAAAAAAAGAATAAAAAGCACCGTTGAAAAGCTATAGGTTAATATTGCTTTGAGTACTCCTTTAAACCCTCTTAAATCGTGTAAAGAATATATCCCATAAACAAAGTAGAAAAAACTAACAGATGAAACCAATAAAGAGATGACAACTCCGAAATATAAGGTAATGGGAGTAGTGAGGATAGTGACCCAAATTGTATGAGCAGTAAGGTAGACTACCATAACTAAATTTTCTAGATAACTATATTTTCGTTTTTCTTTGCGGTAAAATAAGAAAGTGGATAAAGAGGTAAATGGGATAATTACCATGCTTATCCATCTAAAGTATTTAGCAGAAAACTCAGAAATCATTTTCTGAACAGCTAATTGGCTTTCAGATACTTCTACATTACCCATAATTGACCCACTGTTTGATTCAATTATTTCTTGAATGCTTACCCCGGTTATTTCATAGATTAAAACCATCAAGGCGGTAATCAAAAACAGGTAACCTAGTGGCCCTAGATAACTTACTCTATTTCCTTTGATATAGTCTTTAATTACGCCACTTGGGTTGATGGTTAAAAATTTAACAGTCCTAAAGAACTTACTGTCCCAGCCTAACCATTTAGAACTGATGTCTTGGATAAGTGTTTTGATTGTTATTTTCTGGATAATTGCCTTTTGTCCACATACATGACAAAACATTCCCTTAATTTCCGTATTGCAGTTAATACAATTTTTAGTAGTTTCTTTAGTCAATTGATATAAAACTCTAGTTTAATCAACTAAACTAGGAAAAAAAATTCAATACAAGAAGTGTTTAAGTATTCAGAATGTATATAGCGCTTATGAGAACCTCGATAAACACAAATTGAATGTTATGTGAGAGATGATGTACTAAACACTGAAGCGCAAGATATTAGAATAATTTGTGATGTAAATAAAACCATTGTGAGAGCAAATATTTTTGAAACACTCTGAGAAAAGACAGTGAACATATGGTGAGTGTAGTAATCAATTTATACTTTAGGAGCTTTGATGTTTAGTACTGTAACTGATGAAGAAGATAAAAAATGAGATTTCTTTTATAAAATGAACCAACCCCGACCCAAGGGTACGGGGTATCTATGGGCAATAATTTAATGATCGACTCAAGGTACTGTGAGAAAAAGCAAGCCATATGATATAATTATTTTAAGTTTGCACTACCGAAAAGAGGACTTTTGGTGA
>CALGOB010000170.1 GCA_937958005.1 uncultured Cyclobacteriaceae bacterium
ACCACTTGCAAGTTGAGTAAAATAAAAAATAGCCTTACAGTTATACTTGCAAGGCTATTTTTGACTAAACATTAATAAAAAATTAATAGCTGTAGAGGAAGGATTCGAACCTCCAAGGAGCAGTTAGCCTAGGTTAATCACGATAATCTGTTTATACAATTTATCATAACTAACCAAGGTTTATCCTTTATCTCCACCCTCGAGACAGGAGGGCATGTCTGCCAGTTTCATCACTCTACATTTTAAAGAACTTTCAAAGGTTATCCCTTTTTGATGAATCAAAGTTAATAAAATCATCCTTTTTATAAAAATTATTTAATAGATTAATTGATTAATTACATCTCATCTAATTTGATATAGGTAATTTTTTGAAATTCATATTTTTCGTAATAAAAATGGCCTATTAATAATTAAATTCGCAATAAAAACAGATTTCACTAAGAATAGTTGATCAATTCGCTAGTCATCAATCAAAATACAGTAACAAAAAAAGCTTTCAAAAGAAATTTCCTATTCCCCAGAAGAGTTATAGTAATCGGTAGAACACATTATTTTTTTGAACCCGAATGATGCAATAGAAATTTGATGCAAACCATAACTAACAGTCATTTAGCCACTTAAATCCTAAGTTCCTACTCACCATAATGGAGACTATGTCTGCGTTGCAAATCAGAATTTAAGCAGCTATCTAACAGCCATTTATGATTTTCTCTTAAAAGTCTAATGCATCATTCGGGTTGAAAGAAGAATCTATCAAGAGTATTAATCTGCATTATTCATGACAAACCATGACCTTGCGTAATAAGTAATTGATTTATTTAGTTTTATGATGAAAGAATTAAGAATTGATATAGCCTAAATTTGAGGAATGTCCATTTTACTATACGGAATCGATTACGTTGGTGGTCAACCATTTAGCTTTTCCAGTAATTATTTCCCTGGTCGGCACCCCAAATTATTCAAGTTAAAAGACAGTGATTTTATGGGCTTCACTTTTGAAAAGAGGAAGCCGCCTTAAGTTATCATTTATTAACATTAAATAATTATATGATGTCAAGAAACAAAATAATAAACTAACCCCACAGGGCAAACGCAGTTAAAAAAGGATCAAGCAGAAAACCTGTGGAATAGGAAAAAACTTTAAATCTATCCAACCTATAAAAAATAACATTTAAAATTTTAAGCATTTAATAATCAAATACTTGACTTGATGTTTGCTAAAGAAGTTTGAGTTTGAGAGCGAGTTTAGAGGAGCTTCCCCACAGATTTATTGCTTGATCCTTAAAAAAAGCTTAGGTTTTGGGCGTTTTAACTGGTTATACGCCCCAGGTTATCCATTCTATTTTTCTGTAAAACAGAAAAAAAAGATGCCATTTCTATCCAGAACGCGGCTAACGAGTACAGCTATTGCAACAGTTTAGAAATTAAAACTTAAATGCGTTTGCCCTGACCAACCCCGCCTCAGTGCCTCTGCTGAGAAAGCTACGGTGTTCGCAGAAAAGTAAGAGGATATGGAAAATAAATTAATGATTCACTCAGCACCTCCAGCGACCGCAGAAGGGTCAGTGTGCCGACCCAGGGGAATTAATACCCCTTAGGGATTAAAAATTTTAAGTTCGAGAACTAGATTAGAGACGTTTCCACACAGGTTTATTGTTTGGTCCAAAATATTACCTTGATCAATTTGCCTTTATTCGCACCTCCTTTATAAATAGAAAAAGCCCCATGGTAAAAACCACAAGGCTATTTTCAAATAAACAACATTAACCCAAAAATGATAGCTGTAGGAGAAGGATTCGAACCTCCAAGAAGCAGTTAGCCATAACTAATTACGATAAATTGTTTATACAATTTATCCCAACTGATCAGGTTTATACTTTATCTTCACCCCCGAGACAGGAGGGTATGTCTGCCAATTTCATCACCCTACAAATTAAAGAACTCCAAAGAAATTTATTCTTTCGACACCTCAAAGGTAACAAGAAACCTTTTTTATTAAAATTTTTTCAATAAATTTGCTGAAAAAATAGAATATGTCTAATTTTATATTAGAAATTTAGGTTAATCTCAAAAACAACTACATAAAATGAGTAAAAATTACGAAATTGACAACGTAGATCTCAAAATCCTCAATATCTTAATGGAAGATGCCAAAATTCCTTATACGGAAGTGGCTAAAAGAGTTTTTGTTTCAGGAGGTACAGTTCATGTCCGAATGAAAAAACTAGAGGAAATGGGAGTAGTACAGGGAACTACGTTAAAAATGGATTACTCTAAGTTAGGGTATGATGTCACCTGTTTTATGGGAATTTATCTAGAAAAAAGCTCACTGTATGATTTAGTAGTAGCCAAATTGAAAGAAATCCCTGAAGTAGTTAAAATCCATTACACTACTGGAAATTACAATATATTCTTAAAAATACATTGCAAGGACACTAAGCACCTAAGAGATGTCTTACATGATAAAATTCAGTATGTTGAAGGAATTGAACGCACCGAAACGTTTATTTCTTTAGAAGAGAGCTTAAATAGACATCTACAATTTTAAAAATATCAAATAAAGCATAACATAGAATTTAAAGTATGTTATGCTTTTTATAGCCTTTCGCAATTGAAAAGTAATCCTCCTAATCAATTCTAGAATAACGTTTATTTATAGATTTATAAAAAATATTTATAAACTATTCTGTCATAAGATCGTTTCTAATTTAGAATTATTTTAAATAAGTAAAATTTCACTTAAAAGACGTTTATTTAAAATTATTCTAAAAAAGGAATTTACAATCTAACATATTATAGAGGTTGTAGTTACCTTTGCAGTTGAGTAAGAATTCCTTACATTTTTTAAATAAAGCTTGGATATGAGCAATGACGATCAAATTTTAGATGAATTCACTTCAAAAGAGTATGAGCATGGTTGGTCTGTTGATTTAGAGGCAGATGAGGCTCCCTTGGGTCTAAGTGAGGATATAGTGCGTTTTATTTCCGCAAAAAAGAATGAACCAAATTGGTTACTTGAATGGAGATTATCTGCTTATAGGCATTGGTTGACACTTAAAGAGCCTGATTGGGCAAATGTTGCTTATCCTTCAGTGGATTTTCAGGCTATCAAATATTATTCTGCACCTAAGAAAACTAAGAAATTAGATAGCTTAGATGATGTAGATCCTGAATTGCTTGAAACATTTAGCAAATTGGGTATTTCGCTAACTGAACAAAAAAGACTAACAGGTGTAGCTGTAGATGCAGTAATTGATTCAGTTTCAGTAGCAACAACTTTTAAAGAGACACTTGGTGAATTAGGTATTATCTTTTCTTCATTTAGTGAAGCAGTTCAGGAACATCCTGAATTAGTTAAAAAATACTTAGGTTCTGTAGTTCCAGTAAAAGACAACTATTTTGCTGCGCTCAATTCTGCTGTTTTTTCTGATGGTTCATTTTGCTACATTCCGAAAGGGGTAAGATGTCCAATGGAACTATCTACTTACTTTAGAATAAATGCAGCTAATACAGGTCAGTTTGAAAGGACATTGATCGTGGCTGAGGAAAACTCTTATGTAAGTTACCTAGAAGGATGTACTGCTCCTCAAAGAGATGAAAATCAATTGCATGCTGCAGTTGTAGAAATATTAGCTGAAAAAGAGGCTGAGGTAAAGTACTCAACGGTTCAAAACTGGTATCCTGGAGACAAAAACGGAAAGGGTGGTATTTACAATTTTGTTACTAAAAGAGGAATTTGTAACGGAGACCATTCTAAAATCAGCTGGACTCAGGTAGAAACAGGATCAGCTGTTACTTGGAAATATCCATCCTGCATCTTAAAAGGAGATTATTCTCAAGGAGAATTTTATTCCGTGGCTGTTACTAACAATTATCAGCAGGCTGATACTGGTACTAAAATGATCCATATTGGTAAAAACACTAAATCAAGGATTGTTTCTAAAGGGATCTCTGCGGGGTATTCACAAAACAGTTATCGAGGTCAAGTAGAAGTAATGAAAAGGGCAGAAAATGCTCGAAATTTCTCCCAATGTGATTCTCTTTTGATGGGTAATCTTTGTGGTGCTCATACTTTTCCATATATAGACATAAATAATAAAAGTGCGCAGGTAGAGCATGAAGCTACCACTTCAAAAATAGGCGAAGACCAAATTTTTTATTGTACCCAGAGGGGTATAGATGAAGAAAGTGCGGTTGCCCTCATTGTGAATGGTTACGCTAAAGAGGTATTAAACCAATTACCAATGGAATTTGCAGTAGAAGCACAAAAGTTATTGGCTTTGACACTTGAAGGAAGTGTTGGTTAGTTTTTAGGAGGAAGAATTTTAGTACATATTGAATAAATAGCATCATGCTTAGCATTAAGAATTTACAAGCAAGAATAGAAGATAAAGAAATCCTGAAAGGGATCAACTTAGAAATAAAACCTGGTGAAATACATGCCATAATGGGTCCCAATGGTTCAGGAAAAAGCACGCTTGCTTCTGTATTGGCTGGAAGAGAAGATTATGAAGTAACAGGAGGTTCGGTAGAATATTTAGGTCAGGATCTTTTAGAAATGGCTTCTGAAGAAAGGGCTCGAGAAGGAGTATTTCTTGCTTTTCAATATCCTGTAGAAATCCCTGGTGTTACAACCACTAATTTCTTAAAAACAGCTGTTAATCAAGTTAGGGAACATAAAGGCCTAGCTAAACTAGATGCAGTTTCTTTTTTGAAAGAGATGAAGGAAAAAATGAAGCTAGTAGAAATTGATCAATCATTATTGAGTAGATCATTAAATGAAGGCTTCTCAGGTGGAGAAAAGAAAAGGAATGAAATTTTCCAAATGGCCATGCTTGAACCTAAATTATCGATTCTAGATGAAACTGATTCTGGTTTGGATATAGATGCCTTGAAAATTGTTGCGAATGGGGTTAACCAATTGAAATCAAGTGAGAATGCCACTATTGTAGTAACTCATTATCAAAGACTTTTGGACTATATAGTTCCGGATTTTGTTCATGTTCTTTACAAAGGAAAGATTGTTAAATCTGGTGGAAAAGAACTTGCCTTAGAATTAGAAGAAAAAGGTTACGACTGGATCAAAGAAGCCGTCGATACCAAAGAAGCTGTATAATCTGAATTGATAATATTATGTCTGCTACCTTAGAAGAAGCATTGATTGGAAATTATGGATCTGACTTCCTTCCCAATCTGCAAAATATCAAACAGGAGGCTAAATCAGCTTTCATTAAAAACGGGCTACCTAAGTTTAGGGAAGAGGAATATAAGTTCACACCTATTGCTAAAACTTTAGAGAAAAACTTTTCTTTTAAAAACCAGGTAAGTCAAGAAATAGGATTACCTGATTTGGCTGGTCAACTTATTGAAGATAGCGCTGTCAATCAAATTATTTTTGTAAATGGAGTTTATTCTTCTACCTTATCAAAATTTGAGCAAACAGATGGTCTGATTATTAAGTCGCTGAAACAAGCCGCAGTAGATCATGCTGACAATGTGGAGAAATATTTTGGCAAATTAAGCGATGTAACTATCGATTCATTTGCCGCTCTTAATACTGCATTGACACAAGATGGAATCTATATAGAGGTATTGAAAAATACCAACTTAGCAACGCCATTTTACATCTATTATGTAAACACAGCACAAAATGCTGAAACACATAGTTTCCCAAGAAATTTAATTATTGCGAATAGTAACAGTAAAATTACTTTAGTAGAAAAAGCAATCACATTGGGAAATAATAACGCCTTTCTAAATGTAATGGCTGAAGTGGTGGTTCATGAAAATGCACATGTTCATCAAGTACGGTTACAAAACGACCGAAACAATGCTTATGAAGTAACGCAAACTCAAGTAAACCAAACTAGTAACAGCAATTATTCAGCTTATACAATCTCTTTATCTGGAGGGATGATCAGAAACAATTTAAATATTACTTCTGATGGTCAAAATTGTGAAAGTAACATGTATGGTCTTTACCTATTAAATGAAAAAACGCACGTTGACAATCACACAGTAGTAGATCATAAGCAACCCAATTCATATAGTAATGAACTGTATAAAGGTGTTTTGGATGACAAATCTAAAGGAGTTTTCAATGGAAAAATATTTGTGAGACAGGAAGCGCAAAAAACAAACGCCTTCCAATCTAACAATAATATCTTACTATCTGATTCAGCTACCTTAAATACCAAGCCGCAGCTTGAAATTTGGGCCGATGATGTAAAATGCTCCCATGGATGTACTTCTGGCCAATTAGACAAAGAAGCAATCTTTTACTTACAAGCAAGAGGTATTTCAAAGCAAAAAGCAATTGGTATGTTGTTGTATGCTTTTGCAAATGATGTAGTGGATAAAATCCCCGTTGAAGGGATTAAAACCTACTTAGATAATATAGTATCTCGGAGACTTAACTCTTAAAAATATGAGTAATGACGTCTTAGCACATTTAGATGTAGAAAAAATAAGAAAGCAATTCCCCGTCCTTCATCAAGAAGTGAATGGAAAGCCTTTGATTTATTTTGATAATGCAGCTACCTCACAAAAGCCAAAAGTAGTAATTGATGCTTTATCTAATTACTATGAAAGAATCAATTCCAATATTCATAGAGGGATTCATACATTGGCAGAAAGAGCAACTAGCGCTTTCGAAGATACCAGGAAAAAAGTAAGTGAATTTCTAAATGCAAATGAAGTTGCTGAAATTATTTTCACTAAAGGAACTACTGAAAGTATCAATTTAGTGGCAAGCTCTTTTGGTAGAAAATTCATAGAAGAAGGGGATGAAATTCTAATTTCTCATATGGAACATCATTCTAATATAGTACCTTGGCAAATGCTTTGCGAAGAAAAAGGAGCCATATTAAAAGTAATTCCTATCAATGAGAAAGGAGAGGTTATTTATGATGAATACTTAGCACTGCTTTCTGATAAAACGAAACTAGTCTCAATAGTCTATGTTTCTAATACTTTGGGTACTATCAATCCTGTAAAGGAAATGGCAGCTGATGCTCATAAGTTTGGAGCCAAAGTTTTGGTAGATGCAGCACAAGCGGCTTCACACCTTAATTTAGACGTGCAAGATTTAGATTGTGATCTATTAGCATTCTCGGCACATAAAGCATATGGCCCTACAGGTACAGGGGTTTTATATGGAAAAAGAGAAATTCTTGAATCAATGCCCCCTTACCAAGGTGGAGGGGAAATGATCAAAGATGTCAGTTTTTCTGGAACTACTTACAACGAAATTCCTTACAAGTTTGAAGCTGGTACTCCCAACATTGGTGAAGTAGTTGCTTTTGATAGTGCTATCGATTTTATTCAAGAAATTGGAAAAGAAAAAATAGCTGCTCATGAGGATTACTTACTTGAGTATGCCAATGAAAGGCTTAATAAAATAGAAGGTTTTGTACCAGTGGGAACCGCCGAGAATAAAGTCAGTGTCATCTCATTTAATATCGAAGGAGTTCATCCTTTTGATCTAGGGATGATGTTAGATGCTAAAGGCATAGCGGTTAGAACAGGACATCATTGTACGCAGCCATTAATGGATAGGTTTGAAATAGAAGGAACTGCAAGAGCATCTTTTGCTGTTTACAATACAACACAAGAGATAGATCAATTTGTGGAATATTTAACTAGTATAGCAAAAACACTTAGAAAATAAAGACATGCCTTCAATTGCATCAAAACAAGATGAAATAGTAGCCGAGTTTTCATTGTTAGATGGTGATTTTGAAATGACCATTAATTATCTCATGGAATTGGGTGAACAAATGCCTGAGATGCAAGAAAGCTTAAAAACTGACGATCACATTGTAAAAGGCTGTCAGTCAAAAGTTTGGCTAGTCGCAGAACAAGAAAACGGAGTAGTTAAGTTTACAGCTGATAGCAATACAGCTATCACCAAAGGACTTGCTTCGCTTTTAGTTAAAGTTTATTCTGGTGAAACAGCTTCCAATATTGCCAAAGAAGAAATCACATTTCCTGACAAAATAGGAATGGGACGTTTCATTGGCACACAAAGATCAAACGGATTTGCTTCCATGATCAAACAAATGAAACTTTATGCCGTAGCTTTTAATATACAGCAAGAGGCAAAAAATAATTGATTAGTATATGGATACTGAACAACTTAAAATAAAGATAATAGAGGCCATAAAAACAGTTTATGACCCTGAAATTCCAGTAGATGTTTATGAATTGGGACTTATTTATGAAGTAAATGTATTCCCGGTAAATAATGTGCATATATTGATGACTCTTACTTCACCAGCTTGTCCCTCTGCTGAAGAAATTCCGGGAGAGATTAAACAACAAGTTGAAGCTTTACAAGAAATAAATGATGTCCAGGTTGAAGTAACATTTGACCCACCCTATGCGACAGATATGATGTCTGAGGCGGCAAGGTTAGAATTAGGTTTTATGTAAAAGTATGACTGATTATTTGACAATCGGTCAATTATAATAAATTAAGAATAGTATAAACAAATAATAATATGTATCCAGAACATTTAGTAGCTCCCATGAGGACAGACCTTACAGAAGCTGGGTTCCAAGAATTTACGACTGCAGAAGCTGTAGATTCTCATCTTAAAGAGCACAAAGGAACATCTTTAGTGGTTATCAACTCAGTATGTGGTTGTGCAGCAGGTGCAGCAAGACCAGGCGTAAAAATGGCAGTAGCAGCTAGTAATAAAAAACCAGATGCACTAGGAACTGTTTTTGCAGGTGTAGATTTTGAAGCAACAGAAAAAGCAAGGGAATATACACTTCCTTATCCTCCTTCTTCTCCTGCAATTGCTTTATTTAAAGATGGTGAGTTAGTTCACTTTGTAGAAAGACATCACATTGAAGGAAGACCAGCAGATATGATAGCACAGCACTTAGTGCAAGTGTTTGATGAGTTTTGCTAGTTCAAGCATTTATAGACAAAATAAGTAAAAGGTGTCAAGATTAACTTGACACCTTTTTTTATCATTCATTTCTCAACATTTCAGATGGGTTGGTTCTTGAAGCACTTAATGTTTGGGTCAAAACAACTAAAAAACCACCTACTAAAATCACGGCCACTCCACTGATAAGTTCCAAACCAGTAATTGATTCCTTATATACATAATCCTTCAAAATATAGTTATCAAAAGTATAATAAGTGAGCGGAATTGATATAGCTGCGGCAATTAAAATTAATATCAGAAACCCTTTACCTAGGAGGATTAATAGATTCCCTTCTGTAGCCCCTAAAATCTTTCTAATACTAATTTCTTTCAGTCTAGTTTCAGTAGTAAATACAACCATTCCCAGTAAACCTAATATCGCGATCGAAATAGCAATAAATGCCATAAGACTCATTATTTCAATTATAGACTTAAAAAAGAAATAAGTTCGAGCAATTTCCTCATCAAAAAATAAAGCTCTAAATTGATGTACCTTATCTGTTTTTTTCCATGTTGCTTCTATCTCAAATAAAGCTTCGTTTAAGTTATCATTTTCAATCTTAATATTAGCCTGGTAGTATCTATTCTCATTTGCCTCATTTCCATTTAAGAAAAAAAATGGACCAATTTCGTTTTCAGTTGTACCAAAATGGAAATCTTTTATTACCCCTACAATTATAGATTCACGGTCTTTGATAATTAATGTTTTCCCAGTATTATCATACTCTTTGATGAACATTTTTTTTCCAATTGCCTCTTGAGCAGCGCCTACATTTAATTTTTTTAACAAACTTTCATTAACAATAATGGATCTCGCTTTTTTACTAACGTTTAAGGGTGATTCATCAAAATTCCTCCCTGAAATAAACTCATGACCATGAAGAGGAAGGTATGAAAGACTCACAACATTATAAGGAGCTCTAAGTGAATCATTTGTAATTCGGTTCTTGACAATTTCAGTGTAAATACTCCCTACACTTGGTACCATTAGTGAAAATGAATAATCTTTAACAAAAGGCAATTTATCAAATTCGCTAGCTAAAATCTCAGTACTATTTCCTTGCAATTCTAAATTAAGTACATTTTCTGTTTGATACCCCAAATCTCTATTTAACGCATATTTATATTGTTTAAAACTTATAATCACTGACATAATAAAAATCATAGAAAGTGAAAATTGAACAACAATCAGTGTTTTTCTTAAGGAAATCTTAGAAAATAATTTAATAGAGTACGCATCCCTAAAAATCGAATCAACTTTCATTTTTGACATCATATATGATGGAAAAAACCCGACAGTTACTCCTACTAAAAAAGAGAAAAGTATAAAATATCCAATTGTTGATAATTCAAGTGTTAAATCAACAATATCACCACTTGTTCCCAAGATCTCTAAGAAGAAAGGTCTTACTAAATGAAATAATAAAATAGACAGTAAGAGTGCTAAAAATGAAACGATAATAGCTTCTAATAGAAACTGACAGAAAACTTGCAATTGTGTAGCCCCAATTGTCTTTCTTACTCCTATTTCTTTAGACCTCCTAAGAGATCTAGCAATTGACAAGTTTGTATAATTAAAACAGGCAGAAATTAATATCACAACAGCAAGTCCAATCAGGATTAGCAACTTTTCTTCATCAAAACTGTTCCCTATTTCATTTGATAATTCAGGCCCTGGTAGAATTGCTTCAAGTGGTTGAGCCTTAGCCTGTATCCTCCTACCTTTGCTTATCTTATTTTGTCTACTACATAAACTATCTAGCTGAATTTGAAATTGTTTTGCTGGAACCTCATCATGCAATAAAACATAAACATGGTTAGACCACATATTTTTCCACTCTTTAAACCATTTATCTTTACTTCTATTTTCTAAGGTAACAAAGGAGTGCAAAGCCTCAAATTGCAAATGAGAATGTTTAGGGATATCTTCTATAATTCCTCCTACCGTGAGAGAATTTCCTTTTCCATCTTGAATAATCTCACCAATTACATTTATTGTATTAAATAACTTCATTGAGGTTTCACGGGTGATTACTACCTGATTAGGTTCTCTTAGTGTTTTAGAGATACTTCCTTTCAATATTTTAAAACTAAAAACATCCTCAAATTCTGGAGTAGCCCACCTTCCCTTTATAAGAACTGTCCTATCATTATACTTGGCATCAATATCATATCTACCTGAAAATGTAACCACCTTGCTAACTCCTGTAAATTCCTCTCTTATCTTATCACCTAATAGAACAGAAGTAGAGGCAAAGTTGGTGACATCCTTCTCTTTCCCTTCTAAGGTATTGATTACCCTATAAATTCTAGATGAATTCTCATGGAAAGTATCAAATTTACTGAGCTCCAAATAAAGTGTAATCAGAAGCAAACCAACAGACATACTTACAGCCAATCCAAATACATTGATCCCTGTAAATAATTTATTATTAAATAAGCTCCTAATTGAAGTCTTAAAATTGTTTTTAAAAATTGCGATGAAATTCATGTTCCTAAATATTTTTGGAGTTTTAACCGTATATAACCTTATAAATTTCAGCACATCAATCAGATAGATTAATTGTGCTTTGAGTATTCCTTTTTCAGCGGCATTCCGCAAATAGAATTCATACAAATCTCCTTGAAGATCTTCCAATAATTCAGGTCTGCAATACAAAGAAAGTAAGTGATCCATCCATTTGGGTGGCGGATTGAAATTTGGCTGTTTCATAAAACCTTAAATTCCCTGAAAAATAGTTTTAGGAATTACATCCCAAAGTTTATCCCTCTGATCTTTTGATTTCATTAATGCTATTTTACCAGCATGTGAGATAGTAAAGTACCTCTTTCTCTTCCCTCCTCTTTCTTTTGTAGGGTTTCCCAATTCGGAAAGGATATATCCTTTTTTCTCCATTCTGTTTAAAACAGCATGCACCACTCCCAATTTCACTTTTCTTCCAGTCATCTTTTCTATATGGTCACAAACTGCCACACTATAAGCATCATCTAATAATGCTGCGATAGTTAGTAAAACAACTTCTTCAAACTCCCCTAAATTTTCTCCTTTCATACGATGAAATTCTATTTTATCCTTAAATGTATAAATTATCATTTTATTATTTATACAAAACATGAATTAATTAATGAGTAATTAGGTTAATTTAAACATACTTGAAATTCAGGTATGCTATATTACTTAACTTTTATTGAAGGAAGTTATAAACTTTTTACATCGGAATTTTACTCTGGAGACCTGAATAATCACTTACTCACCTGGCACATCTAGCTAGTGTTTAATACAAATGGATAGAATTTCAAGATAATGGCATTAACTCCATTAGATTTTACAATAAAAAAGCCACCCCGATGGAATGGCCTTTTTTATTTATCTTATTTATAAGACAATTCTGTTGTTGTAGAGGTATTTCTTTATTTCAGCAATCGAACCTGAAAAGATTGTTCTGTAGTTTCAATAACAAGCAAGTAAACTCCTTTTTGTAAAAAGCGAATATCTAATTTGATTTCTTTTTCCGCAAATTTTTCAACATTAGAATCACTACTCACTAAGGATCCTGACATCGTATAAAAGCTAATGTTCAGAATGTTTCTTCGAGCAAGAGGTCCCAAATTAATGGTTAGTTGATCTTCCAGTGGATTGGGGTAGATAGAAAAGCCTTCTAATGATTGCAGATCAGAAATTGCTGTTACACTCATTACTTCAAAAGAACGCTCTATAGGCTCTGCGGAGTTATAAATATCATCTCCAGATTGGATAGCTCTTAAAACAATTGTACCTGGCTCACCTAATAAAGTTAATTGATCCCCTTCTATAGCTGCAGGGCCTTCCACTAAATCAAAGGTAATATCTAAGCCTGAATCACTCGTAGCCACTAAAGTAATCACCTCATTATCTGCCAGTACATTAGGTAGTTCCTCAAAAGTAATTGTTTGATCTACCTTAACCGCACTGAAGGTTTGTCTAACTGATGGTGCCGGGTTAAATAATTCGTTCCCAACTTGACTTACTTCTATCGTTATTTCGCCTGCACCTGTTATAGTTACTCTGTTCCCTTCTAAAGTAGCAGGCCCATCAACTAGGGCAAAAGCTACTTCTAAGCCAGAATCACTGCTGGCAACTAGAGTAATTTCATCACTGTTTGCTAATACATCAGGTAATTCTTCGAAAGTAATCGTCTGATCTATCTTAACCGCACTGAAGGTTTGTCTAACTGATGGTGCCGGGTTAAATAATTCGTTCCCAACTTGACTTGCTTCTATAGTTATTTCTCCTGCACCTGTTATAGTTACTTTATTCCCTTCTAAAGTAGCAGGTCCATCAACTAAGGCAAAAGCTACTTCGAGGCCAGAATCACTGCTGGCAATTAGAGTAATTTCATTACTGTTTGCTAATACATCAGGTAATTCTTCAAAAGTAATCACTTGATCCCCTACCGTTACATTGAAAGTTCTCCTAACTAATGGAGCAGGGTTAAACGAGTCGTTCCCAACTTGACTTGCTTCTATAGTTACTTCTCCAATACCAGTTAAAGTAACATCACTACCTGTCACAGCTGCAGGTCCAGATAAGACCGAATATTCTACTGGCAGTCCTGAACTAGTAGTTGCATTTAACTCAAAACTCTCATTGCTAAATGATCTGTCTTCTATTAAGGGGAATGTAATGTTCTGATTAGTCAATAAAGGATTTTGTAAAGGAAATGTATATACTGGAATATTCCGATAGGTCAGATCTGATTGCTGAGGTAATACCACTTCCAATATTCCATCTCCATTAAAATCTCCTATAGAACCGCTTCTAGAAACTATTACATCATTATTCCTATGTGTGAGATCAGCTAAGTTATTAGGCCCTTCCAATAGCGCTGCTGGAATATTTCCAACCACCAATTCATCACCTCCCAAGACTAAAATGGCATTTTGATCTGTAAAACTCCCAAATATAAATTCATCTGCCCCATCTCCATTTAAATCTGGCACAGTGATGAACTCTCCTATTAGACTATTTACATTATTGATGCCTTGAATACCAAAAGGAGCTGCGGGTAGAGCAAAATTCATATCAGCTACATTGTCAAAACCTGTTCCTCCATGGTAAATAAATACGCTTTTACCTCCATCTTGCGGATTTTCCAAATTAGAATTATCTCGAAGGCCTAAAGGAGTTACTAAAAGATCATTATTCCCATCACCATTATAATCACCTGCAATCATATTTAATCCAAATAATCTCAAATTATCATCAAACTCATCTTCTTGAAATAATACCACATCGGGGATATCTATATCCCCTTCTGTTCCATAATAGACCATAACTATTCCTATCCCTAAAATAAAGTTAGTTCCAGTATTCCTAATACTCACCCTTCCAATATCAGCAATCGCAAAATCATCAATCCCATCTCCATTAATGTCTTCTAGGCCCATAGCTCTAAAGCCTAAGCTAAATGTGTTACGATTTAGGTCCTCTAATCCAAAATCAGTATCAAATCCGCCAAGTACTACATTAGGGTTAACGGATATTGTCTCTTGCCCAAAATAAATAAAACCATTAGTTCTATTAGGCCCCAAAATCAAAAGATCATCCACTCCATCATTATTAACATCGCCTATGTTAGTAGAATTAATTGCACTACTGAAAATTCTTTCAAAATCAATCAGGGAGTCTGTTGCTATGTCAGATAATGTTAAAGAATGGTCTATCTCTCCATCAAATGTTGCAGAACCAAAATAAAAATTTACAACCACTGATGATTCAACAGGGTTGTTGTCTAAAGCAAGTCCTACTACTATATCTATTATACCATCCCCATTAAAATCTCCACAAGTCATTTCATTATTAATAAACTCTCCTGACGGAATGGTAATATCTGGTTCTAGGTTTAAGTTTCCTCCATAATGGATATCTATTCTATCTGTATATAAAAGTGCTAGCTCATCCACACCATCATTATTGATGTCACCTAAATTGGCATTCTCTAAATAATTTGGGAGTCTTGCAAAGGTCTCGTTTTCATAGATAATGTCAACAAATTCATCAAGAACCCCATCTGAAATTCCGAAAATATTCCTTTGCCCAAAACCATTTTCGTTTATAATTCCTATTTGAAAATCATCAATATCATCATCATTGAAATCTCCATAACTTGCCTGAGTCCTAAGAGTAACATTTACGGAGGGTATAGAAGTTATCCTTGTGTCCAATTGTAAAGTTAGGTCTACATTCAATCCATTGGTTAAGGCATTCTCTCCATAAGCTACTAATAGTTCGTTATCACTGCTTCCTCGAGCTATAAAATCTATTGCCCCTTGATTATTTAAATCACCAACAGGTATCCACATTGTGAAATTCTCTACTGGAGAAGTAACAACCAATTCTGTAAACCTACCTTCTGTATTCGTTTCAAGGACATAACCAAAAGCTTCAACATTATTTGATGCTGAACTATATATTTCATCAAAACCATCATTGTCCAGATCAATAGGATAAAAATCAAAATCATTACCTATCCTTGATGAGAGGTCAGACGCAATATCAATCGTGTCGATACTTATTAAATTCATCTCTTTCAAATCTCCTACAATAGAAAAAATTCTTATAATTACCCCATTAAAATTAAACGAACCATCATCTATTTCTAAAATTGTATTCCTCCCTAAAAAAGCAGGAACAACACTTCTAGATCCTAAGGTAAAGTAAGTTGTATCCATTACATCCTCTATTTCAGCAGCACCAAAGAAAATACTAAAACCATTAGGGTTTACTCGATCATTAAGAAGAATGTCATCAAAACCATCTTGATCAAAATCTCTGAAACCATTTATCACATCTTCGGTAAAATCTTCCATTTCAAGTGATTGTGAATAACCATTTTCAGAACCTAAGTAATAATATCGTGTTCCAGAAAGTTCCTGTCCAATTGCATCATCAAAACCATCACCATTGATATCTCCCACAGGGGTCAAAAGGGCATCTACCTGTTGATCAGGGTTGATTGTATTATTTCCACCATAAAAAATCAAAGAGCGGTTTTCTACAACATTGAGATTTTCAATTCTCATATCCGGAATGCTGCTATAAGTTCTTACTAAATCGGCAAGCCCATCACCATTGATATCGCCAGCTGCCAAACCAATACCATTTGGAGGGAAATTTAAATCCACATTTTCCCATGGTTCTTGTTGAAAAGAGTTTTCCGAAGAGATCCTTGGAAAAGACTCGTTAAACTCATTATTCTTCCTTAATAAAGGTTGTTTCTGATAAGTTGTTACATTTGTTTCCAACAAATCAGAATATTTCGATTTCAAGTCGTTTTCATAATCCGTTACTCTTTGGGCACAAGCATTATCAGAAGCTATAAAGAAAAGCGACATGAACAAACAAATAGTTGGTATAACTTTTATCATATAATTTTAAATTAAAAACAGATTAATTAAACATTAAAGCAAACTTACCTAATTCTTTAGTAAAATTTTTTATTTCTTATATAAAAAGTCTGCAAAACTATTATTATACTATGAATTGTTTATAGATCTACTGGACTAATTCCCAAAGGAAGTTTAGAGAGTTTCTATTTTTTTAATCTAAAATTAATTGAACAATAGAGTTTATCACGGTAGCTTGATTATGATTACTTTGTTACCTTTTTACTCAAGTTTATCAACAAAATAATTAGCAATTATGAATTAATAATTCCTGTAAGAATTACCTTGGGATTCATTAGTTCTTATGCGTTATTTCCATTACTTGGTATATCCACACTTTCTCAGTTGTTTCTAAACTCAGCACTAATCACATTCTTACCAGTGGTAATTGCTTTTTATTCCCATCCTACCAATTAGAAAGCAAATACAATCAGCTAAACAAAAAGAAATTGCTTTAACCCGAATGATGCAATAGAAATTTGATGCAAACCATAACTAACAGTCATCTAGCCACTTAAATCCTAATTTCTTACTCACCATAATGGAGACTATGTCTGCGTGGCAAATCAGAATTTAAGCAGCTATCTAACAGCCATTTATAATTTTCTCTTAAAAGTCTAATGCATCATTCGGGTTTAATAAATAGAGGAATTGATGGAGATATAGAAGCACTCCAAAAATCTAGAATCTCTGGGCAATTTGATAAACTTAATGTTATCGATTTAATTTCTTGTAAGAAAATCATTCAAGGGGTAAAAGAACTTCCAATTAATATTCCTGTGGTTTTAAGAATATTGTTTTATATAATCATTCCACTCCTCACCTGGGTTGCCGTATCTTTAGTTGATAAGATTGTTGTAGCACTTTTAGATGCATAAAGACTACGCTCTAAAATTAATTGGGCTGCACTGTACTTAATTTTAAAACCCGTGTTCACAAACGAACATTTTTCTAGGAAATTCAAAAATCAATTTACTTTAACTTTTTGATCACTAATTATTTACAATAATTAGCATGTATTTAGCAAATAGAAGTAACATAAGGTCATACTCAAAATAAATATTATGAAAACGATTATCAATAAAATATCTACCACAGGTCTAGTGCTTATATTACTAGTTTCTGCTTTCCCTACTCAGGCAAAAACTAATGATTCTACTAAAATTGATAAAAAAGATGAAGCGTTAAAAATCACCGCTGCTCAAATTGATGAATTATTAGCTTCATTAGAAAGCGAATCAATAGAATACAATGATGATTCTATTACCTATGAGTTCTACAACGGAAATGATCAATCGATTTATACAATTAGTGTAAAAAAAATGAAGTAATCAACGATAAAAAGTTTATTTCATTAGAAGGGACTAGTGATTACTTCATGGAATCAGACAATACTTTCATTTATAGAATTAATAAAGACTAAAAGGTTAATTGAATAATCTAAAAAGGGTGGGAGAAATGTTCTCTCATCCTTTTTTGTTACCCAGTTCAAAGTTTTGAACTTTATTTTCTTATAGATTAAATCAGATTTTAATTATTTTATTGTTTGTTTTCACGAAAAGAGTTACTTTTGTAAAACAGAAAATAAAAAAGTAAACATAGTAGATGTTTATTTGTTAATATAACAACCTAGTGATAGATAACATTATCACTTGCATCTAAAATATTTAAGAATCATGAGATAGGGGATGTGGACAGATGGTTGATGAGAGGCCTCCGCCAGGAGGCCTTTTTTTATTGTTCCCTCTTTAGAAAATCCTATTATTTATTTTTTTTAACAGATCAAGCAATATTCCTACGGCAAAACATCTTTAAGTAACTTTACCATAAAATATAGTGTTCTTAATTAGCGCTCATTAATTTCAAAAGCCTAAAGCACTATTTTTATAATTACTAATAATCAAAGTAAAATTTCTCTGCGGATATACACATGAAAGATAAACCAGAAATATTAACAGAATGGTTAATAAGTGATGATATAGAATTACTATCCTACAATTTATCTGGTCTATTAGTAAGTGCAAACTTCCAAATCATAAAATCTCATACTACCCAATGGAGTGGTGAAGAAACAATAGTTTGGATATTAGACGATGGAATAGCCTTTCTTAGGTCTTATAATAATTTTGAAAAGTTGTTTTTCGAATTAAGTAGTTTCAATCATGATAAGCACTTAAGCTTTGTTATCAAATTGAAAAATCTACTCCTGCAAAACACGAAGGGTCTTTTTAAGTAAGATGAATATCATTGGTAAAGTCTCAAGATTTCCGTAGAAATTCCAACTCCAATTCAATACCAATACTTTTGTCAAATTTAATTTCTCGACTGCCGATATCGAACATTTTCGGATCTACTTGGGTAGACATATAAAGTCCAGTCCTTTTACTACCATCTTCTTGATCTACAATATTATTTTCAAATTTCGCATTAAATGAAATAGGTTCATCATGAGATCCATATGTCAGACAGCCACGGACTCCATATTGACTATGAGAAATTTTACTAATCTTCTCAGATGTAAACTTTAATAAGGGTACTTTCTCTGAAGCAAAAAAATCAGCACTAGATAAAAACTTATCCATTCCTTTATCTCCTGAATCTATTGAATCAGCTATCCACTGTAACTGTATCTGTGATTTATCAAATTCTTCTTCTAATAATAGGCTGGCCATCATTTTCCGAAAATAAACTTTTCTGGGAGCTTCCCCATTCATAAAAATAGAAAACTCAATATAACTATGCGAAGGGTCTATTACCCACTTTATTCTTTGCATTATTTTATAGTTTTATTTGAGCAATTAAAATTTGATCCATTTTGCCGTTTCCTACCCACTGGTTTAATACTTTCTGTAAATGTTCACCTCTATTACCCCAAGGCTGTTGTCTATTTTCGCTAAGGATATTACCTACTGTTTTAGCCCCAAGTTTTTTACCATATTTCCCTCCTGCTTGTTTGATAAATTCATCATTAAATACAACTAATGTGTCTCCCGAGTCATATGGTATTACATGTTCTGCCAATTGACCTGAGTTATAATAAGGAAAACCAATCGAAATGTTATTTTTGGGGAATAATTTGAGTCCATTTGATTTTAATAAAACTACATTTAATCTTGCACTACAATATCTTATTTTAGCACCGCTCTTATCAATGATGAAATATCCTGTATCTAAAGAATAAGTATTATTATCATAGATACTCCTAGTCAAAAAATTATCATCTTGTAAGGCAAAGTGTAAAATTCTTAAAAACTGATTGGTACTATTAACTTGATTGTATTCTTTAGTTAAACTTTCAATATACAACTTAGTCTTTAATGCTCTCAAATAAGTTTCATCAGTATCCCCTGTAGTTACACCAAAGATCCAATGCATCTGGTTTTCTTTGAGTTGTGACCATGAAAGCGTACCATTTTTATTGTCAGACAAGCTATTAAACAGCTGATAATTCTCATTCCTAACTACATCTGCCCTACCTGCAAGCCCTTTTACTCTATCTCCCGGTTTTTTATTCAACAATCGAATGTTACCATATAATTTGATAACATCATCTACAATCACCCATTTATCACCTAGTAGGTTATTCCAGTTAAGTCCAAATTCACTCCTTTTGATATTTACTTCTAAAGAAAAATCTCCCAAGGTATCTTCATCTTGACTCTCCGTAAATGAAGCATATAAGTCAAATTCTTTCGAAACCCCTACAAGAGTTAATTCACCATGAAGTTTATAGCTATTTTGCTTAATCTCACTAATCTCCGAGCTCTTAAAAGTAATGTTGGGAAATTCTTCTGTATTTAAAAAATCCAGACTTCTCAAATGATCATCACGTTGTTGCAGCCTTGTATTTATACTCTTAGCTTTTATATCAAGCTTAAATTCCTTTTCTACTAGCCTCTCTCCTTCGTTAGTCACAGAGATATCAAAATCCTCAAACTCTCCTTGAATGTTTGCTACCAAGAGGTGTTTTACCTTAAATCGTATGTTACTTTTAGACTTATCTAGTATCCAATTGCTATTGGCCATATCAAAGTTTATGTTTAAGCCTCAAAACTACAGAATATCTATTTAATGATATTAAGCAATGGGTTTTTTCTAGCGCTTAATATCATTTCTTCTATACTTTTAAATTTCAAATTGTTAAATTTCTCATTGAAATTCGATTATTCTCTTGATAATGATCCCTATCCATCCTTTAATTGTCATCCAATTTTAACTACTATTTTCCCATGACTCTTTCTAGACTGCATGAACTCATGGGCTTTTGGAATTTCATCAAAATCATATACTTTACCAATTACAGGCTTAATGTTATTTTTTAGAACAAATTGTTTCATTTCTTCAAATAAAGTTTCACTTATCATTTTATTTTCAGTCAAGTAACCTATGTGCGTTGCAAAAATTCCATAGCTGCCTTTTGCCATATTCATTATTTTTGCTTTAGGGGCATCTCTCCAGGTTTTCCAGTAGGTAAATGGGTTCGATTTTTTAAAAGGGATACTCGCGTAACCTGCTATGCATATTCTCCCAAACGGGTTCAGTAATTCTATACTCTTTTTAAATACTTCACCTCCCACTACTTCTAGCACTACATCTACTCCTTGATAATTTTCAGAAATATCTTGATAGAAATCTTTTTCTAAATAATTTATTGCCCTGTCAACTCTCATTTTTTTTAAGATCTCACACTTTTCATTACTTCCTGCCGTACCTATCACATGAGCTCCTAGCGCCTTACCCAGCTGTATTGCAGCCGTTCCAACACCACCTGCAGCAGCATGCACTAGCAACACTTCATTTGCAGCTATCCTAGCTTGTTTATTCAGCACAACCCACGCTGTCATATAGTTTACTAGTAATGCTGCGTTTTCCTCTTCCGTATACTCTTTTATTGCCTTGAAAACTAAATGTTCTGGAGCTATCACTTTTTCAGCATAGCACCCATATTGTCCCCCAACGATGACAGGATCGCCAACAGCAACATGAGTAACACTGCTGCCAATTTTCTCTACTTTTCCATAGGACTCCATTCCTAGAACATAAGGCTTAGGTGGAGCCCAGGAATATTGGCCCTTTCTGGACAGTATTTCCGCATAATTAATCCCAATGGTTTTTACTTTAATCAAAATGTCAGTAGGATTACTTATCTTAGGACTAGGGATATTGCTCATCTGTAACACTTTTGGGTCTCCAGACGTATTTAATAAATAAGCTTTCATACACAAGCTATAATTTTAGGATCGTTTTTTTACATTTAAGAATATATGCATCCAATAAGTCATCTTATATTTGCAATATTAATTTCGGTATCAATTTATAAAGATTATTATAAATGAATTTTTCAAAACACATTATTTGCATCATATCCATTCCTTTTTTGATTCTTTTAGGTTCTTGGACTTCAGTGGAAAAAGTAGAAGCTATCAGTTGGATTACTTGGGAAGAGGCAGTAGAATTAACCAGCAATGAAGCACACCCGAAGAAAGTATTTGTAGATGTATATACAGACTGGTGTGGCTGGTGTAAAGTAATGGACAAAAAGACTTTTAATCATTCTGAAGTAGCAAAATATATGTCTGAAAACTTCTATATGGTCAAGTTAGATGCCGAACAAAAAGAAGATATTATTTACAAAGGATCCACTTTCAAATTTATCCCTCAAGGAAAAAGAGGTTATCATCAACTGGCAGCTACGTTATTACAAGGAAAACTTAGCTTTCCGACCACTGTTTTTCTAGATGAGAAAATGAGTATTATGACCATCCTTCCTGGATTCCAAAAGCCAGGCTTCTTTTACAAGGTAGCTAATTACTTTGGTGAGGATAATCATAAAAAGCAAAAATGGGAAGAATTTGAAAAGAGCTATGAAATTCCGTTTGTTGTAGAATCCGAATAACACTTAGTTTTACTATAAGATTCCGAAGGTTGCTTTGTATGAACATGGCAACCTTTTTTTATTTACACACGCTAGTATTGATATAAATCACATTATTCAAAATGGTCTGTTTGCTTGAGCTTACTGAACATCTCTCAAATGCTTCTAATTGAATTATACTTCTTACATTAACTCATGGCTAGCTACAGAAATGAATAAAAATAGATGATTTATTCTAACGATTGAAAGGTTGATAAAAATCAAATATCAATTTTCAGAAACTGTTTCCCATTTTTTAATCACTTCATGCACTTTATTCAGTGTGGCTGGTTTTGAAATAAAATCATTCATTCCTACGACAAAGCAAACATCTTGATCACTGCTTAAAGCATTTGCACTCATGGCTATAATTACTGGCTCCAAATTATTGAAGCCTTCTGATCTAATGATTCTTGATGCCTCTATGCCGTCCATTTCAGGCATTTGTAAATCCATTAAAATGAGGTCATAATTATTCCTCCTTTGACATTCTACAGCTTCTCGGCCATTCTCTGCATAATCTGCTTTTAAACCAAGTTTCTCAAGCATCATCCTGATAACCTTCTGATTTATCTCAAAATCCTCAGCAACTAAGATTTTAAGATCTGGTCGTATTTTTTCGAGTTTTACTTTTTTCTCTACAACTTCAATAACCTCTTCTGAATTATCCACAATGAAAGGCAATATGATGGTAAAGGTAGTCCCCAACTTCTCGGTACTCTTTACGGAGATTTTTCCTTTCATTAAATCAACTATTTTCTGAGTAATAGCTAACCCTAACCCAGTACCTCCATAGTTATTTTTCCGGACCTTATCTCCCTGAAAAAACGGATCGAAAAGATTCTTAATGTTTTCTTCTGAAATGCCGATTCCTGAATCTACTACATTAAACTCCATCATCACAGATTCTTCCTGCACTTCTACAGTTTTCATTTCAATGTGTACAAAGCCTCTATTTGTAAATTTAGCAGCATTCCCTGTTATATTTAGCAAAACTTGCTTAAGTCGCTTCTCATCGCCTACTAAGTATTTAGGAACATCCTTGGTTATGGTAAAAGTCAGGTCTACATTTTTACCAGATGTTCTTGGCCTAACGATAGACAACACTTCCTGTAAAGTTTTTCTGATATCAAATCTAGCTTCAAATAATTCAAATCTCTCAGCCTCAATTTTAGAAATGTCTAAAATATCATTGATAAGGGTTAATAATATATTTCCACTGCTCAGAATAGAAGAAACAATATCATGTTGTTCCTCATTCAGTTCTGTCTTCTTAATAATATCAGCCATTCCAATAATACCATGCAGAGGAGTTCTTATTTCATGACTCATACTTGCTAAAAAATCAGACTTGGCTTTTGTTGCAGACAATGCTTCGTCACTTACCTTTCTAAGCAACTGATTCATCCCTTCTAAGGCATGTTGATTTTCTTCGTGTTTGATTCTTTCATTGTTGTAGGTCTTTTTAAAGAAGTACATAATAAAACCCAGAATTAGTGCTGAAATCAGCAACATTCCAAAAACACTGTACTCGAAATTTGGTTCTTCAATATAAGGATATATTAGCCCAGGTAATTGCTTCTCAGTGATGAATAAAAGTATAATGAGCAAATTACAGAAAACGACAAAATATAAATACTGTTTGTTGGTAAAAACTAAAAACCCCAAAATCAACGTAATGTTTATATAGAGAATTGATGGCCCTCTAATTCCTCCAGTCATAAAATAACCAGCAGATAAAAAAATAAATATTAGAGATACATATATTGCTACTCTAAGAGAGGTAACTCTCTTAACATTAAAACTCTCTACATAATAAAACACACCTATTACTAATATTATTGAAAATAGAAGGTAATGTTCAAGGCTTTGAGAAATATTAACAATTGTATTTTGAATAAGCCCTAAAGCTCCACAAACTAGTATAACTATATTCGATAACCTGAATAGTTGCTGCTCCAGAGTCCCTTGACTAAATGGAGAAAAGTATTTTACGTTTTTAAAACTCCTTTTCATCTTTGATCTTAAATATAATCCAAAGATTCATTGTTTACTACTAATGGCTCATTTTCTCAAAACTATCTTATCCACATGGATTAAATTATCATTGGTTTGAACTTGAAGAAAGTATACTCCATTGTTTAGGTTGGACATATTTATGGTATTTTGATCAATCCATTCTATATTTATTCTCTTTCCTGCAGTCGTATAAATATTCAATAATTTTTTATCATTTGGTATATAAATCAGCCCTTTTGTTGGATTTGGGTAAATACCAAGGTTAACAAAACCCGTTTGGCTACTAGTTACAACACTGGGTTCGGTTACTCTTAATAAAATAGAATCAGTGGCGAGACATCCATTCTCATTTTCAGCTACCAGTTCAACATTGAATTCTCCAGGTGTGCCAAAAAACAATATAGGTTCCGCTACTCTTTCAACCAATTCATCATTTACAAACCACGAATAGTGATTAATATCTCCTTCTGCACTCAAAGAAACCTCTTGGGCAAGACCTGGTAATTCTAACAATATTTCTTCCTGAGAACTACTAATAGTAACAGCAAAACTTTCTATTAAGATATCAACTCTTAGTGGATCACTTTCGATAAAATCATCAATCCCCCTAACGTAAATAACCGTATCTTGAACTATGTTTTCTAATATCAACTGACTCCCCTTACTATTTGCAACCAGTTCATTCTCGTTTTGATAAAATGAGAAATTTTGACCGTTACCTGGCGATAAGATAACATCGGTCCCACTACACGCCAATTGATTAGCCAATACTGGCAAAACTGATTTCGCTGGAACTATAGTCTGTCGCATCTCTCCATTGCACCCATTAAGATTTGTAACATTGAGCAATACATTCAGCGCATTAGCATTTTCTAAAGGGAAAGAAATGTTTTCTTCCATTCCTTGGTCAGCATTATTAACGGACCAATTGATTGCTGTATACAACTCCGGATTAGGAGTGGATAATTCAATAACATTGGCGTCTAGTACTTCTAATGAAGGGGAAGCGGTAATTGATGGGGTAACCACATCTATAAAGGTATTAACAGCGACTGGGTTACTTTCAAATAATCCAGCGGTGTTAGTCACATAAAATATCTGATTTTTGGTTAATGCCGTAGAAGAATAGGTGCTCCCACTGAAGATTAACGAGTCTAACGATTCATCAAAGTAAACATTAATAGAGGAACTATTACTGGCAACTATCTGTATATTATCACCTATACAAATATTCTTAATTGAATCAACGATAGGTTTTTCTCCTCTAGTCACTACTCTCAATACCTTTGAAAGGCTATCGATACAACCAAGAGAACTGGTAACTTCTAAGGAAATACGATAAATTCCTTCTTCATCATAAATCACATTTGGATTTTGCAAGCTCGAGAACAGTCCATTATCTAAATCCCATGACCATGAGACAGCATCTTGTGTTTGATCAGTAATGTTGACTAAATTATTTCTATCACCAAGAAATAGCGTATCAGGATCCACACTAAAATTGGCAATAGTAGGTATAATTGCCACTCTATAAGAAAAGATATCTCCTAAAATGTCATTTGCACCAACTTTTTGAATGAATATAGAAGTGTCACTAGTAATTGAATTGAGGTCATACGATTCCCCAGTTATTAGGAGGTTAGTTCCTAATGGATCACTATAGAAATTGTACTCACCACTTTCATTAAAAGCCAAAGTTAAATCCCCATCAAAACATGCTCTCCCAAATTGAATTTCTCTTGGGTTCAAAAGTACTTGCTGATACCTATCTCTGGCTCTTTCAACGTTTCCAATAATGTCCTCTGAATTGTCTGAAGCGGTATAAACAAAAGCAATTTTTACACTTTGAGAAGGTTGTAGCTCTCCAATCACCGCACTGAGTGTTTGCATTACATTAGTATTTTCTAATGTATCAGTATTTAATTGAAAAAGTTGTTGAATTTTTTCTTCATCAGTTATATTAATGCTTCCCATAGCAATTTTTTCAGACACATCAAGTGTATTATAGTTTACACTTACAGGATCATCGTTCAGAATTGCAAAGCCTGAAAAAACAGATTCTGTCAAATCATGCGCAATTGCTATTCCATTTTCATCATTCCAAACAGCTGTATTTGAATTAAATAGATTGATATCCCAATTTGCTAAAATTCCAATTGCAACTGAATCGTACGATTGGGAAGAATTATTGGTAATTCTAAATTCCGTTATGATATTAGATTCTTCCCCTTCCTGATTCCATGCATAGTAATTTTGTTCTATTTTCAAATCTAAAGCAGATTGATCAGTAGTCTCCAGGATTCCTGATGCATAAAAATCTGCAGCTGGATGTTTGTAGAGCTTAATAGGAGTATTGACTTCAAAATCTCTACTTCTTATTCCTGAAATCAAACTGATAGTCGCATTTTCTGCAATTCCCCTGCCTTCATCAGCAATCATTAGCCCCATTCCTTCTAGTATTCTATTTTCATTCCATTGAAATCCAATGCCATCATTTACAGAAAAATCAATGTAACCTAAGTTTGCCAATGAATTGGTAGTCATGAAGCTTTCAGCGATTCCAAAATCGATCCTATCACTACTTGTGTTAAAGTTGATAAACTGTCTATCATTATAATTGTCTCCAATAAATCCAATTCTAAACAACAAAGTCTCATCGTTACCAGCATCTTGCGTTAGTAAAAATTTCACTTCAATCAATTTTTCTTCTAAAGAATCTAATTTTTCAATCGCCTTAATTTCATCTATCATTATTACTTCTGAATTCTCTGAAGTTAATGTTATTTGTAAATTTTCTACTGCACTTAAATAGTTTGTCAAATTCAAGTTTAAAGTGATGGTATCTCCAAAAAAAGCAAATTCACCAAAACCATTGTCTATGGTGAAATCATCTACCCTTACTGATTTTGTATTTTGTTCGGTCAACATTCTTAAAGTATTCAGACGTCCACTGCCTAGCCTTTCGCTGAATTCGTTGTTAGGTGTTAACTCATCAATATTATCTGTTGTTACCCTTATTTGTTCCATTATCTGAATAGCAGACCAATCCGGGTGTAAATGTTTAAGTAAAGCTGCCGCACCAGCAACTTGAGGTGCCGCAAATGATGTACCGGAGAAAGTATCATAAGCATTTCCTGAACTAGCAGCAGAGATCTGGCTACCAGGTGCAGTAAGGTCAACATGGTAACTAAAAGTAGAAAAATCAGCTTTAAAATCATTCTGATCCGTAGCGGCCACAGATAAAACATGATTATAGGATGCTGGGAAAAAATCAAGGTTTTCAGGAGTATTTCCTGCTGCGGCTACTATGACAACATTCTTCTCCAAAACCGCATAGTCTATAATATCTTGGCGAAATTGTGAAAAACTATTGACTGAACCCCATGACAGGTTTAATATTTCATAGCCTTCATCAGCAGCAAACATGATTGCATCATACGCATTATTAGAAATGCCATTTTCTGATCTAAAAATTTTAATAGGAACATAGGAGGCATCAAAACCAACACCTGCCAACCCAATCCCATTACCTACCTCGGCATTTGCAATACTAGTAACCCTTAGGCCATGATCACTTTGATCAGAGATTGGGTCATTATCCATGTCTGCAAAATCCCACCCCATAAAATCATCTACAAAGCCATTTCCGTCATTGTCAATACCATCTATGCTATCATTCACATTAAAATGTAAATTCCCTAAATCTTGGTGATCTGGTTCTATACCTGTATCTAAAACTGCTATCCGAATAGAACTATTAGCTCTAGAAAATTCCCATGCATCATATGCTTTTATGAGAGATAAATAATACTGATTCCCATTAGTAGGATTAGAAAGTGGGTCATTGGGAATGATTTCTAAAGGAAAATCATAATATATTGGTTCTGCATAAATAACATTTGGGTGTAACTCCAGTTGTTTTAACTGAGTTAATAAATCCTTTGATGGGTTATTCAATTTGATCTTGTAGATTCCATCTAATACTGATTTATTAGACCTACTTTTCGACTTATTTTTATGAATTTCTTTTATCCATTCAATATCAAACCCATCGAATAATTGAGAGGATGAACTGCTTTTCTGAGCAACTCCAAAAGGTTCATTTTTTAATTTGATTACAAAATAGTCTTTATCAAACCTGCCATCTATGCCACTTTGAGCAAAACCGGCATATTGTATAACCAGGATTGAAAGTATAAGTAATATCTCTTTCCTCAATTCTTCCCTCTTTTCACTTTTTTAAAACAGGAATGCCTCAGTCTTGACTAATCAATTTAACTCTATTGAAAATCAGTAAACAACTGAGACATTCCCTTAAACATATATTCTAATAAAAGAGATTAGCTCTAGAGCAAACTTTATGTCTTATTTCCTAAACCCCTCTACTGAGAGCTTTGGCACATGGATTTAAGCCATAGCCTGCGTCTGTCTAAGCTCTATGGAAGGGATCTTAACTTTTAAGTCTAGCACCAATAATCATCACATCATATTGTTGCTCTTTACCAGAAATTGATTCTGCCAAATTAATCATTAACTCCTCCTTTTGTTCATTTAAAGGTCTTTCTGTCATGTTATCAATAATTGTTTGTAGTGAATTCCCTCTTGCCGAATTTGACAGCTGTCCTTCAGTATTAGATCCTGATAAATAAATAGACTTTACCTCATCAAAAGTTCCCGAAAAAGACGAAAATTCTTTTTCAAGTCCTCCTTTTCCAATTTGCTGACTGCTTCCTTCTGCAATCTCGATATCATCATTTGCATCTTGATAATACAAGTTCTGACCTGCACCAGAGAAGGTTATATACTCTTTTTCACTATCTATTACTATCACAGAAACATTGAAACCAATCTCCTCTTTTTCCTCTTCTGATTCTATAAAATGTTTATCCAACTCTTGAAGAATATCAGAAGGAATAGATATCTTTTTCTTATAGACTAAGTCTTTCAGGGCAGTCACAAAAAGCATGGTTAATAGAGCCCCTTTCACTCCACCTTCGTTACAATCAATAGCTACTAAAACCCCTTTGCCATCTTCTGTTTTACCAAACCAAAAAAATACACCTCCCAAATCATTAACTGGCTTGTATAAGCAAAATGAATCTTCAAAAAATGATTTTAACTTTTCATTTCTAGGCAAGAGAGCTCTAATCTGTTTATGTGCATATTTTTCGTTCTCTTTCAGAGTTTTCTTTACGATATGGATTTCATTTTTACCTTCATCAGATTCAAATTTGGCTAAAGCTTTATCAAAAGTTGCCCCAAGGTCTTCTTTATTCCAAGGTTTCATCAAGTATTTATTGAGGCCACATTCGTTAACGGCCTTAATAATATCTTCCACATCACTAAAACCACTAAGAATCATTTTAACCATATCTGGATAATCATCCACAATGGTTTCTAGCAATTCTACTCCTGACATCCCAGGCATTCTTTGGTCTGTCACTAATAAGTGAATTTGATTTTCTTTAATTATTGCTAATGCTTCTGGACCGCTTTCAGCTATAAAAACTTTATAATCTCTTTTGAATACAGATTTAAAGACCCTTAAGTTAGCGGCTTCATCATCCACATATAAGATATTGTATTTTTTTTTCTTTTCTCTTCTTCTCTCTAGAGCCATAGTTTAATGATTTTCCTTCAACAAAATAAAGGGTTTAATAACACAATTAATACTATTCATGAAAACTTTCTTCAAACACCTAATTTTAGACGTTGACTTCATCTTATGTATCGATAAACAATACCGATCTTAAGATAATACAAAGACAGAAGTTTAACTAATTTACAACTCTATTCATTGTAATATTTTCGGAAATCAGTTTTTTTATGTGACACTTAATTTTCTAACTGCAATGGCAAAAAGTCCCGGAAAAAACCTCTTCAAGTAGATCCCGAGCACCTCTTTCAGTCCGCCAATATAAACTTCTTGCTTTTGCTTCTCAATCGCAGAGACTATTCTTTTTGCGGTTACCTCTGGAGAAAGACCATTTGCTTGTGCTGTATCCAATTTGTTTTGTTTACTACCATCCCCCATTAATGAGTTATAAGAGATATTAGTCCTCACAAATCCAGGACAGACAATTGTCACTTTTAAGTTATCTTTATAATGTTCCGCCCTTAACGCATCGTAGAATCCATGTAGAGCATGTTTAGACGCAGAATAAGACGACCTATTTGGTGTACTAATAATACCAACAGCACTGGTTACTACAACTTGATGTCCCGTTTGCCTTTTCACCATTAACGGTAACAGGTGTTTTGTTAAAGCAATACTACCAAAATAATTTACTTCCATTAACCTCCTATCTACTTCCATAGCGGTATCAATCGCATAGTCTCTTTGGCTAATACCGCCATTATTAATCAATATATCTACATGTCCATGATATGATTCTGCTTGCTTGGCCTTTTCCCTTAAACTCTCACTATCCGATAAATCTAAAGGTAAAACCTGAACATTTTCAGCCTTTTTACAAGCCATTTTTACACGTTCCAGTTCTTCTTTTCTTCTCGCCGAAATGATCAGTTTGGCATTTCTCTTTGAAAGCTCATAAGCCAGCGCTTCACCAATCCCTGAAGAGGCCCCAGTAATCCAAATAACTTTTTGATCAACTTTTTCCATCAACTTCTTTTATCCTTCTATCATAAATAACAAAATCAAAATTATGTGCATGTTTGTCATCTTTAGGGTGATTACGTCTTTCTATTTCAACCCATTCATCTTTTGAAAAGGCAGGAAAAAAGACTTCTGCCTCAAAAGAAGCTTTCACTTCTGTAAGGTAAAGTCTATCTGCGATATTCAGCCCTAATTGATAAATCTGACCCCCTCCTATGATAAAAACTTCCTCTTCTCCTTTTTCACGGGCATATGTTATAGCATCTTCAAGCTTATGCATGACCAATGCCCCTTCATATTCAATAGCCTTATTTGTTGTTAAAATAATATTAGTCCGTAACGGTAATGGTCGCCACTTAACAGGGATAGACTCATAGCTCTTTCTTCCAGTTATAATTACATGGCCAGTGGTCGTTTCTTTAAAAAACTTCATATCATCCGGCAAGTGCCAAAGTAAGTCATTATTTTTTCCGATGGCTCCATTTTCTCCCACCGCCACTATCATTGAAATGCGCATGATTTAAGATTTAAAAAGTGAAGCATTTCCTGCTAAAAATTCAACTACGGTCATTCTTCTCTTCCCTTCAAGTTGCAATATATCAATACCTAAGATTCCACTTCCAGTACCAACATGCAAAAAGGTTTTTCCATCTGTATCATATTCTCCAATTGACAGTTTAGAATCAATAGTATCAACTATATGGGTCTGATAAACTTTCAATCCTTTATCATGTACTTTAGTCCATGCAGCTGGATAAGGAGATAATCCTCTGATGAAATTATATAATTCAATTGCAGGCCGTTCCCAATTTATTTGACAGGTGTCTTTAAAAATTTTAGGGGCTTTTTTCAAATCTTCGGACTCTTCTTGTGGCGTTTCTGAATATTCATTTCTCTGTATAGCTTTCACTGTTTTTAGCACAAGTTTGGCTCCTATTTGCATCAATCGTCCATATAAATCACCAACTGAATCCTTTTCATGAATTTCCTCTTCTTCTTGAAAAATTATCTTTCCTGTGTCTATCTCATGCTGTAGGAAAAAAGTGGTAACCCCTGTTTTCTTTTCTCCATTCATAACGGCCCAGTTGATGGGGGCAGCGCCTCTATATTGTGGTAACAGCGATGCATGTAAATTAAATGTTCCCTTGGGTGGCATATCCCAAACAACTACTGGTAACATTCTGAAAGCCACTACTACCTGTAAATCTGCCTGATAAGACTTCAATTGTTTTAGAAAATCTTCGTTCTTAAGGTTTTTAGGTTGTAAAATTGTTAATCCTGCTTCTAATGCATAATCCTTAACTGGCGAAGTCCCTAAACTCTTCCCTCTTCCTTTAGGTTTATCTGGGGCAGTAATTACCGCCACTACGTTCACTCCACTTTCTACCAAAACTTTCAAACTTCCTACGGCAAACTCTGGGGTTCCCATGAATATCACCCGCATTGAATCATTTTGTGTCGGCATATATCAAATATTTTTTTCTGTTGTTTTTAAAATCCTCAATACCCTTCTTCCAAGAATTTCTTATTTCCTGCTCACTTAAACCCTCTTCAATTTGCTTTTGTAAAGATTCTGTTCCAGCAAGGGTTGTAAAGTATCTCTTAAAAAAGGATTCCTGCGTTGTTTTCAATTGATTATAAAATAGGATCAGAAAAGACAAATCCAATTGAGCCTTTGTTTGATAATTAGACAAATCAATCCCATAGCAGGTCTTTCCTTCGTGTTTAGGGTAAATTGATTCTTTTCTGGATAATGGCATAAATGAATAAATAGTATCCCGAAAGGAAGGGTGTCCTACCTTAGTAAAAGGATAATCCGTCCCTCTGCCAACACTGACCGTAGTTCCTTCAAATAGGCATAAAGAGGGGTACAAAGCAATCGACTGGTCATTTGGTAAATTTGGAGAGGGTCTGATAGGTAAACTATAAGAATCCTTACGTCCCCATCCTTTGATAGGCACTACTTTCAAATCACATTTTAAATCAAGTCCTAGCCAGCCCTCGCCATTTATCATCTGTGCCATTTCCCCAAGGGTCATTCCATGTACTATTGGAATGGGGTGCATCCCAACAAAAGACCGATGAGCTAGCTCAAGAACTGGCCCATCTACATAATGCCCATTTGGATTTGGTTTATCTAACACCATAAACTTTATCTTATTTTCAGCACAAGCTTCCATAACTAAATGCATTGTACTGAGATAAGTATAAAACCTAGTGCCTACATCTTGAATATCAAATACGATGATCTCTATACCTTCCAAATGCGCCATTGATGGTTTTTTAGTCTTACCATATAAAGAAATGATTGGTATCCCCGTTTTATTATCCTTACCATCGGACACCGTAATTCCATCTGCCGCTTCTCCCCTAAAACCATGCTCTGGTGAAAAAATAGTAGATATCTTAATTCCCAAATCCAATAAAGTATCCACTAGGTGAGTTTCTTTAACTAGCGAGCTTTGATTTACCACTAACCCTACATTTTTCCCTTTCAGTAATTGTAGGTAATCAGTAAATCTTTCGTTGCCTAATTTGAGTTCATTTTCAGTTAAATTAATGCTATTTTTAGCTTGACAACTAAACATAGTCAATAATAAAATCAAATAAGCAATTTGAAAGATGGGATATTTGCCTTGCTTAGCTTTAATTTGCATCTTCCAAAATTAGGATAAATTTGAATCTTCCCAATTTTATATCTCAACGAATTTCCAAAGAATCAAAAGGTTCTTTTTCTAATACGATCAGTAGGATAGCTGTAATCAGTATTGCACTTGGCCTATCCTCATTGCTTTTAGCCTTTATGGTATTAGGTGGGTTCAAACAAAGAATACGAGATAAAATATTTGATTTTAGTGGGCACATAGTGGTTAATAAGTATGTATTTAATAGCAATGTGAATGATCATCCTATTAGTTTAAACTCTGATTTTTATCAGAATTGGAAGAAAGATTATCCTTATATAAAGCATGTCCAACAATTTGCTCAAAAAGCGGCATTGCTAAAAACTGATGAAGAAGTACAAGGGGTCATTTTAAAAGGCGTGGGAAAAAGTTTTGACACTTTAAGGTTTAACAAGAATATCATAAAAGGAAATTTTCCAATATTTCCGGAAAAAACTTATTCTAGAGAAGTGCTGATCAGCAAAATGTTAGCTAATCAGTTACTCCTGGATGTGGGGGAAGAGATTCTAATCTACTTTGTTCAAGACCCTCCCCGCTACAGAAAAGTGACCGTTTCAGGAATTTATGAGACTGGTCTTGAAGAATTTGATCAAAAACTTGTTTTTGGCGATATCGATTTAATCAGAAGAATCAATAACTGGCCAGACACTGTTACTGGTGGGCTTGAAGTTTTTGTAGAAAATACTGAAGATCTAGGTGCAATTGAAGAGCAATTATTTGATCAAATTGACTATGATCTATACGTGGACAAAGTAACTGATAAATATCTTCAGTTATTTGACTGGCTATCTTTGATAGATGTTAATGTTGAAATATTCTTGTTCATTGTTCTATTTGTAGCGGGGTTTAACATGATTTCTATATTATTAATTCTAATTTTAGAAAGGGTTCAAATGATTGGGATCTTGAGCGCAATGGGAAGCCCTAATTCTTTGATCAGAAGAATTTTCTTAATGAACGGGCTAAGGTTAATCTTAAAAGGAATGGTCTATGCCAATTTAATTGCCTTTGGGATCGCCTTCATTCAACAGCACTTTCAAATCATTGCATTAGACCCTAAAAGTTATTATATGGATTATGTACCTATTGAAATTCCATGGCTAAATGTGATTGGATTGAATGCTTTATGTTTCATCTTGGTAGGTCTTACCTTATTTATCCCTTTATTGATTATAAGCAGGTTAAAACCTATTAAATCAATTAGGTTTGACTGAGTATCAGGAAGGTTTCTAACACAAAGTACAACTAAGCTACTTGTTTATATTTCTTAAACCAGGATCTTACTTTTAATTCTATTACTCCAAAAATAGCTTCTTTAAAAATACCTGAGGACATTTTAGATTCGCCTTTTGTTCTATCTGTAAAAATAATAGGCACTTCTTTGATCTTAAAACCATGTTTCCAGGCCCTAAATTTCATTTCAATCTGAAATGCATACCCGATAAATCGAATATTATCCAAGTCTATATTCTCTAGCACTCGTATGCTGTAGCACTTAAACCCCGCTGTGGCATCTGCAATCGGTAGGCCCATCACCATCCTTACATAAAAGCTGGCAAAATAAGACATGAGCACTCTTCCCATAGGCCAATTAACAACATTGACTCCTTTTACATACCTTGAGCCTATAGACATATCAAATCCTTCATTCTCACAGGCTGCTAAAAGTTTCACTAAATCAGTCGGGTTATGAGAAAAATCCGCATCCATTTCGAAAACGTAATTATATCCATTTTCAATGGCATATTTGAACCCCGTAATATAGGCAGTTCCTAACCCTAGTTTTCCTTCTCTTTCTATCAGATGTAAACTATCTTTAGAAGAGCTGATCATCTCTTTTACTATATCCCCAGTTCCGTCAGGGGAATTATCATCTACAATCAATATTTCAAAACCTGCCTCTAGAGACAACACTGCTTGAATAATCTCAGCAATATTCTCTCTTTCATTATATGTAGGTATGATAACAAGTTTTTTGCTCAATGCTTCCTAGTTTAATACTGCATAATTAGTAAAAAAAATAACGATATGTTCATATTAATGTTTTCTAAAAATATGTTAATTAACAAATAAGCTATTACATTATCTATTTTAGAACACGTCTCTACAAGACTTACTTTTATTTTGTATAACCTAAAACTTTCATCATGGTCTCACTTTCCTGTTCATCTGCAAACAATTTTGTGGAAATTTCCCCACGCTCATCTTTTTCAATGATGATGTGTTTAGGAGCTGGAATTAAACAATGCTGTATTCCACCATATCCCCCCAATGCTTCTTGGTAAGCGCCTGTATGGAAGAAGCCAAAAAACAAAGGAGTTCCTTCATCTACTTTTGGCAAAAATACTTCTGTTACGTGTGCTTCAGAATCATAATAATCCATGCTATCACAGGTTAACCCGCCAATGTTTACTTTATGAAAAGTTTCTTGCCATTTATTGATGGGTAACATGATAAATTTATTATTAAGTCCCCACACATCAGGTAGGTGGGTAATAAATGACCCATCCATCATATACCAGAGTTCTTTATCATTTTGCAATTTCTGCCCTAGTACCGAATAGATAACTGCCCCGCTTTCACCCACTGTGAAAGAACCAAATTCGGTAATTATATGAGGGACTGGTACATGATTCTTTTCACAGATCCATTTGATATTTTCAATAATCTGATCAGCCATGTACTGGTAGTTATACTCAAATTGCAAAGAATTTTTAATCGGAAAGCCGCCCCCTATGTCAATGGTATCTAATTCTGGGCAAACCTTTTTCACTTCACAATACTTATAGACAAACCTGCTTAGTTCACTCCAGTAATAGGCTGTATCCTTGATCCCTGTATTGATAAAAAAGTGCAGCATTTTCAGCTTTGCTTTTGTCCCTTTGATCTTCTCCTCATAGTGGGATTTAATGTCCCCATACCTTATTCCTAACCTTGAAGTATAAAAAGAGAAATTAGGCTCTTCATCAGCAGCTACACGAATCCCCACTTGAAATTCTTTATCAATCAACGTAGAGAATTGATCCAATTCTGTTAAGTTATCTAGTATCGGCATACAATTAATAAATCCATCGTTGATTAATTCTGCCACAGACTCAACATATAAGGGTCTTTTATAACCATTGCAAATAATGTCAATGTCCTTTTTAAGTTTTCCTTCTAAATACAAATTCTTGATAATTGGTATATCAAAAGCTGAAGAAGTTTCTAAGTGTGCTCCATTTTTTAAGGCCTCTTCTATTACAAATTTGAAATGAGAAGATTTGGTACAATAAGCAAATTTATAGGTTCCTTTATATTGATGTTTTTCAATAGCATCATTAAAAATATCCCTGGCATATTGAATATTCTGGCTTATCTTAGGTAGATAAGTTAATTTTAATGGCGTACCATATTTCTCTATAATTTTCATGAGATCTACATCATGAAAAAACAATTGATCATCCTTGACTCTAAATTCGGGAGTGGGAAAATAAAAAGTCTGATCTATTAAGTCAAAATAACTTTTCATGTCTTATTCCAAAAGCAATTATTCCTGCAATAATCATTTAAAAAAAAATGCCTTGCAAGTGTTTTTTACCTCCACGCAAAATTCTTTTTCAGAACACACTATTTTTTCTTTGAATCATACTTTTTAGTCCAGGTTACAATTAATAATATATGAAGAGGGGTTAAAGTATAAAAGACCTGTCATTTGGTTTTATCCAAATAAGCCTGCATATAAAGTTGATATTTTCGCTTATGGTTGTACCTAGATCCCATCCAATCAATTTCTTTCTACAAAAAGATAGGTTGGTGAAAGGGGGTCTTTTCAGACACAAAATCACGCTTAATACACATTATCACAGTTGGTTTTGTATAGATCAAACTTCTTCTAAATTCTACTTTTCTGAGCCTATCAAGGTAATTATTTGTTGATAAACTTGAATAAAAAGGCAACAAAGTAATCGTAATCATGCTACTGTGATAAATCCTATTATAGACGGACTTTAAATAGTCAATTCCCGACATTTCACTTTGTTTCAAAAGGATATTACCTCCTTCTTGTTGAATTGACCGTAATGTTGAGAAAACGCAAATTTTATGGTTATGATGATTAAAGTATTTAAAGCACTACTACTATTTACTTTTTTTACTTTTTGTTCTCAAGCCAATGTTTCAAAAAACGATGAAAAAGATGACGAGGCAATAAGGCATTTTTTAAATCTTTTTGAGAAAGACAGAGATTTACATGTAGCTTCATTTAAGTTTATCTCTGAAAACTGGAAAGAAGAATATACTCCCATAGCACTGGAAGTAATTTATTTGCAACAAGACACTAAGATTATTGTCCCACTTTTGCAATTGCTTGAAGAGCATACCAAGCAGAACTTTGTTTACGATTTTAATGAATGGTACGAGTGGCTTTGGAATCAAGATGAAAAGATCCTTGCTAAGTATGCTGACTTCAAAGCTGAATTATACAAAAGGATAGATCCTAAATTTGAGCAATATTTCAAAGGTCGCTACATGAGTGATATACGGCTGGATGAAATCCGTTGGGGTGGGGTTTTCCAAGATGGCATCCCTCCTTTGCGAGATCCTGAAATGATTACTGCAAATGAACAAGATTATCTGGATGATGACAACATTGTTTTCGGGATTTCTGTGAATGGAGATGTCAGGGCATATCCTAAACGGATATTGGCTTGGCATGAAATGTTTGTAGATGAAGTAGGTGGAATCCCTGTAGCTGGGGTTTATTGTACCTTATGTGGAACTGTAGTCCTTTATAAGACTACCCACAAAGGTAAAAACTATGAAATGGGTACAAGTGGTTTCTTATATAGATCTAATAAACTCATGTATGATAAAGCCACACAGTCACTATGGAATACATTATGGGGCACACCTGTTTTAGGCCCACTGAAAGATAAAGGAATAGAATTTGAGCATTTAAGTGTTGTTACTACTACCTGGGGTGAATGGAAGGAAAGACACCCAGAGACCAAGGTATTGTCCTTAGCTACTAATCACAGGAGAAATTATGGTGAAGGTGTTGCTTACCAGGAATATTTCGCTACTGATCAACTGATGTTTAATACACCTTTTAATGATGGAAGACTTAAAAATAAGCAAGAAGTTTTAGCACTAAGATTTAAGGAAGCTCCTGATGAACAATTAGCTATTTCAACAAGGTTTCTGGATAAACATGAAGTTTATCAAAATCAATTGGGCAAAGTGTCTTTTGTTGTATTGACTGATCAATCAGGTGGTAACCGTGTTTATGAAACCAATGGTCAAGAGTTTAAGAAATATGATGGAAAATATACGATTGAAGATAAAAACGGGAACCAATGGAAGTTATCAGAAGATGAGATAGTAAGTGCTGATGGTACTTCTTTAAAAAGACTTCCTTATCATCGGTCTTTTTGGTTTGGCTGGTTAGCTGCTTTTCCTGATACCAAATTAATCAAATAGTAATATGAAGTTAATGAACCAACCCCGACCCAAGGGTACGGGGTATCTATGGGCAATAATTTAATGATCGACTCAAGAGTCGGGGAATTAATATCCCTTAGGGATTAAAAAAAGGTAATAGGGAAGGCACAATAATTAATTCAACTGTTATGGAACAAACAGGTTCTACAGGAAACATAATCAGAATAGCATGAAGTATTTTTATCAGAACATGGAAGGGGTAACTAAGCTATTTTTGGCACTTTGGGTATTCGTTTTTTTAGTCGCCTGTGAGGGCTCGCAAGAGAATGTTCTTGTTGAGAATTCATTGGAAGCTTATATAACTTCTTCAAATTTACCTGTGCAAAGGGATTCATTAATTGCCTGTGCTGGAAGTGGTCAGACAGGTATTTTAGTTGACCCTAGTAATTTACCCGTATCCATTATATTCTTTCCTTTAGAAGAAATAAGTGATGTCAGGTATTTTGAGACCAGTTCTTTACCTGATAATTTTGATGACTTTAGTCAATACACGGAAAGGGAATTAGGACTGGTTCCTATATTAGATGGCACATTAATGAAGTTTGCTAGAGAAGCTACTACAGAAGAGGTAATTGGGTTTGTTACTTTTATCAGGAATGGGAAGCTCTTTCTTTCTAACAGGATTCATCTTAAAGACAGTTTTAGACCTACACTTTACCTAGATAATGAAGCTAGTATAAATGTTAGTTCTCCCCTAATGCCTCAATTTAGCTGGGATGAGTCTCCAGAAGATCTTGACGCGATCTATTTTCATGTAGTAAGTGATGAAAGTAATAGTTTATTGTCAGGCACCTATACTTTTGAGAGTAATTTTCAATTTTATAACCTAGACAATGTAGTACTAAATATCACGGATCCTAATAGTTCCCCAAGTTTAATAGCAAATAATGAATATTTATTTTCGGTCATGGGTATCAGTGTAGATAACTGGGTTAATTTCCTCGCTACTCGTGAATTTACTGCGGAAGAGTAATGTTAGACTTTAGATTTTTAGATACTAGATTTTAGACTTTGGATTTAGGCTTTAGATTATAGATCTTGAGTTCAAGTTTGTATTTGAGTAAAAAAATAATTCTAAACTCTTAATTAATCTCCAAGAAAAACTCTAAGCATTCTACTAAAGTCCGATATCGTTTGTCAATTTGTTGTCTAATATCTAAAAATCTAGAATCTTTTATCTAAAGTCTCATTTCACAATACCTCAGCTATTTGAGAGAATAATTCAGGGTAATTGTGGTCATTTTTCTTTCCAAAACGCAACATCATTAGACTTTTATCCGGATCGATATAAATATATTGACCAAATACCCCAACTGCCATATAGGAATTTGAGGCATAGCGAACATACCATTTTCCTTTCTCCCTTACAGATTTCTTGACTAAAAACAAGGGGGATTCAACTGCACCAGCAGCACTAATGGAGTCCTGAAAATACCTTGTTTTGCTATTTTCATCTTGAAGCACTTTGCTAGTACTATACCAATGATTTTGATAAAAATTATTGTTGACATTGGGTTTTGTACTTTCTTCAACCCAGGACTTCTCAATAAGTTGTTTTCCTTTCCATTTACCTTCATTGAGATATAACTTCCCTAACTTAGCAAAGTCGCGTGCTCTTGCATTGATACAACAATATGCTTTAGGGTTTTGGTTTTTTTTACTATCAATGCTCCAAGAAGCGTCATATTCCATCCCCAAGGGTTTCCATATTTTTTCTTGAAAATAAGTTGCTAGTTTTACTCCTGTGGCTCTTTCTAAAATTATCCCAAGAATCTCTGTATTGACGCTTTGGTATTCATATTTTTCATCGGGTCGGTCTTTTATTTTGAGTTTTTTAACCAATCTCAGGTGATTTTTCCCATAATACAAAGTTGTAATTTTTGAAAAAGGATTGGCGTATGAACTCTCATTAAACTGCAAACCACTACGCATATTTAACAGATGTCCTATAGTTATATTTTGAAATCTTTGATCTCTCTTGATTAACTCTGGGATGTATTTAGTCAGTGGGTCTTCCACTCCTTTTAGATGTCCTTCTTGAATGGCAATATTGACTAATGCAGAGACAAATGACTTAGCGACTGAAAAAGAAGTGACTATAGAAGATTCATTATATTTCTCAAAATACTTTTCAAATAAAATAGAGTCATTTCTAATTACTAAAAAAGCTACTGTTTTGGTCTCTTGATCTAAGAATTCATCTAAAGTGGCAAGCTTCTCTCCGGTTTTTCCAAATTCAAAATTCGAGATTTTATGATTCAAAGAGTCTTCTCCCCGATGAAAGTAAAAAGTATCTTCTCCACTTTTTAAGTCTAATGCTGGAAATTTCTTGTAATCCCTTATATCTGCAACATTGTAAACCAGTATTCTTCCATATTTACAGGATGTGAGGGCAACCATACAAAAGATACAATAAACGATTTTTACGATCAGTCTCATTTATGGGAAGTAGGGATATTTCATTCAGGTAAACCGATTAGAAATTTTCATAAAAAGAAACCCTGTTAGTAAGCCCTGTAATATAATAATTGATAAACGAAAATTACTTAATAAGTCCCTCAACAATGTTAATTCCTTTCTCTAATATCTCATCTTTATTGATTGATGTTTGATTTACAAAACGAGTTGGTCGATATTGCTCTCTTGGAGTGCCGTTTACATGAAACAATTTAGCTATAGATATTCGATAGCCAAAATTCCTGTTACTAAAAGGAACTCCTGTCATTTCTCCTGCCAAACGCTCCATCTCAGTTCCTACAACCACCCCTCTTTCAATCCCTTCAAATCCTATAGCAAGCCCTTCGCCCATGCTTCCTGTCCATCTACCAACAAGGACAACTACAGGTTGTTTATATTGTTCTCCTCTTGGGCTGGCAAATTCCATCCAGTTCCTCTCAACTGCAGGATTATCAGCAGGTTTCTCCACCGTCAAATGTCTCTGGTAAGGCATAGGTTTTGAAATAAAACGTCCTAAAATACCTCTAGCCTCATAAGAATCACCTCCATCTACTGTATTTCTTAAGTCTATCACAAGGCCTTTTGAATTGGACAAAGAGTTGAGCGCCTGATCAAAAGCTTTTACTAATTCATCATTTCCCAGTGAATTATTGATTCTAATTACGCCTATTCCATCGATTAGATTTGTTGTTACCAGTTTTGACTCTTGTTTCAATTTCAATTGATCTAAATCTAGCTGGGTAGTTTTACCATTAGATAATTGCAGTGTCACTACCCTTGGTTCATTGTAACGACCTGCTAATATTTTATTGATAATCCATTCTCTATTGGCTTTCTGCTCCTTATCACTACAATGGGTTGGGAATTCATTAATCGCTTTGGCCAAGGCAATTCCATTTATTTTAGTGATCGTTGCCCCAATAATAGGTTGATCTAGATTTTCTAACTGTGTCATCCAAACACTGGTAATGACTGCTTTATTATTTTTTATGCTAGCATATATAGGAGCATACAACCTATATGAAGAGTTTGTATTCGTGTTTAAAATTAAGTGACTGTCATAAAATTCGTCCAAAAGGTATTCAAATAATAAAACGGATTCTTCCCTAGTCTTCACTTTTTCTACCTGCTTCCCATAGTATTCTTTTATACAATCTATTGCTACTTCTTTCTCTTGAAAATAGGCATAGTACTGGGAAAGCACAGATATCATTCCATCTAGGTCCTCTTTTAGTTTTGCATGGTCTATTTCTTGTGCATTCACTTTTGTGGTTGTTATGAACAAAATGAAAATAAATAGTAGTTGTCTCATATATCTTAATTCTTGATACAAATCTATAGTGAATAATAGAATCTCCAACTATAGAGATTATCACTATCTATTTTGTAATTCTATAAGTTACAGGTAAAAATACGCAATAATGGTGTTTACAGGGTTTCCTTAAGAAACTTATAACACTCAGGCTATTTTAAAAACAATTATTCATCTTTTAGTGCTTTTACTGGAGTTGAGATAGAAGCCCTAACCATCTGGAAGCTAGTCACAAACAAAGCAATCAACAACATCATACTTCCTCCCAATACGAAATCAAATAGGGTAATTTCTCTTCTTTGTTCAAAACCTGTTAACCAAATTTCCATAAAGTACCATGTAATAGGAATAGCAATGATGAAGGCTATCAGTAATAACTTAGCAAATTGTTTAGAAAGCATGCTGAAAATATTCGCGATAGTAGCTCCAAGAACTTTTCTTACCCCTATCTCCTTTCCTCTTTTCTCTATGCTAAAAGTCATTAAACCAATTAGCCCGAGAGATGCAATGATGAGCGCTAAAATAGATAAAGCTGTAATCAGTTTTCCAAAATAAATGGTTGGCCTAAATTGTGCTTCATAGGTTTGATCTAGAAATGTATATTTGAATGCAGCTTGCTGGCTGAAGTTATTCCATTCATTTTCAATAGAAACTACTAGGTCTTGGATCTCATGTGAGCTGAGGTCTTTAGACATCTCTATGGACAAATGCCTACTCAAAGCTGTATAAACTTGCGTTCCTTCATATAATAGGACAAGCGGTCTTACTTTACTGGTATAGTCTGTATAAAAATCTTTATAGAGTCCAATAATTTCTATTTCATTATCATAATAGGTCAACTTTTTACCGATGATTTCATCAGAAACCTCTAGGCCTAGCTGTTTAACAAAAGCTTCATTGACCAACCCCCTATTCTCTTCTTTAAAACCTTCTTGAAAGTTTCTTCCTGATAACATTTCAAGGTCATAGGTTTCCACAAAACCTTCATTAACTACTACATAGTTCAGTGGGAAATCGCCTTTTGTAGACCCCTTGATATTAAATTTATCCGAATTATAAAAATATGGAGGTGTAGATCCAGAGATCGCCACTGATTCTATCTTTCCCATATTTTCCAGTGTATTTTTAAAACTCTCCGCAGATTGTCCTAACCGGTGAGTACCTTCTATTATTAGTTTATTCTCTCTATTAAAACCAAGGTCAATATTTTTTTGATGTTCGAGCTGGTTAAAAATGATAATAGTTGCTGAAATCAAAATAATTGAAATGGAAAACTGAAATACCACCAATACATTTCTTACCGTAGTATTCCCCGTACTACTCCCCATTTTGTTTTTCAGTGCTTTAATAGGCGCAAATGAAGTCATAAAAAAGGCTGGGTAAAGACCTGCCAAAAGCCCAATTAATAATGGTGAGGTGGCAATAACTCCAAGCAACCAAGGGTTGTCTAACGGAGAAAAACTAATTGCTTTCCCTGAAAATACATTAAAAGATGGCAGAATAAGTTCCAGCAGCAAAAGACCTATAATCAAAGCGATCAACGAAATGATAATTGATTCTGATAAAAACTGGTAGATGAGGAGTTTTTTAGGAGATCCTACTATTTTTCTAATACCTATTTCTTTAGCTCTACTAAATGACCTTGCAGTGGTCAGGTTGATGAAATTAACCATACACATCAAGAGTATCATCATCCCGATAATACCAAAGACCACTATTTGTTTAAAATCTCTTGTGTCATTTAAGCGGTTGTATATATTTTCAGAAAATAAGTGGACATCAAGTAATGGCTGGGCATATAATTTCCATTCTCTACCATCGGCTTCCCACTCTTCAAAAGTTACATTTTCAGTTCTTTTTAAACTGGAACCAGCATGTTTTCTAGGAACTTCCTCTAGCCTATCCGTTAAACTAGCAATTTCTGTTTGTTCGTTTAAAACACCAAAAGTCACGAATGTTGTCCAAATCCATGACCAATCTCTTTTAGCTACGTATGGATTAGAGTTCATGCTTACTAGCATACTAAATTGGATATGAGAATTTTCAGGAACATCTGTCAATAATCCAGTCACTTTATAAGGTTTTTTATCTTGCTCTTCCCCAAGCCACAATATTTCTCCTAAGGCCTCACTATCTCCAAAATATTTTTCTTTTGCCTCAACAGTTAGAAGTATGCTATAAGGTTCTTTTAAGGCTGTGAGTATATCCCCTTTAACCAGAGGAAAAGTAAACACCTCTAGAAAATTTCCATCAACAGCCAGTACATCTCCTTCATAAAATTGATTGTACGGAACTTTTCCCTCATACGAGATTCTTTGATCACCAATTGGGTGTACTCTAGTAACAGCTTCAAACTCAGGAATCTCGGCACGTAAGGCATTGGCAACTGCAGGCCCTGTAGAGCTAAATAGGTTATCATCATCTCCCCAAATAAAGGTTTGGTTGATTCTGTAAATCCTGTCTGCCTTCGCATGAAACTTATCAAAGTTCACTTCATCCATTATGTACAGGGAAATCAATATTACACTACAAATGCCTACAGATAGTCCGACAATATTCAGTATTGAAAAGAATTTTTGTCTTTGTATATTTCTTAGCGCTACTTTGATCAGGTTTTGAAACATTTTATTCGAGTTAGTGTAAAAACTATTTAGCAATGATGCTGCCAAATTAATCAAGTAACTGAAAATCAAATACTTAATGATATTTTCTCTTACTTCATTGTGTTTCATAAACGTACATATTTGTTCATTTATACAATGCTATTGACTATCTATTCCCCAGAGTTTCTAAAAAAGGAGACTCTGAAGGGGGAGAAATGTCTCTCGAAGAAAACTAAGCTATGACTCATTGCAGGTTCTATTTCTCAGAGTCCCTAAAAAGGAGACTCTGAGAGGGATGCGGGGATTTCTTACAAAATTTTCGTACCTCACACGGGAGTTATTTTCGTGTTTCTACGAACAGAAGAAAACGGTAAGCTTTACTGGAATCAGTAGTTTTCTGTTTTTTTTAACAATTAAGTAGGATCGTTGGAAATGATTGGGGAAGGTCACCGAACTGGTTAACATCTCGAAGGGTCTATTTTTCTCATTATTGATGATCTATTATCTTTTTTATGAGATGTAATTCCTTCCTTACTAGCCCCGGTAGGAGTGGTAGCCCACAGCGCAGCGAGGACTACAAGCGGATGACGGGAACCTCCCTTAGTGGAATAGGAAAGCTTCATTGCTCCTACTTCTTTTTTAAATCATTTAATCCCTAAGGGATATTAATTCCCCGACTCTTGAGTCGGTCATTAAATTATTGCCCATAGATACCCCATACCCTTGGGTCGGGGTTGGTTCATTTTTGTCAAGGTATGAGCCTTGTCTACCGGATATCCCTTTCATTTCTTTTCCTTTCTTTTGCCTCTCAGGATTGAATGCTTCATATTTGCATTCGCAATTTGAATTTTAAAGGAGCATGGACATAGTAGGTCATATCAAAGCAGGGTTAATTAAAGCTTTTTCTACGCTTTACCAACACGAATTAAAGCTGGAAGAAATTTCTTTGCAGCCCACCAGAAAGGAATTTGAAGGTTCTCATACCTTTGTGACTTTTCCTTATGCTAGGGTCTCTAAAAAGAATCCTGAAGCCACTGCTAATGAACTGGGGGATTTTCTTAAAGAAAATACTGACTGGCTAAAAAGCTTTAATGTGGTAAAAGGTTTTTTAAATTTAGAGCTGTCTGACAGTATGTGGCTTTCTGTACTAGATCACATATCTAAAGAAAATAACTATGGATATGCTAAGCCTAATGGCGAGCATGTAATGGTAGAATACTCGTCACCCAATACAAACAAACCCCTTCACTTAGGTCATTTAAGGAATAACTTTCTCGGTTATTCGGTTGCTAATATCCTAACTGCCAATGGATATGAGGTAATGAAGGTAAATTTAGTTAACGATCGGGGAATCCACATTTGCAAATCCATGTTGGCTTATGTAAAGTGGGGTAACGGAGAAACACCTGAATCTTCTGGTTTAAAAGGTGATCACTTAATAGGTAAATATTATGTGATTTTTGATCAGGAGTATAAAAAAGAAATAGCTGCCTTGATAGAAAGCGGTCAGCCTGAAGAGGATGCGAAGAAGAATGCCGGTTTAATCTTGGAAGCACAGGCAATGCTGAAGAAATGGGAAGATGGTGATGAGGAGACTGTCACATTATGGCAAAAAATGAACAATTGGGTATATGCAGGTTTTGAGCAAACATACCAGCAAATGGGTGTCTCGTTTGATAAAATGTACAAAGAATCCAATACTTACTTACTAGGTAAAGACATAGTGGACGAAGGGCTGGAGAAAGGTGTTTTTTATCAAAAGGAGGATCATTCGGTTTGGGCAGATCTGACGGCAGATAAGTTAGATAACAAATTGGTTTTACGTGGAAATGGTACCTCCGTGTATATTACGCAGGACATGGGAACCTGTGACATGAAATACAATGACCTGCCTTTTACTAAATCTGTTTATGTAGTAGGGAATGAACAAGACTACCATTTTAATGTTCTCTTCTCGATCATGAAAAAACTTGGCCGCCCTTATGGCGAAGGGCTTTACCATTTGTCTTATGGTATGGTAGATTTACCAACTGGTAAAATGAAGTCAAGAGAAGGTACAGTGGTAGATGCTGATGATCTCATGAGTGAAATGATTACCACTGCCGAAGAGCATACGAGAGAGCTTGGCAAGATAGATGGGTTTTCTGATGAGGAAGCACAAGAACTTTATGAAAATATTGGTTTAGGGGCTTTGAAGTATTTTCTACTGAAGGTAGATCCAAAGAAAAGAATGTTGTTTAACCCTCAGGAGTCGATAGAATTCCAAGGAAACACTGGGCCATTTATACAATATACACATGCTAGAATCTCTGCAATTCTGAGACGTGCCAAAGGGCTTGGGCATGAAGCGACAGTAAAAACAAATATTTCTTTACATACCACAGAACAAGCTGTAGTTACTTTACTAAACGAATTCCCTGAACGGATTAAATTAGCAGGTAAAGATTACTCACCTTCTGTGATCGCTCAATATGCTTTTGATCTAGCGAAGGAGTACAATCGTTTTTATCAAGAAGTTAAGATATTTGATGATGAAGATCCAAATAAAATTAGCTTTAGAATAGCTTTGTCACAGGAAGTTGCGAAGGCGATTAAAAGTTCGCTGGGACTTTTAGGAATCAATGCTCCTGAGAAAATGTGATTTTTAGATAAAAGAATAAAGATCAAAGAACTATCAGGTTTTAGGTATTGGATTCAAGACGCTAGATTTTAGATTCTTGACATTAGACTTTGGGGCAAGTAAAAGCTTTAAATATTTGCTTAACCGTAATAATGGAAACAAGAAGAGTGAGATAAAGTCTAAAGATGATCTAATATCTCAATCTTTCGGTTGAAGTATTTGGACAATTAGAAAATTAATACCTTGTGGGCTAGTCCCGAGGATTATTTATTAGAAATTAGATATTAGAATATAATTTAAGTATAAATAGTTATGTCAAAGAGAGTAGTAGTAACAGGAATAGGGGCTTTAACACCCATCGGGTTAACCGCTCAGGAGTTTTGGAAAAATGCAGTCCAAGGGAATTCTGGTGCTGCACCAATTACTAAATTTGATGCTTCGGCTTTCAAAACACATTTTGCGTGTGAATTGAAGGGTTTTGATGTAACTGAACATCTTTCTAAGAAAGAAATCAGACAATATGAACCTGTCACACAATATGCTTTAGTTGCTGTTAAAGAAGCGCTGGACCAGGCAGGGCTTACTCCAGAAAACATAGATCCCTATAGAAGTGGAGTCATATGGGGTACTGGTAACGGAGGAATGGATACCATGGATGTTGAGCTGGACAAACTTTATTCTTCAGGTTTTGAGAGCAAACCAAGTCCCTATTTTGTCCCTAAGGTTTTGTTAAATATGCCTTCTGGTATCATTTCAATTACACATGGACTAAAAGGTCTGTGCCATACAACTGTTTCGGCTTGTGCCAGTGCAAATACGGCCTTGATAGATGCCGCTAATTATATAAAATTGGGCAAAGCAGATATGATAGTTTGTGGAGGTTCTGAAGCTCCCATTACACCCAGTATGATTGGTGGTTTCAATTCCCTAAAAGCTCTATCTACCAATAATGATGCTCCTGAAAAAGCTTCTAGGCCATTTGACCAAACCAGGGGCGGTTTTGTAATGGGAGAAGGTGCAGGTGCCTTTATATTAGAGTCCTATGAAAGTGCTGTTAAAAGAGGCGCACACATTATTGCTGAGTTAAGCGGTACAGGTATGACTGCAGATGCACACCACCTCACCGCAACACACCCAGAGGGAGAAGGTGCTTACCGAGCTATGAAAGAAGCTGTGGATGAGGCAAGTGTCTCTCCTGATCTGGTTTCATATATCAATGCGCATGCCACCTCTACTAAAGTGGGTGATATGTCTGAAGCAAAAGCGATTGGTCAACTTTTTGGGAAAGGTGCAGTAGTAGGTGCTACCAAGTCAATGACCGGTCATTTATTAGGTGCTGCAGGTGCTATAGAGGCGATAATAGCTGTGCTTAGTATTCAGCATCAACAAATACCTCCTATGGTAAACTTAGTGGATGTAGATGAGGAAATTTCTCAATTAATCAACATTGCTTCAGATTCAGCTACTCAAATGGAAGTTAATCATGCCTTAAGTAATAATTTTGGTTTTGGCGGGCACAATGCTTCTGTACTGTTTAGTAAAATAGTAGATTAAAATATTTTCTTCCTGAAAATTACTAATAAAGCAATTAGAGAAATAATTAACAATCCTGCGTAAAGCAGCCAATTGTTGGACTTAGTTATAAACGAATCATCTCCGATTACTACAAAGGCACCCCAGAAAAAGGGGTGTTTCTTGTTAAGGGATGCTTCGGCAAGGTATTTCAGTTTCGCTTGCCTTAACGATTCACTTTTAGTTTTTCCTTCAGACAAGGATTGATAAAAATATTCCATGAGTTGGCTGGTAGATTGATCATCTACTTGCCAGTGACTCATGACCACACTGGGTACTCCTGCATAGGAAAAACCCCTAGCCAAACTCATGATCCCCTCCCCTTTTACTAATTTACCATAACCTGTTTCACAGGCACTTAACACGGCCAAGTCAGCTTTGAGATCCATGTTAAATAGTTCATAGGTATGTAAGTAACCATCCTCTATACTGTCATTGTCCTGATAAAAAACCAGCTTGGAATTCATGGGTTCATC
>CALGOB010000171.1 GCA_937958005.1 uncultured Cyclobacteriaceae bacterium
AACACAAACTGCAACTCAAGTCTAAAATCTTTTGTCTAGAGTTTTTTAACCCGAATGATGCATTAAACTTTTAAGAGAAAATCATAAATAGCTGTTAGATAGTTGCTTAAATTCTGATTTGCAACGCAGACATAGTCTCCACTGTGGTGAGTAGGAAATTAGGATTTAAGTGGCTGGATGATTGTTAGTTATGGTTTGCATCAAATTTCTAATGCATCATTCGAGTTTAATCCCTAAGGGATATTAATTCCCCGACTCTTGAGTCGATCATTAAATTATTGCCCATAGATACCCCGTACCCTTGGGTCGGGGTTGGTTCATTATTTATCAAATATCTAAAAAGTAAAAAGTCCCACACCAAATATTGGTGGGGACTAGTGTTCACTTTAACCTAACAACTCTTTATAAACCTGGCTTATTATCAAAACCTGTTAAATCTGCTTTTGTATCTTCTAATTGGAATTGCTCTTTGATAGCATCATAATCAGAATAGTCAATCCGACCTTCAAATTCGCCAGGAATCACCACTAATCTTGCTATCCAGTCATCCAGTAAATTATTGCCTACTAAGTCTAAATTGAAATTAGCTTCTAAGAATACGGATGCATCTACTCTAGTATGATCAAAATTAAACTGCAACGTTCCTTCTGGTGTAAAGACAGTTTGTGGGAGTAATCTCCATATTTCCCTTCCATTGTCGTCTACCTCCCACAAGAAATAAACTAATGCCACATCTGACTCCAATAACGTAAAGTCTTCAGGTAATTCAAGGAATTCTCTATAATCATTTCTATTAAAGGAAAACTCATATTCAAACACGAACGCTTCATCTCCGTCTCTGCCATCTACTCCGTCTCTACCATCTAAACCTGCTGGTCCTTGTGGGCCTATCACTGTTTCGGTACAACTTTGTATAATGAACGGTAAAACTAATAGGGTATATAATAAGAACCTTTTCATAATCGTGTTTTTAATTTGAGTAATCATTTGCTTGAAATATACCAAAAGCTGTGCCAAAAAAAGAATGCTGAACTAAATATGAAGAGTTTAGTTGAAAAATGAAATTTTAACTATCTGATTATCAATTGTTAAAACATTGTGTATAAAATATAATGTTCGATTTGTAATATCTATGAGAGAATGGATACTAATTGATTGAGCAATAAAAAATGCAATTTAGCGGGTTGCTAATAGAAATTAATAAATAAACTATTCACATTTTATGAAACTGAAGATATCTAATTTATCCAAAACCTATAAGAATGGAGTCAAAGCTATTGGAGGAGTATCACTTGAAATTTCCTCAGGTATGTTTGGGCTTTTAGGGCCTAATGGTGCTGGTAAATCATCTTTGATGAGGACTATTGCTACTTTACAATCACCAGATCAAGGAACTATCCATTTAGATGATGATGATATTCATGAAAATAAAATGGAGTTTAGAAAAAGGCTGGGTTATCTACCACAAGAGTTTGGTGTATATTCTAAAATGTCTGCTGAGGATTTATTACAGTATTTTGCTGTTTTGAAAGGCGTTTCGAATAGATCTGAAAGAAATGCAATTGTAAAGAAAGCTTTAGAGGTAACTAACCTTTATAAGGTTCGTAAAAAACATGTTGCCAAATATTCAGGAGGGATGAAGCAAAGATTTGGGATTGCGCAGTTACTATTGAACGATCCTAGGTTAATCATTGTAGATGAACCTACAGCTGGACTGGATCCAACAGAAAGACAGCGTTTTCTAAATGTTTTAAGGGAAATAGGTACTGATAACATTGTAATTTTCTCTACACACATTGTAGATGATGTAAAAGAGTTATGTACTGACATGGCTATTTTGAATGGAGGTAAAATATTAACCCATCAAACGCCAGTAGAGGCAGTAAGAAATTTAAAAGGCCAAATATGGAATAAAATCATTCAAAGAGATGATCTAGAAGTAGAGGAGCAAAAATATAAAGTGATTTCATCAAGTTTTAATCAAGACAATACGGTGAACATTCGGGTGCAGGGACCAGAATCCCCGGGAGTTGGCTTTACACAGGAAGAAACAAACTTAGAAGATGTGTATTTCCATACTTTACTAGAAGAATCTACTATTTCAAAATCATAAAACCATTTAATATGTTATTAAAGATTTTTAAATTTGAAATAAAATATTGGTTTAATAATCCTTTATTTTATGTGTATTTTGGTGTGCTATTTGCCGTTTCTACACTATTTATGGGAATGGTCTCTGGTATGCTGGATGGTGTAACTGCTACACAAAGTTCATCTGCTTATCAGAATTCTGCTGTTTCTTTGATCGGTTTTATCAATGAATTCACTGTGTTGGGTTTCTTTTTGCTTCCATCTATCATAGGAGGGACTATCAATAAGGATTTTAGTAGTAATACAAGTAATATGTTGTATTCTTACCCATTTACTAAACTACATTATTTGTTAGGCAAATACCTAAGTGGGTTGGTTATTACTATCATAGTCCTTTCAGCAGTTATGTTTGGTGCTATGGTAGGTGGTTATTTGCCAGGGACTAACCCTGAGTTACTTGGAGAATTTAGGTTACTTAATTACTTACAACCATTTGTGCTTTATGTTATTCCAAACCTTATTTTTGTGGGAGGAATCGTATTTGCGGTGGTTACATTTTCAAGAAATATTGCTTCAGGCTTTGTGGCAGTGCTTGTTTTACTCTTGGTACAAGGAATTGCTCAAACAGTCCTTGGAAATATAGACAGCAAAGAAATTGGTACATTTTTGGATCCATTTGGTGCTGCGGCCAATACTTATTATACTCAGTATTGGACTCCCACAGAACAAAACGAAAACTTATTGCCTTTTGAGGGCTATGTGATTTTTAATAGGCTATTATGGGGTGGTTTAGGTTTGCTGATATTTTTTGGTGTTTTAAAAGGGTTTAGCTTTACACATAGTCCTTTTACATTCAATTTCAAAAAGAAAAAAGGAGAAAGAATAATCAATACAAACTTTGGCAGTATGATCAAAATCAAATTACCAAAAATCAGTTTTGACTATGGGTTTGTATCCAATTTTAAAGCGGCACTTAGACTTTCTTTTATAGATTTTAAATATGTTATTACTGGTTGGCCATTCATCATTATAATTGCTATTGGGTTACTATTTCTAATAGCTGTTATATCTGTTACAGGACAATTGTTTGGTACTAGCCTACAACCTGTAACTTGGTTAATGCTCAATTTTGGGGCAGGAACTTTTAGCTTGCTCGCTTTAGTACCAGTCACATTTTTGTATGCAGGATTATTGATGCATAGAAGTAGAATTGAAAAAATTGATCAATTAGTAGATATTACACCTACGCCTAACTGGGTATTTTTAGTTTCTAAACTTTTTGCTCTAATAAAGATCCAGGTTATTATGCTTTTAATGGTTATGGTAGCAGGTATGGCGATCCAGTCTTATAATGGTTATTACAGTTTTGAGATAGATGTATATATGATGGACTTGTTGGGAGTCCGTATTTGGGGACTCATAGCATGGGCGTTATTAGCTGTTTTTATCCAGACAATTATTCCAAACTACTTGGCAGGTTTTTTCGTTTCCCTTGCTTTAGGAATTGGGATTACTTATCTCGATTCAATAGGCATAGAGCAAGACCTATTTAAATACAATGAAGGGCCTAATGCTTCTTATTCTGATATGGTAGGATATGGTAGGTTATTATCTAGGTTTTTTCTTTATAAATTTTACTGGTTATTACTTGGGGGAGCCCTTTTTGTGTTATCGATAGCATTTTGGAAAAGGGGAATGCCTACCGTATTCAAAAATAGATTGCGTGATGGTTTGAGTAGTTTTTCTTTGCTTCAGAAATTGGTCTTCGCGGTATTTATTGGTGGCTTTCTAAGCATTGGTAGTTGGATATATTATACAAATAACATTAAGAATGAATATGTTTCTTCCAAGGAAAGAGAGCAAAACTTGGTTGAGTGGGAAAAACATTATAAAAAATATGATGAGATAGATCAGCCTCGGATAATTGATGTAAATGTTACTTTGGATCTAGTGCCTGAAAGTAGGGATTTTAAAGCTAAAGGAGTGTTTGTCTTAAAAAACAAGTCAAATAGTATCATTGATTCTATTCATTTAAATCATAATAATTTACCTAGTAAATTCTCATTTGATCAACCTGCCAAGCTAGTTTTGGAAGACAAGAAATTTAATTATGATATTTATTATTTAACAAAACCTTTAAACCCAGGAGATTCTATTACGCTTTCAGTAGAAGTATGGAATGATCCAAATACCCTATTAAGAAGTTCTAACTTGGTTAGAAAGAACGGTACATTTTTAAATGGAGGATCTATTTTCCCTGGGATTGGTTATTCTAGTAATGGGGAGCTATCTGATAATAAGATAAGAAAAAAATACGGTCTGCCTGAAAAAGAAAGAATGAAGTCGGCATTGGATAGTGCTAACTTAAAGAATACTTATATTTCTTCAGATGCTGATTGGGTGAATTTTGAGACTATTGTCAGTACATCCAAAGATCAAATAGCCATTGCGCCGGGTTATTTACAGAAGGAATGGACGGAAAATGGCAGAAGGTATTTCCATTATAAAATGGATCGTAAAATGCTAAACTTCTATGCGTTTCAATCAGCCAAGTACGAAGTGTTTAAAGATAAGTGGAATGATGTCAATATAGAATTTTATTACCATAAAGGTCATGATTTTAATATTGATAGGATGAATAAAGGGGTTAAGAAATCGCTTGCTTACTATTCTGAAAACTATAGCCCCTATCAACATAAGCAATTGAGAATTATAGAGTTTCCAGCTTCTGGTAGGATTGCGGCACAGGCATTTGCTAATACGATTCCTTTTTCAGAAACGGGTGGTTTCTTGGCTAAAGTGGATGACGGTAATGAGAGCAATGTAGATTATCCGTTTACGGTGACTGCCCATGAGGTAGCGCACCAGTGGTGGGCACACCAAGTGATAGGAGCCAATGTGCAAGGTGTTACCTTATTATCTGAAAGCTTATCTGAATACAGTTGCTTGAAAGTGTTGGAAAAAGAGTATGGCAGTAGCCAAATGAGAACATTTTTGAAAGATGCCTTAGATAAGTATTTACTGGGTAGGGCTACTGAAAGTTCAAAGGAGAAAGCGTTGATTTATAATGAAAACCAGCAATATATTCATTATAGAAAGGGATCACTTATTTTATATGCACTAAGTGACTATATAGGAGAAAAGAAAATGAACAATGCAATCAAGGCATTTTTGGAAAAGAATGCTTTTCAAGAAGCACCTTATACTACTTCACTAGATTTCTTGTCTTACATGAAAGAAGCTACGCCAGATTCGTTACAATACCTAATTAACGACATGTTTGAAACCATTACGTTGTATGATAACAGTGTGAAGGAAACTAGCTACAAAAAATTAGACAATGGAAAGTACGAAGTGACTATTTCAGCATTGACTTCTAAATACAAAGCAGACGAAAAAGGGAAAAAAGTATATAAGAATGCAGCAGGAGATAGTTTGGCCTTTAAAATAGAAGGAAAAAGAAAACCTATGCAGTCACTTCCTTTAGCAGATTGGATAGATGTTGGGGTTTTTGCAAAAAAAGAAGTGAATGGTGTGAATAAGGAAGTGCCATTATACCTTGAGAAGCATCGCTTTGACGCCATAGATAATGAAATTAAAATTGTGGTGGATGAGAAACCAGATATAGTTGGGATAGATCCATACAATAAATTGATAGATACTAATTCTAATGACAATAGGAGAAATCCTGATGAAAAAACTGATTAGAGAGTAATTGAAATCGACTAAATTTACCTTACTGGTACGAGTAGTTGATAGGTGAAAGTCAGTTGATCGGCTCATTAGCTTCGCAGAAAAGCTTCAGTACTTGCGGAAGAGTCGGGAAAAGATATCCCTTAGGGATTAAAAGCTCAGCGAATTTTCGCTGAAGATTGAATATAATGCGGATAAAAGGGGCTTCCAAGTTGGTAAGCCCCTTTTTTACTAACTCACCTATTTACTTTTCTTTAAGTATATTTCCACTAGACCATTTTGACTTTGCTGTCCGTAGAGTGCGGGCATAGGACTGGAATAAATGGAGATAAATGCAATATCCTTTGATTTTAAGTGCCTAATGATTTTAAGTGCCTAATGATTTTAATAGCCTCTTGAGATTTTATTACCACTCCATCAATTGACATCACTTGACAAATATGACAATTGTAATCCCAATGTTTTTTAGTAGCTAATGCGTTTTCTAAGTTTTCTTTTATGGTTGTGAAGAGTTGTTTTTTCTCTTTTTTAGATTGGCTTTTACTAGTAGAAAGAGATATTAAGTAATCACAATTCTTATCTAAAAAATCACTGGAAGAAGCATCAAGCAATTTGGTTGCTTTTATGCCATGGTTGGCTTTTTCTAGGATTTGGGTTAACTCCTTTTTCTCCAATGGCTTACCATCCAATAAGTAGAACTCGCAAAGTGAAAGTGTATCAAGGTAGATGTTATGTTTGATTTGAATTACTGATTGTAGACTGTCAAATGACGAAGTTTGAGAATAAGTGTTGAAACCTATGTTCAAAAGGGAGACAAGTAGGAGAGAGCCAATATAATTCTTTAGATTTATAGATTTTTAATGATTAAATAAATCTTCAATACAGTTTAGGGTGCTGTATTCATTAGTCTTTTTAATCCCTAAGGGATATTAATTCCCCGACTCTTGAGTCGATCATTAAATTATTGCCCATAGATACCCCGTACCCTTGGGTCGGGGTTGGTTCATTTGTAACTCCAAAGACTATGTGCTTTCTATTAGAAATCTTCAAGTCTTTTATTCCTTCTTTTAAATCAAAAGGTAATGGAGTTGCTTTACTTTTAGATATAAAGCATGAATGAAGAGTATTTAAATCATCCTGTCTACTGTTTTCAGTGATTACGTGTAAGTAATAATTAGTTGGATTTATAGTGACTGTATCTTTTACTAAACATTTTTTGGTTATAGGTTTAACAGAATCCTTTACCAGCGACTTTACAGATAGTGGGATGAAAAACAAATAGATAGACACCGTATAAAAGACTTTAATTATTGAGTTTTTCATTAAAATATATTTTTTACTTTTCTATATAAGTGGCGTGCACCAAACCAATTTCTTAGCCCAAACTTGCTATTTGCTCTAACTCCTCCTACCACTATGACTTCACCTAAAAGATTTAGATTATCAGGGGCCAGTTTAACAATTAATGGCATTATTTGATTTTTCGAAATATTGATTTCTTGAGTTATTGAACCTATGAATGAAAACTGTAATATGGGGTTCGAATGACCTTTCGGGATTTCAATTTTGAAGTTTCCATCTATGTCAGTGATTACGCCAAATGCGGTTCCTTTGAGAATAACATTTACTCCTGGAAAGC
>CALGOB010000172.1 GCA_937958005.1 uncultured Cyclobacteriaceae bacterium
ATTAGGGGCTTTGTTCATTTTTTCCATGATGAAAAAACGGAACCAAAAAAATCTAGTCAAAAACAACCCTCTGCCGGGGTTTTTGACAGGCCAGCCCTCCTATATGAAGATCTTAAAGTAGAAATTTTGGATAGTAAAACGTATTAAATTGTTTACTTGGATACTAGTAATTAAAAAATGCAAAAGTGAAATGCTATTATAAAGTAATCAACTTCATCACCCATACAAAACCTAGTAGAGCCGAAATTAGAATTTAAGTGACTAGATGGTTTTTAGTTATTGGTTGTATCAATTTCTAATGCACGGTGTTAGTTTAAAAAAGACCATAAAGGCAAAAGATGCAGGGCTACACCACAGTCAGGTAGATTTTTATTTCACTGAATACAGGGATTTTAAATAAGGTTCTATGCAAATACTTTTGACACTAGGCAAAATCCCGAAAAGCCTTCAATAGAGTAGGGAATGTTTTAAACTAACACAATGATGAAAAAGCAATTGCAACAAATTCCAGGCGTGAAAAAAATCACAAAAACAGCTCAAATATTAATTACAGGAGGATATCTATCAAACATTCCATGTAGAGATAATAGTGATTGTTTCGCATTCAGTCAAGATTTTGCTGACCGATGTAACAGGGGGTGGTGTGAAATACGTTAACCCACATTAAACATAAAGAAAGAGCCTTAAACTAAACCTCAATCTAGTTTGAGGCTCTTGGTTGATAACAAGAAGTCTACAACCAAAGACGATAAAACCTTCTTACACATCTCAAACCTGCTGTCATCGTAATTACTTCCTTCTTAAAAATAAATGAACCAACCCCGACCCAAGGGTACGGGGTATCTATGGGCAATAATTTAATGATCGACTCAAGAGTCGGGGAATTAATATCCCTTAGGGATTCAACTTCATCATACAAGGCAAAACGATTTTTTTCTAAATGTAAAACATGTGTTGATTGATCAATTACCACATATCTCTTAGATACAGCATTTTTTAATTGCAAAAAAAAGCTTTCTGCATCTTCAAAACTAAAAATAGTATCCCATTCGCCTCTTATTAGCAATGTGGCGTTTTTTATCTTCGCTGCATTAAAAAACAGTTACCATTCCAGCAATTATATAAATCAACCCTCCAAGCTAATGGATACCTCACCGAAACAGGGTTCCTTGTTCTAGAAGTAGGGTCGCTTTTTTCCCATACATTTCCCCAATGATCCAATACTTCCTTAGCCAAAACCACTTCCTTTCCCTTTGGGACTTGATTGTAAAATTGCTCTGTCCTCGCTAGGCCTGTTTTATCCTGATAAAGAGTTTCTGTTTTTTCCCAACTTGTTGTACCTAATCTTTCAACAAACGGTGCAAAAAGAATGAGTTTTTCAACCTTCTCTGGAAATAAAGTCGCATAATACCCAGAAACAGTTGCTCCCCAAGAGTGACCAATTAGATGGACTTTGGTAAGATTCAATTCTCTCAAAATATAATTTACAGCAATATCTATGTCCTGTGCTACTTCTTTTCCTCTACCCCCTTTGTTCATTTTTTCCAACTTCATTAGACATGTAATCATATCTATCAGACTTCCCATAACCTAAAAAGTCTAATGCAAACACATCATAACCGGCATTTGTTAAATGATCCATCCAAGAAGCACCACCTATCTTAAAACCTGAAGCCAGCTCTGAAGGAAAAGAGGCGCCGTGAATGAATAAAACAGCCTCATTCAATTTAATTCCTACAGGTTTCTGGTAGGAAATGTTTAGTCTCTTTCCTTATATCCTGCTTTCAATAGGTATCTCTACTGGGTTCTGCCCCATGGTCGTATGGCATGCAACTGTTGTCAAGAAAATAATTAAGTAAAATGTTTTCATTTGCTCCTGATTGTGGTTACAAACTTATATTTTCAAAAATTCGGTTAGTTCATTACAGAATGAACTATGCGCTTTCCTTTTCACTAACTTTGCCGAATGGAAATTGAAAACAAGTTTAGCCATATTGCCTCACTATTGGGAGACAAAGCCAGAGCAGTTATGTTATGATCCTTACTTGATGGAAAAGCGTATACGGCCACGGAGTTATCCACCTCTGCAAATATTTCAAGGCAGTCCGCCAGCAATCATCTAACAAAACTAATAGAGGCACAACTATTAACGGTCGAGAAACAAGGCCGACATAGGTATTATCGCTTCGCAAATGCTCAAGTTGCTCAGGTAATAGAATCAATGGCTAGTTTAATTCCTGATGACGAAATAAAATCTATCAATACCAAACCAAAGGATGAAAACATAACTTATGCGAGAACTTGTTATGATCATATGGCGGGAGAGTTAGGGGTAAAAATCACGGAATCATTAGTAAAGAAAGGTATCCTAAAACCCATAGATCAGGAATACTTAGTTACTGCTTTTGGGACTAATTGGTTTAACGGCTTGGGTATAAGTGTTGATGAAATGAACCAACCCCGACCCGAGGGTACGGGGTATCTATGGGCAATAGTTTAATGATCGACTCAAGAGTCGAGGAATTAATATCCCTTAGGGATTAAAATCAAAAAAGCGCGCTTTTGCTCCTAAGTGTCTTGACTGGACGGAAAGAAAGCATCATTTGGCTGGTTCATTGGGAAAAGCCTTATTGGAGTATATGATTCTAAATGATTGGGTTAGAAAAAAAACACACACAAGAGCAGTACTCGTTACACCATTAGGGATTAAAGAATTGAATGATCGGCTGCAGTTATTTTGAAAAGTTGGCTTCATCTATTTATTTTAAACAAAGCTTGATAACTTATTTTCTTATAATAGACTTGACCAAGAGTGGTTTTGCATAGGCACAACTTCATCTATTATCTTTGCTCAAATGATCTATGAAGACGCAGATCAAAATGGCTTGACGTTATCTATTGGTAAAATTAGAATAAATCAATCGCGATAATGTCCAAAACACACTAATTTTCTGAATCCACCATTACAAAAGGCTAATTGCACTAACTTGAACCATACTACAGAATAAAATGGACAGTAGTATAAGATTGAAGTTTACCACAGGAAAATATTTAAGCTTGAAAAAGAAAAAAATAGGATATATCATATTAATTATAATAGGAGTAATTGCCATTTTAGGTTTTGCTTTATCTTCCCCCATTGCACAAGATGAAGCTTATCATAATTTTAGTGACACCTTAACTATTGGAGGAATCCCCAATTTCTGGAACGTCGTTTCTAACTTTCCATTTCTGATGGTTGGACTTTATGGACTCTTTCAAATAAGAAGAATAAATAAAGTAAACTTACAGTTCCTCGCTTTTTATATTGGCATTTCATTTGTATCTATTGGTTCTGCCTATTATCACTACAGTCCTACCACAAACACCTTGGTGTGGGATAGATTACCCATGACCATCGTTTTTACTGCATTTATATCTATCGTTATTTCTGAATTAATCAATGACAAAAAAGGTAAAGTACTACTATTCCCTTTAGTGGCTCTTGGGATAGTTTCTATTTTATATTGGGTTTTTACTGGAGATTTAAGGATATACGCCTTGGTACAGTTTTATCCTATATTGGCCATTCCCGTTATTTTAGTTTTGTTTAAAACTGAAAGAAATTCAACCACTGGTTATTGGCTTTTATTAGTCTTTTATCTGGTTGCAAAACTTTTTGAAATGTATGATTTTGAAATTCAAAATCACCTTAAATTCATGAGTGGTCATTCTTTAAAACATGTAGCAGCCTCAGTTGGAATCTACTTTTTCGCAAAATCATGGAAAGCAATACCAGATAAATAATCTATTTATTCTTCTTGCAGAGAAGCCTATATTTGTGTTTTGATATTATCAAACACAGGTGCTTAACTCGGATAGCTAGATCAAACTTCCAACTCTTCATAATGGAAACTATGCCCGCATTGCAAATATGAATTTAAGCAACTATTTCACCGCTATTTATGATCTTCTCTTAAAACATAATGCGTGTTTAATTCCTAAGGGGTATAATTTCCTAGTCGGACATCGCAGGCTCTTCCTCAAGCGCTATAGCTTTCTTTGCAGAGGCACTGGGCCGAGGTTGGTTCATTTGCGTAGGTTTTGTGATCTAGCATTAATAATTCGGGTTAGCAATGTGCACTTGGAGATAGAATAAAAAGGACTTTAAATCCTCAAATCATTGATTATTCAGTATGTCCGTTTGAAACTTATCGAAAAGTTGTGTCACGGAATTAACTTTCATACTAACCTCAGCTTAATTAATAATTTCTTCCTTTTTTTAGTTCTTAGCTCATTCACAAGCTTTTATCTCGAAGATCACGCCAATCACTCTGAGAGCGATCTCAAACAGCAAGGGTTGTCCCATTTCCACTGCGACAGCATGGCTGATCAAGCAAATCTTTCAAAACTGTTCCAGGACCGTAGACGAAAACCTTCTTTGCGTACTTTTTAAAATCGAGCGCAGGTTACTAATATTGGCACATGGCAAAGTTCTTGAGAAAAAAACTTAAGAACTAAAAACTCATCAGTTCTTTAAATTTAATACTTTGCCTCCTGCTTACCTCTACTTCTTCCCCACCTTTTAACCAGACCTTGATGGTCCCACTAAACCAAGGTTCTATTTTGTCTACCCATTTGAGGTTGATGATTTCTTGTCTATTTGCCCTGAAAAAGAATTTCTTGTTCAGGCGTTGCTCCATGTAGCTCAATGATTTTGGAATCAAGGGGTTTTCACTTTCAAAGTAGACTTTTGTATAATTCCTTTCTATTTGGAATAACCTGATTTTAGAAAGCTCAATAAACCAACAATTATCGCCATCTTTCACAAAAACTTGGTCTGATAACCCTAGCTTATCACCTTCATCGAGTTTCTTTTTTTCTCTAAGTTTTTCGGAAGCCTTTTCTACAGCCAAAACTAGCCTTTCAATTTTAATGGGTTTTTGCAAGTAATCAAGCGCATTATGCTCAAAGGCTTTAAGTGCATATTCATCATATGCAGTTACAAAAATCACTTCAGGGGATGATTCTAGGGATTGGAGTAATTCAAAACCATTTTTTTCAGGCATTTGAATATCCAAGAATAACAAGTCAGGACTTAACTTCTCTATTTTCTCTAAAGCAACTTCAGCATTTTCAGCTTCTCCTATGACCGTGACATCATCTAATGATTTCAAAAGGTGGTTGAGTTCCTGTCTTGCCAGTTTTGAATCGTCTATGATCAATGCTTTCATAAGGATAAAGGAATTTTAATAGATGCTTTTACTGTATCTGAGGTATGGTTTGTCAAGGAAATTTCACCAAATGTACCAAAAAGTATCTCTACTCGGTCTCTTAAGTTTTTTAATCCAATACCACTTTGAGAAGGTTTTTCCTTAATTTGACCGGAATTAAACACTTCGATCAGTGTCTGCTCTTGACTGTCTGTAACATTTACTTGGATATGCCCGCCTGTTGAAAGTAGGGAAATTCCATGCTTTACCGCATTCTCTACCAATAGTTGAATAGCCATTGGAGGGATTTTAGTCATTAAAACCTTCTCTTCAATCTCAAACTGATAAGTCAGCCGTTCATCAAACTGTATTTTCTCCAAGGCTAAATAATCTTTTACAACCCTAATCTCTTGAGCTACAGTTACCTTTTCTTTGGCGTTAAATTGAATAAAATAACGCATAAGTTCAGAAATATTAGTAATCATATCTCTTGCTTTTTCAGGTTCTAACAAAACTAAAGATCGAATATTGTTAAGCGCATTAAACAAAAAATGAGGATTAATCTGACTTTTTAGTATGGTCAGTTCGGCTTCCTTAAGTTGTGCCTTAAGTTGCCAATTTTCACTTTCTTTTTTGCTTTTGTTTTGCCAATAATGGTAGCTAAAGTATAAAGAAGACCAGATAATAAACATGATAAAAACTTGACCAGCATAGAAGAAAGCTTCTTTGATTACAATAGGTCTATAGTTTTGCCAGTCAAGAATAAAATACATGGCCAAGTGAATAATGACTTGGGATAGTATGGCAGCAAGTATTAAAACCATTATTACCCTAAAAAAAACCCATTTGACAGGTTTTTTCGTCCATTGCATCTTTTTAAAAAAAGTTCTTAAGCCATGGGATACAAAAAATAAAGAAAGGGAGATGACCACTTGAAGTTTATAGATATAAGAGCTTCCCTCACCCATTTTGCCATCTGACATATAGAATATGGATAATGTAAAAAATGTGAAGTAGAGTCCCCACCCTATGATTTGACAAGACCAGTAAAGTATATTCTTTTTCCTGTTTTCCATACTTATGTGTAAAGTAAAATAGCTCAAGGAAAATACCTTGAGCCAAATTGAGTATTTTGACCTGCTTACGACTAGTTTAAAAAACTATCTATTTCATTAAAAAGGAATTCCGGATCATCCCACATAATAAAATGCTTCCCTTTGTCTGTTAAGTTTACCCTTAGGTCTTTAATTTTAGCATACTGATTTTTAAATTTTGCCATTGTATTTTCTCTAGTTGCTCCATAGTTTTTGTAAGCTACCCAAGCACCCATTACCAATACAGGCGATTCTATTTTTTGGATTTCATCTCTTAGATCGGTTATATAGAGTTCATACATGGCCTGCGCTACTGTTTCAATATCGCTATCAGCTCCCCATTTTGCCGCAACTGCTATATCCTTAGGGTCATTGATCATACTTTGTAACATGGCTTTTTGAGTGGCTCCTACTGATTCAGCTGGTTGGTTGAGCATCATTTTTTTCATGTTAGCGGCAAAAATTTTAGCACTTTCTGGGGTAGATCCAGGTACCTGGGCTTCTATTAAAAATGGAAGGCTATCTACAATGATCAATTTACTAAATAGATCAGGATCATCCTTGGCCATAGCCAGGACTAGGAAACCACCTATACTGTGACCTACAGCAACTGGCTTTTTAATTTGTTGCTCTTTAAGATAGGTTAGTATTAAATTTTGCATAGTAGCTAAGTATTCATCTTTGAAATCAATACTCGGGTTCCCAGCAAAACCAGGTAAGGTAAAGATGTGACATTGATATTGATCTTTGTATTTTACTACTGTTTCATTCCAAACAGCCCCATCGCAGGTAAGGCCTGGTATGAAGATCATAGGGGGCCCTTCGCCTACTACATTTACTTTGAGGCCTTCCGCTCTACCTGCTATGGAAATAGACAATATAATTAGGAGGAAAATAATATTTGTTAGCTTTTTCATATCTGTTTTTTTTTGATTACCTGTAACAATGATACGGGACAAAAAAGCATAGAAATAGCAGTTCATGGGGAGCGGTTTCTGATACCGCCGAACGGGTTTTAGGGCTTCTCATTAATTGAAATAAGATCCATTAAATGATCTTTTCAATTGAAAACCTAAGATTTAGGAGTAAGGATATAACAATTTCATGCATAAAAAAAGGTTAATCCATCTCCTGTGAATTAACTTTTTAAAAACCATTCAAGAATGATTCATTTCAAGTAATCAGTTTAAAATGGTGCTGTTGTTGTGAGTTTTCACCAACAGCCACTTATTTTTTACATAATAAGCAGTGACAACACCTTTTAATGTAAAATGCGTTTTAGTGCATTTTTACATAGTGTTATGAGTTTTTTCGTTTTTAGCTTTGTGGATATAAGAAGGTTTTTATCATTCCAGGAACGACATTTCCAAGCCACAGGATCCCAACACCTGTGATTACTCGATTGGTTTAATTTAGAGGCTATCGCAGGAAAATCATTACTTCTTCCATGAATAATCTTTACATAACCATTACTGATAGTCTTAAATTGGCTAAACCTGAAGTTGTAAATAGTTTGTAATGAATAAGTTTTGAGATCGGATAATAGCAATGCTTCCATAAATGCTGGTTGATCACTCCAATATTCTTTTATTTTTATTGTAAAGCAAGACAACCATTTTTTCAGAAATGTTTTTACTGCTGGATTATTTCTAAATCCAATTACTCCTGTATTATATGTCCTATAACCACTGAGTTTATAGTTATCAAGTGTCGCAAATGAACTTTCATTATAACCATGGGAAATAAGAATATCAAAAAAATCTAATAACTCAAATAATTCATCGCTATTGTCGCAATGATATGTGTCAGTATCTACAAACAGTGTGTAATCGTATGGACTTTTCGAGAGAAAATATATTTTAGACCGAAAACCTATTTTTTCCGCATTTCGATCGAAGGGTAATTTTTCAACTATTATTTCATCAAAAACTGAATGATTGAAATTTGGGTCATTAGTTATCAAAGCAATAGGGTAGCTTGGATTACATTTTTTTAGCGATAAAGCGGAATCTACCGATTCTTTTAAGTATTTTTCACCAAATGCTGTATATATATAGCCTTTTTTCATTCTTATTAGTTACTCATAACTTTTATATATTATCAAGTTTGGTTTTGCTTAGATCAAATTCCTTCTGAATTCTACTTTTCTGAGCCTGTCCAAATAATTATGAATTCATAATTATTTGGATTCCGCTTTTAAAAAAATGATCATCTAATTTTAGACATAAATAACAGATAAAAAAGGTGGTTTCACCAGTAATCCATCTGATTTTTAACAGTTTTATGAAAATCACTCCCCAATTCTGATAACTTTTTATCCATTTTGCTTTCGAAAAGTT
>CALGOB010000173.1 GCA_937958005.1 uncultured Cyclobacteriaceae bacterium
TCACGAGAGCCTGTTCAGCAATTCAATCATTCATGTTTTTTCAGTTTTTAAGTTTTAGGAAAAAAAATCACAGATTTATGAATTCCAACAAGTTTGAGTCCCGCAATTTTGGTTCCCCACAAAGATTGGCGACAATGAAAGCTAACGGTCTCGGCTATGAGTAGTTGCGTGGGTTAGCACTCAACTTTGGAAGTAAGCACCAAGCTGAAAATCTGCTAGGATTTTCAGAAGTAGGAGAGAACAAGCAATTACTTATAGCCATTGTTAGCAGCAGTTTTTTTGTTTATGATTATATCATCCTCAATCTTTAACAATATAAGAATAATTATTTTGAGTATTAAATAATAGTCAGTTTTATGTTTATCCTCAGATTGAGTGTTTGTTCCGTGCGAATACTTATTTCTCAAATCATAACCATTTGTATATATCTTTTGGTTTAGATAGAAATTAAGATATTTTACTTCTTCCTTAGAAAATAAAGTGGTTTCGTTAAACATTATTTTTTTCTCAATTAACAAGTCAATTTCGTCTCTTACGAATTTTGGATAATGCCAATAACTCAGTAATTCGTTTCTATGAATTTCTCTAATGATATATATAAAAGTGATTTTATCTATTTCTACATTTTTTTCATTATTGATTTTAAGATAACCATCTTCAACTAAAGTTTGAATTGTGTCTTTTTGGTAGTTTGCAAAATCTTCAATGTTTACTGTTTCCTGTGTTAGTAAATCAAACAAATTAGTATGTTTTGTTCCAAAAGTTTCTGTGTAGAACATATGACTTTGGTCTGAAAAAAATATGTGTTTGAGTTTTAAAATTAATTTGTCATTAGAATAAAGATACTTTATTGTATTTTGACTGGTAATTTGACTAAATCCAATTGGTTTGGAACTTACTTGAAGAAGTTCAATGTCAATAGTGCCATCATCAGCTAAATTTTTATACTGTTTTAGTAAAAAGTCAAAGTCAGGTAGAAGGGTGCGAATTTTGTCTAATTCAGGTGAGTCTGAAACTCTAATTTGAAACATTAAATTATTGGGCTCAAGTAGTTCGTTTATGTGCGTGATAAATGAATTAATTAATTGCTCAATTCCGCTATCTTTTCTTTTTAGATAATTTTCAATTAGATGTAATTGTAAAATAGAGAGCATTTCTTTTCTCGTAAAAACTTCTCCGATTTCATACTCGTTTTTGGATTTTAAACCCATTAAACGCTCCATAACATCTAATTCACTTGCCTTACTGACTAAATAGATTAATGAGGTTTCATCTGTGTAATTAAATAGATAACTAAACGCTTTAAATAAATCTACTTGGTTTTCAATTCCATCCAAATATTTTTCGCCGTAAGTGGCTTCTATTAATCCATTTTCATTTTTGAATATTACAGGTTCATCTTGGTCTTTACTAAGTCCACCTTGTACTCTTATATTCCAAATATGTCCTTTATCTATTATTTCATTGTTTTGTTCTTCAGCCTTTTTTTTTGCTTTGTATTTGGTTTTATCTGAAAGCTTTAATTCATTTGAATCTTTTGATTTTTGGGCTAACCTTACGTAATTTAAGTTGGAATCTTCAAGGTCTAAGTAAGCACTTATGATATTTTCTTTATCCGACAAACTGAGACTTTTTGGAAAATAGAATTTAGTTGATTTTTTATCACTTTTTTTTTCTTCAAATTGTGAAAGCAGGATTTCAGCTGAATTTTTATAACTCATCAAAAAATCTCTTATTACTTTGTTGAATTTCTGAACTATATTCTTTTGTGGTAGAATGTAATTTATTTGAGATGAAAAATTTTCAAGAATATCACTTAATGTTGAATGAGATATGTTTTTGTAAATACTTAATTTATTGATTAAATCCCAAAAATTATTTTTATATCGATATTCTAAATCTTTTATAATATCCTCAATATTTTGGTCATTGATTTTTAAAAACCTTTTTTTCAACGATGACCAATTTTCCTCTATAATTTGATTGTACTTTTCTTGGTCAGATTTACTCCATTTAGTTAAAAATAGTTGGTTATCAAAATGTAACTTAATATTGTAGAATTCAAGTAAGTCATTCAACGTCAAATTTTGTTCAGAATTGAAATTGTTCAATAATTTTTCAGCCTTGATAAGGTTATGACTTGAAGCCATATCTTCTTTTGAATAAAATACTATTCTCTCTATTTCGTTTCTTGAACTCAAATTTTTCGTCAAATTGCTGCTAACGTTGTTGTGTATGATTAGTTGCGTGTTTTAAGCACTAAAGTTAGTAAATAAAACACAGATAGAAAGTCCGCGAGGACTTTCGTAAATTGGCAAAAACCAAGCAATTAATTATACACGGTGTTGTGCTTTCGTTATTTTTTCATTAATCCAATCCATTTTTTAATTCCGATTGTTGCTGGAAATTCAGTTTCCATTGGTAATATTTTTTCTCCAATATGTTTCTCAATATTTAAAATCAAACTTTTTAATTCAATTTTTTCATTCAAATGCTTTTCATAAATATTATACCCAAAGTCTGTTTTTAATTTTTCAAAATGTTTTTCTTCCATTTGAAATAGTTTTTTAAAATCCAGAACCTCTTTTAGTTTTCTGACGTGAATATTTATATATTCTATGATATTATCACTATCAGTTAAACTTAAAGTTTCTCCGCAATCACATTTAATAGTTCCAACTTGTCCATATCGAGAACCATTATGTTGGTATATTTCATTCAGATAATTTCTACAAGAAGGACAGAATAAAGGAAATTTATTAACATTCAATTGAACTCCTTTTCTAACTATTAATTCAAATTCCATTTTTTTATATTATTTCCATTTTGATTGCGCTCGATTAATGAAGCACAACGTTGAT
>CALGOB010000174.1 GCA_937958005.1 uncultured Cyclobacteriaceae bacterium
AAAACCATTGTTTATCTCTTCTTGATAAGTTAGAAAAGTCTTGAGCTGTATATCTTCAATACTAAACAGTTCATCTTGATCTTTCAAAAAACTAACCTCAGATTTACCTTTAGTTAAGTTATTAATCCCAAAAAATAAAAGAATTAAAAGAACTCTTTTCATCCTACACACTGCATTGTTAGTTTAATTCTCAATTTACTATAATCATTAGAATTCTAACAAAGATATTGTTCCAAAATATGAAAAGGTCATCCTATAATTCCTCAAAAACCAGGGGCTAGTTGCCTCACGCGGACTTCCAAAACTCTATTTGAAATATTGAGAAATCAAAACTTTTTGAAAATCAACCCCGAATTATTCATTCCATTTTTAAAAAGGATAAATCAAAGGGATCAAAAAGGTAGCTATTACCCAAAAGATAAAACTCAAAGGAGCTCCCACTCTCATGAAATCTAAAAACCGGTAGTTTCCTGCACCATATACCATCGTATTGGTTTGATAACCTACTGGAGTCATAAAGCTTGCAGAAGCAGCAAAAGTAACTGCCATAATAAATGGAACTGGACTTACGTCCATTACATCGGCTGTTTGAATAGCGATAGGTGCTAAAATAGCTGCTGTCGCATTATTAGACATTAACTCTGTTAAAAGACTGGTAGTCAAATAAATACCAGATAAAACTACCAATGGCCCATAAACTCCGAGGTAATCCACTAAAAAATTAGCAATCATGAGGTCTAATCCAGTTTTTTTCAGGGCTACCCCCATGCTCAATGCGCCTGCTAACAAAAAGATCACCCGCCAGTTAATCGCAGAATATACCTCTTTCATGTCTATCGTCTTAGTCAAAACCAATAAGGCAACAGCTGAAAGGACACCAACCATGATCGGCACCAAGTTAAATGTGGCTAAAATAACCATGGCAGCAATAAGGCCCACAGTAATAAAAAATTTACGCTTATCAAAATCAAGAATAACGTCTTCAGACAATACGATGAAAGGGCTTTCTTTTTGACCTTCCTTCTTTCGCATTTCTTCCAAATAATGAATTTTGGTTTCAGCCAACAGCACATCACCCGCCTTTAGTTTAACTTCATAAAGGTTATTATGTACTACTTCTTCCCTGTGTCTAATGGCTAGCGGAACAGAACGATAACGCCTTCTAAAATCTACTTCTTTCAATGTTTTTCCTTCAAAAGTAGAGGCTGCAGTAATAGCCAATTCCACTAAAGATGAGTTCTTCCCTTTTAAATTATCACCATCAATTTTAACTGGTGATTCAGTGAATAATTTAACGCGGTCTTTTAACTGTCTTATATTATCTCTATCACAACGCACTTTCAAAACATCTCCAGCCAATAAAACAAAATCACCTTGTGGTAAATTGAAAATACTCTTATCACGTCGGATTTCCATGACATCCATGCTTAAATCACGGACTAGAGAAGCATTCATAATCATTTGGCCTGCTGAGTCATCCTTGTTGGTCAATTCTATTTCAGCTATATAATCTCCCATTCCGAATTTATCCCTTAGATTCTTTTTTCCCCTATCTGGCAATAGTTTCAAGCCAAAAAACACTATATAAATTACTCCAATTACTACTAAAACGATACCTAATGGTGCCATTTGGAACATGCTAATAGAGGGAAACCCTTCAGCTTCTATAATGCCATTTACTAAAATATTGGTAGAACTACCTATCAATGTGCATGAACCTCCTATGATGGATGCAAATGATAAAGGGATTAGCATCTTAGAAGGACTTATGTTTGTCATGCCTCCAATTTGAATGATCACTGGTATAAAAACCGCTACAACAGGCGTATTGTTAACAAAAGCTGAAATCACGGCGATTAGGCCTATCATCATGGCCATACCCATTACAAAGTTTTTCTGAAAAATTTTTGATAAGCTGTAAGTGAGGTATTGTAGAGCTCCAGTCTTTAAAAGTGCAGCACTGATCACAAACATAAAAGCTACGGTAATAGTAGCTGTATTGCTAAAACCACTTACCCCCTCCTCCGGGCTAATAACACCTGTTAAAATAAGCGAAACCATTATTAGTATCGCTACAAGGTCTACAGTAAGTAATTCAGTTGCAAAAAGTATAACCGCTACCCCAATGATTAGTAACGTAATAATGGCACTCGTACCCATAAGTCCACAAAAATATCTTTATTAAATTAAAATAGGTGGAATATTCCACCTATTTCATCATTGTTATGTCTTCTTACATAACTTTAATATCAATTTAAATTTATAAGGGCGCATATCTCGTAGCAGATTTAATATTTGCCATGCGTTGAAAACACTCACCATAGCGATGCTATGCTATCGTTTTTTGTCCCAGCGGTAAACCGCTTTGTCAAAATCAAATTAACTTAAATATCTTATTTGACACTATAAACATAAATTGTAATTAAACCATTGAAGTTCACTTTAACGTCCTTTATTAAAATAGGTCAGTGCTTCAGGTATTAGTGCATTTAAATCTTTTATCCTTGTAGAATGAGAAGGGTGTGTTGATAAAAACTCAGGAGGAGCTCCACCACCGCTATTTGCAGCCATTCTACCCCAAAATTCAGGAGCTTCTTTTACATCATAACCAGCCATGGACATAAATATTAATCCTAATCTATCAGCTTCTGATTCTTGTACCCTTGAAAATTTCAATACTCCTAATTGTGTTCCTGCGCCCACTGCTTGCATAAATAGGTTTTTCGTCAAGGTAGGGTTTTCGCCCATAGCTGCACCTACTGAAGAAAGACCCAGTTGCGCAACCATTCCCTGGCTCATTCTTTCTCTTCCATGATTAGCAATAGCATGTGCAATTTCATGTCCCATGATCACTGCTATTCCTTTGTCATCTTGAGCAATAGGTAAAATCCCGGTATAAAAAGCCACTTTACCACCAGGCATAGCCCATGCATTTACTTGTGGGTCGTCAATTAGGTTATACTCCCAGTTATATCCGTCTAACTGGCTACTTAGTCCTTCATTTCTGAAATAAGTCTCAACTGCTTTCTGAATCCGTCTCCCTACTCGTTTGACCATATCAACCTGCTGTTGGTTTTTTGATAACTTAGCACTGGTTAATACTTCCCCATATTGACTAGCACTCAAAGGTAAAATTTCAGAATTTGGGACTAGACTAAATTGTTTTCTACCGGTAACGGCTACCGTAGAGCATTGATATCCTATCAAGCCGAAAGATAATATCAATAAGACATATATTTTTTTCATAAGAATTGTGTTTGATACTTCAAATTAAAATAATTGTTGTGATTTTAACGATAAGACTTATTTTTTTATTCAACTTTATTGCTAAATAAGGTGTTTCACTTACAAAAGAAGTTAAAGAATCAATGAAAATAATCTGCGTTGGGAGAAATTATGTAGCACATGCTGCCGAACTTGGCAATGAAGTTCCTGAAGAGCCCGTTATATTTTTAAAGCCTGATACGGCAATTTTAAGGGAAAATAACCCTTTTTATTATCCTGATTTTTCAAAAGATATTCAACATGAGGTTGAGGTTGTACTTAAGGTTAACAAGGAGGGAAAAAACATTGAAAGTAAGTTTGCACATAAATATGTAGACGAAATAGGTTTAGGAATAGATTTTACTGCTAGAGATTTACAGTCTAAAGCCAAATCAAAAGGATTGCCATGGGATATTGCAAAAGGTTTTAACCATTCAGCACCCATATCTAGGTTTATTCCTATTCATTCTTTTCAAGAAATCAGTAACCTTTCTTTCCGTTTAGACATCAATGGCAATACTGTACAAAATGGAAATACCTCGCTGATGCTATTCAATTTTGCTGATATAATTACTTATATCTCTAAATTCTATTTATTAAAAAAAGGAGATCTGATTTTTACTGGAACACCTGCAGGTGTAGGTCCTGTAAAAATAGGCGACCAATTAAATGGATATTTAGGAGAAGAAAAACTATTAGATTTTGAGATTAAATAAATTGCTTTTAATCGTATCGCTGCATTGTATTTACACATCTGCAATAGCTCAATACGACCAATACCAAGGGTATTATAAGTTTCCAATTAGACCTGGGGAACAGAACTTCCTTTCAGGAACGATGGGTGAATTGAGGCGAACGCATTTTCATGGTGGTATAGATATCAAAACCAGTGGGGTCACAGGTTTACCTGTCTATGCTGCTGCTGATGGCTTCATTAGCCGTATTAAGATTACGAGAGGTGGTTATGGAAATGCTCTTTACATCAAGCATCCTAATGGAACAACCACCGTATATGCGCATCTTAAAAGCTTCAAAAAAGAAATTCAACAATACCTGATTAAAAAACAGTACGAAAACAAGTCTTGGACAGTAGATTTGTTTCCTCAAAGAGAGGACTTTCCAATAAAAAAAGGAGATATCATTGCCAGTTCAGGAAATTCAGGCTCCTCCAGTGGTCCTCACTTACACTTTGAAGTACGGGATAAAAATCAATATGTACTTGATCCATTAAGAATGGGTTTTAAGGAAATTAAGGATCAAAAAGCACCGTTATTGAAAAAAATTGCTTTTGTTACCAAAAGCCCAACTGCCAGGATCAATGGTAAGTTTGGAAGAATGGAAATTGACGTCATACCTTCTAGAAACGGATTTACGCTTAAACAACCTATTACACTCAAAGGCCCTATAGGAATAGAAATATATGCTTATGATGTAGCGGAAGGGACAAGAAACAAATATGGTGTTCCAGACTTAAAAGCATCTCTTGATAATGAAGTTTTTTTTACCCAGCATATAAGGAACATTCCATATGGAAAAATGAGAAATATCCTTGTACATACAAATTATCAAAACTCAGTAAGAGGTGGTAGACGTTTCAATAAACTTTTTATAGACGATGGGAATACTTTAGGAATTTATGGGCAAGTGGTAAAGAAAGGAATCATCCATTTTGATGATAATGAAGAATCTATCTTGAAAATTACTCTCTCGGATCCTAAAGGCAACGAGTCTTTTTTCGAAACTACTATTAACCCAATTGGCCATCAAAATTTCAACAATGCTACACTTATCCCTTCGAAAAGCACAAGAAAATTAGATGTATTGGACAATACACTAAAAGTACTGGTTAGTGATCAGGGGAACTCTCATTTGCTGGAAATCTTTGCCAACAATGTAACCTATCAACTCCCACCTGAATATACCACTACAAAGGGATCAGTCTATATGTGGGACTTATGCTATGGGTTACCAGATTCTATTGATTTTTGCAACGAAGTAAAAGAAACAGGTTACGTGCAGAGTTTTTTTCCAGGACAAAGCGGTAGCTTTTATCATCCCTCAGTTGATATCTCTTTTAAGAAAAGCACCTTGTTTGATACCCTTTATTTAAATTATTCTTATCAGGCGGATACATTGAAACAATCAGAATTGTTTCATTTTAACAATGCTGAAGATCCTTTAAAAACCAATGCAAAAATTAATTTGAAACCAAAGTTTAATTACAATCATAAATATGCTCGTGTCTACTCTGTATTTGGAAAAAATAAGACCTCTTTTATAGGTGGAAATTGGAGCGGTGACGAGATAGAATTCAATACGCGTGATTTAGTTAAATATACAATTGATTATGATTCAATAGCACCTACCATTAAATTAATTAAAGCAGACTCAAAGAGTATCAAGTTGTCAATTAACGATGCTAAATCTGGAATTGGGAAGTACAAAGCAAAATTAAATGGCAAATGGCTCCTACTAAAATATGATTACAAGCAGAAAAGATTAGAAACAGATGCAAATGATCCAAACATCCCGTTCTCTGGGGAGTTATCAATAGAACTAACGGATAATACTGGTAATAAAACTGATTTTAAAACAAAAATTAAATAAATATGGAGTTGAAAGCGGGAGATAAAGCACCCGAATTTGAGGCGAAAATCCAAAATGGAAATACAATCAAGTTGTCAGATTATAAAGGTAAAAAAGTAATACTATACTTTTATCCTAAAGATAATACGCCCGGTTGTACAGCGCAATCTTGTAACTTAAGAGATAACTATGAAGACCTACAAGCTAAAGGATTTGTTGTATTAGGTGTAAGCGGGGATAGTGAAAAATCTCATGTAAAATTCATAGAAAAACAATCTTTACCATTTGATCTAATCGCTGATACAGAAAAAGAGGTTCACAACCTATTTGGTACTTGGGGTGAAAAACAAATGTATGGTAAAAAATATATGGGAACCCTGAGAACAACTTTCGTAATAGATGAAGAAGGTGTCATTTCAGAAGTAATTTCAAAAGTTAAAACTAAGGATCATACAGCTCAGATTATGGGGTAATAGATAAAAAATATGGGACCTTATTGCTTGTAATAAGGTCCCCTCTCCTTTAGTAATATTCTGTCAATAGTATTCTAAACTAGTAACCCGCTGTAAAACATCAGTCTCTTTAATGTGGATAATTTTCTGATCCATGACGATTAGTTTTTTCCTAAATTCTTTCAATAACCCACCCAATCTTTCTCTTACAGTACCTATAAACCTGAGCTTCGATTAATAATTTCTTCCATTTTTCATTTCTTAACTCACGTATTTGGCTTATTTACAAGCATTTGTCTTGGACTCCGTCTTCAAGCCAGACGGGTTTCTACAGCAACGGCTGCCGCTTTTTGCAGCGGCCCGCCGCCGCGGTGGCAAAAACAGCAAAGGCTGCCCCAGTGTCCACTGCGGCAGCATCCACTGCGGCAGCGTGGCTGACCAAGCAAATCTTTCAAAACTGTTCCGGGGCCGTAGACGGAGACCTTCTATGCGTACTTTTTAAAATCGAGCTCAGGTTATAAGGGACTTCTAAAAAATGGAAGAAATTATTAATAGAACTCAGGCTAATAATCAAATATTTGATCTTAACTAAAAAGTGAGAGTTTGAGAGCAAGAATAGAGACGTTTCCTTACAAGAATATTGTTTGATCCCCATTAAAGCACTAGCAACCCCTTTTGTCTAAGTAATTGAATTGGCTTAGCATACCAGAAAGGTTCAAAATCTTCAAAATGATCTTCAAAATCAGATTTAAGAGTTCCATATGACATAGAAGGATTTCGATATACACTTAATTGAGTAAGTATTTCCGCTAACCACTCCCCTTCCGCTAAATTTAAAGAAATATCAAAACTCTCACTTTTTTCATGAAAAGTTAGATTTAACATTTCCCATTGCTTTTTTTTCTTCGTCTTTGTAAACCGATGTAAAAGGGGTTCGCCTCCTAACCAAACTACCTTGGCACTTGATTTGGTCGTAAATGCCAGAGGATCATTGGCTAAACAATCTGCAATATAATCAGGGGAAATATGAGTGGTTGGAATTTCAAAATCAAACCAATCCTGCAAGGGTAAGTCAAAACAAATGCCATGCATATAGTTAAACAGAGATTTCTTTAGTCCAAAACTAAACTGACTGTGATCTATTCCTGTTTCATCCTGAAATTGGATATCATTATTAGCAAAAGTGATCTTTTGAAGAGTAGGGAGAACTCCATAATCACTGGGCGCTAAACCTACAGGGCTATGTGCTGTGAGCGCAAATTGATGCCAAAAACCAGATTGCAAAATCCCCAATTCAAAGAGTTGTCTTACCATTTCTAAGCTATCAACAGTTTCTTGAATAGATTGTGTAGGATAACCATACATCAAATAGGCATGTACCAGTATACCTGAATCAGTAAAATTAGCAACCACTTTAGCTACCTGTTCTACAGTTACCCCTTTATCGATCAGTTTTAGTAGTCTATCTGATGCTACTTCTAAGCCACCTGAAACAGCAATACATCCTGATGCTTTTAACAGCTGACATAAATCCAAAGTGAAATTTTTCTCAAACCGGATATTAGTCCACCAAGTAACCACTAACCCCCTACTTAATATTTCTAAAGCTACTGCTTTCATCAAAGATGGTGGGGCAGCTTCATCAACAAAATGAAAACCCGTTTCTCCAGTTTGGCTTACAAGTGTCTCCATACGGTCTACCAAAACCTTGGCAGTAACTGGTTCATATATTTTGATGTAATCTAATGAGACATCACAAAATGTACACTTGCCCCAATAACACCCATGGGCCATGGTCAATTTATTCCATCGCCCATCACTCCAAAGGCTATGCATTGGATTGGCAATTTCAATAACAGAAATGTAGTCACTTAACAACAAATCGCTATAATCTGGAGTCCCTACATCAGCCTGTTTATAATCACTTCTCAAAGACGAATTTATATAAACAACTTCACCTCCCTCCCTTAAAAAAGTCCTTTTAAATTCTTTAGGTTCATGGTTATCTGTTCCTTGTGAACCCAAGACATGATTTGACAATAACTCTATAGGCAACTCCCCGTCATCTAAGGTAATAAAATCAAAAAAGTCAAATACCCTTATATCAGATACACTTCGCAATTCTGTATTTGGAAACCCTCCACCCATTGAAACGACTATTTCGGGATGATTCCGTTGAATGTATTGCGCACATCTAAAAGCACTGTATAAATTCCCAGGAAAAGGAACGGAAAAACAGACTAACTTTGGTGAAACAGTTTCTATTTTATTCGCTAAAATAGTAATAGCCAATTGATCTACATAAGTAAGGTCTTCAGATAAAGAAAGATATAGTTCATCAAATGAATTGGCACTCATCCCAAGTCTTTCTGCATATCTACTGAAACCAAAGTGATCATCTACACATTCAATAATAAAATCAGAAAGGTCTTCCAAAAATAGCGTTGCAAGATGCTTCGCTTTATCTTGAATTCCCATAGAGCCAAAAGCCCATTCCATATCTTCCAATTGATCAAATCTAGCAGCTTGAGGCAAAAAATTAGGAGTACATATCTGCCGTGCAAAGGTCTGGTTCTTACCTTGTAGAAAAGTAATTACTTGATCAATATTTCTGAGGTATTCATTCCTTAATGCATAAATCCGTGCTGCATTTTCAGATTCGATAGCTTCTTCTTGAAAAGCCAATTCAAATAAGTTGTTCAGGCTTTCTTTGTTGAAAATAGACAAGATTACTTCTATGCCTAAATCCATTTGAAAGGAACTGATCCCTTTTGTATTCAAAAACCCCTTCAAATAAGCAGTAGCTGGATAAGGAGTGTTTAATTGAGTAAAAGGCGGAGTTATTAATAATAAGTCTTTCAAGGTAGGACAAAATTATCCAAAATAAGTGATTGCACCCTCCTACTAAATCAAATATTAGAATTCCTACTAGGTCATTGAGCAATTAACATGGAAATACGCGCTTGTAATTCAATTTCTTTTGATCCTTTTGATCTTTCAGAAACAACTTTTCCTATGATAATGATAGATGGGGAACCTAATTTTTGACTTTTGACTATTTCTTCTATGTTTTGAAGCGTTCCATAACCTGCCTTTTCTTGTGGGGTTGTTCCATTCATAATAATCCCTATAGCTTCATTCATTCCTCTATATTTCCTAAAAATCCCAATGATTTCAGAGAGGTTCCTCATCCCCATAAGAATCACAACAGTTGCGCTTGATTTAGCCGCAAGTACTAAGTCTACAGAAGCCTTTTCAGACTGAGTAGTTCCAGTAACCACCCAGAAACTTTCATTAATACCTCTTTTAGTAACAGGGATATGTTGAGTACTGGGCACAGCTAAACAACTACTTATCCCAGGGATTATCTCTGTTTCAATGCCATGATCAGTAACATACTCCATCTCTTCGTGTCCTCTACCAAAAACAAAAGGATCTCCCCCTTTTAACCGGACGACCATTTTATCTTGGCTAATAAGTGAAAGAATTAGTGCATTTATTTCATGTTGCTTCATAAAATGTAAACCGGCCCTCTTACCCACAAATATCTTATCACAACTACTCTTACAATAATTTAATAAGGATGGGTTTGCCAAAGCATCATATAACACTACATCAGCAATTTGCAGTGCTTTCATTCCTTTAACAGTAATCAACTCTTCATCTCCTGGACCAGCACCAACTAATATCAACTTTCCCATTTTTATTATTTTCTATACGACAAAGCAATTATACTTAATTTAATACGTAGTTATTTTATTTTTCTAAGTATTATTACGTAATATTACGTAATTAATTTGAATGATTATGAAAATAGTTGTTGTTGGAAATGGAATGGTTGGTTACAAGTTCTGTGAAAAAATCAGACAGAAAGCTTCTGCCGAAAAAGTGGAAGTTATCGTTTATGGAGATGAAATTATACCCGCCTATGATCGCGTTCACCTAAGTGAGTATTTCGAAAACCAGAAAGTTGATGGCTTATTAATGGCCACCAAAGAATGGTATCAAACTCAAGATATAACTTTAAAAACAGGCGAGTTAGTAACCAGTATAAATACGGAGGAAAAGAGCATAAAAACACATAAAGGGAATGTAGAATCTTATGATGCTTTAGTCTTAGCCACTGGTTCTGCAGCACTAGTTCCTAAAATAAAAGGAGTTGAAAAAAAAGGTGTTTTTGTCTATCGGAAGATAGAAGACCTAGACCAGATCATTCAGTTTGGCAAAGGCATTAAAAGAGCTGCTGTCTTAGGGGGAGGGCTTTTAGGGCTTGAAGCTGCCAAAGCACTAATGGATATGAACTTAGAAACTCAAGTTATTGAATTTGCAGATAAATTAATGCCCAGACAGCTTGATCAAATAGGTTCTGATTTGTTAAAGCATAAAATTGAATCGCTCAAAATAGAGGTATTGCTAGGTAAAAACACGCAAACCATTCAAGGCAACGGGAAACTTTCTAAATTGGAATTCTCAGATGGTACAGAACTAGAAACCGAAATGCTTGTAATTTCTTGTGGAATTATACCAAGAGATGAACTAGCAGAAAATGCAGGGATCACCAAAGGACCCAGAGGCGGATATCAAGTCAATGAAAAGATGGAAACAAACATTGAAGGGATCTATGCCATAGGGGAAGCCGCTTCTTACAACCAAATGACTTACGGTTTAGTTGCACCTGGTTATGAAATGGCTGAAGTAGCAATAGATCAGATCATCGGAAGAAAAGAACTCCTTTTTAAAGGAGCAGATATGTCTACTAAATTGAAGTTAATTGGTGTAGAAGTAGGGAGTTTCGGTGATGCATTAGGCAGCACGGAAAATTGTCTACCTATCAGCATCATTGATCAAAATTTAGGCATTTACAAAAAAATTAATTTAAGTGCAGATGGAAAAAAACTACTCGGAGGAATTTTAGTAGGTGATACAGGAGATTATAACATCCTTCACCAATTTGCTTTAAATGGGATTACCCTTCCACCAAACCCTGAAGATTTAATCCTTAGTTCAAAGGAGGAAAAATCTACGTTAAATGGGGTAGCTGCACTTCCATCGAGCAGTCAAATATGCTCTTGCGAGAACATCAGTAAGGGAGCAATAGAGGAAGCTATAAAATCCAATAATCTTGAAAATCTTGCACAAGTTAAATCTTGTACCAAAGCTGGAACAGGTTGTGGGGCATGTACACCAATGGTTGGTGATATTCTGTCTGAAACCCTTCAATCGATGGGAAAGGTCGTTCGTAAAATATTATGTGAACATTTTGATTACACACGCCAAGAATTATTCGATTTAGTGAAAGTTTCAGGGATTACTTCATATGATGAATTTTTATCAGAGTATGGTAAAGGCGACGGCTGTGAAATTTGTAAACCTGCAGTTGCTTCTATCTTGTCAAGTGTTTATAACGATTTAATTATTAAACAAGATACCATCCAAGATACAAATGATCGATTTTTAGCGAACATTCAAAAAGGAGGGTCCTACTCAGTAGTTCCAAGAATTCCTGGAGGAGAAATAACTCCCGAAAAATTGATTGTCATTGGAGAAGTAGCGAAAGACTATCATTTATATACCAAAATCACTGGAGGCCAAAGAATTGATCTTTTTGGAGCCAGAATTGAAGATTTACCAGACATTTGGGAACGGTTAATCAATGCCGGTTTTGAAAGTGGCCATGCTTATGGAAAGTCGTTACGTACAGTTAAAAGCTGTGTCGGCTCTACTTGGTGTCGCTATGGGCTCCACGATTCCGTTTCCTTTGCTATAGAGGTTGAGGATAGATATAAAGGACTGCGTTCCCCTCATAAGTTAAAAGGAGGAGTCTCAGGCTGTAGAAGAGAGTGTGCCGAAGCACAAAGTAAGGATTTTGGTATCATAGCCACAGAAATAGGATGGAATTTATACGTTGGGGGCAATGGAGGTGCTAATCCAGTACATGCCCAACTATTAGCTGGTGACATAGATTCGGAAACACTCATCAAGTACCTTGATAGATTCCTAATGTTTTATATCAAAACAGCAGAACCCCTCAATAGAACTTCTGTTTGGTTAAGTAAAATGGAGGGTGGTATTGAATACCTAAAATCAGTGATCGTAGAAGATTCCCTCAAAATTGGTGAACAATTGGAACAAGAAATGCAACAACTCTTAGAAGTATATCAATGTGAGTGGAAAGCGGTTGTCAATGACCCTGAATTAAGAAAGAAATTCACTCATTTTTCAAATAGATTAGTTGGAGATCCTGCTTTGAAATTCAATGAAATGAGGGGACAGAAAGTTCCAGCTAACTGGGGTTAAAATAAACTGATACAATGATCAAAGAAATAATAACTAAATATGAAACGGTAATTCCCGAACAAGTCAAAGTCTGGGAGAAAGTTGCCCATGTGAACGATTTTCCCCTCAATGGAGGGCTAGCCTTTTACTACAAAGGACTTCAGGTAGCTGTTTTCAACTTTACCAGAAGAAATGAATGGTATGCCACTCAGAATTTATGTCCTCACAAAAAACAAATGATTTTATCTAGAGGAATGATTGGTTCTAATGGTGAAGAACCAAAAGTGGCTTGTCCTTTTCATAAAAAAACTTTCTCCCTTAAAAACGGTAAAAGTCTCAATGATGGCGTATGTGATTTGGCCACTTATCCTGTCAAAATAGAAGCAAATGAAGTATTTATTGGTTTCAATGAATAACCACATTTTATATAGAGTCCATTTTAATCCCTAAGGGATATTAATTCCCCCGACTCTTGAGTCGATCATTAAATTATTGCCCATAGATACCCCGTACCCTTGGGTCGGGGTTGGTTCATTATCACACAAAATTCATAAGTTTTTATACTAATAATCAACAAGTTGAGCTATATATATGTATCATTACCTTGTGGGTTTCATTTAATATTGAATCAAAATCCATTTAAAGCACTGGATTTTAACGTTAATTCAATGATATTTAATGCATGCGAAATACTCAATTTAAAAGATTAGGATTACTGTACCTATTGGCATTGTTAGGAATCGCATTGAGCATCATCACTAGTCAATCATTGGTTCAACGCTACATCGGAAGTCAAGAAGACGATTCGAGGTTAATCAATGTAGCAGGAAGGCAGAGAATGCTCAGTCAAAAAATCAGCAAAATAGTACTGAAAATTCAAAAAGATCCTTCAAAAAATCTCATTCATGAGCTAGAAAATACGGTATCCGTATTAGTGGAATCACACGAAGGTCTTTTGAATGGCAGTAAAAAATTGGGCCTAAAAGGAGGTAACTCTGAAGTAATCAAAGAGATGTTTTCTGAAATCAATTATCACTATGATCAAATTGTCCACAATTCAAATCAAATAACTGCTACTTTTTCAAAAAATACTTCTGCTATAGAAAAAATAAACCAGTTCAGCAAAGAGATCCTTTCACATGAAAATTCCTTTTTGGTAATTATGGACAAAATAGTGTTTCAATATGATGATGAAGCAAAACAAAAAGTTTCCTTACTGAAGCAAATAGAATTTATCCTATTTATCGTATCTATGGCCATTATTCTGTTGGAAGTTATTTTCATTTTCAGGCCAACTGCTAAAAGTGTTGCCACTACTATTGAAGAATTAACAAAATCCAAGAAATCTTCTCACCAGATGGCAAAAGAAATGAGTAAGCTATATGATGAGTTGGTAAAATCTTATCAAGACTTAGAATCAGTAGATATTAAACCAGAATCTACCAAAGTACTGGCCAACATCCATTTAAACGGCACTTTTGTTTCCGATAAAAATGAATTAGTCAAAATTCTTGATATTGGCCAATCGATTTCCTTTGAACAACTGCTAAAGGAAAATGAATATTCTAGCGATTTTGTGGATGGCTTATTGAGTAAAATAAGAAATGGACAAAATTGGAATGGGGAATTAAAACTAGTGAATTCAGAAGGTGACTTCATATGGCTAGAAGTTTTCATTGTTCCTTTAATCGATACGGATGAAGTAAAAATCATTGGCCGAGACATTACCGATGTAAAAGAAGCCAAAATGATTTCAAGAGAAATCAACAGTGAGAAGATCGCCAGAAAGGTAAAAGAACAACAATACCGTTCTGTCTTAATTTTAGAAGGGCAAGAAGAAGAAAGAAAAAGATTAGCCCGCGAATTGCATGATGGGGTTGGGCAAATGTTAACTGCCCTTAAAATGAGTATTGAATCCATCAATATCCCAAAAGATCCTGCTCATAATAAAAAAAGGTTTGATGATACCAAACAATTATTGAAAATGGTAATTGGTGAAATTAGAAGAATATCATTTAACCTAATCCCTACCAACCTTACAGATTTTGGAATAGTTCCAGCAGTCAAGCGTTTTTGTCAGGAAGTCAGTAAACTCAGTAATATTACAGTAGAATTTGAAAATAAATCTAGTTTTATCAATCGACTTGAACAGCACGTAGAAAGTAATTTATATAGGATTATCCAAGAAGCAGTAAACAATTCCATAAAGTACTCTAAAGCTAAAACAATCTACGTAAGTTTTGAACACTCACTAAATTTGCTAAAAATACGGATCGAAGATAATGGAAAGGGGTTCGATATAGATAACCTATCTCAGAATGGACATTTTAAAAGCGCTGGACACGGTATCTTTAACATGAAAGAACGAGCTGCTTTTATCAATGCTGAAATAGCAATAGATACTATGCCAAATAATGGGACAAAAATTTTAGTAAGTTTACCTTTGGAGTAACCGTTAAACTACGTAAAAATGATTACAGCAATATTAGCAGACGATCACGAAATAGTAAGAAAAGGAATTAAAGTCCTACTAGAAGATGATGGGAATATAAAAGTAATAGCAGAAGCTTCTGATGGTTCTGTTGCTTTGCAAAAAATAGAAGAAGTAGTTCCAGATATTCTAATTACTGATATCAGAATGCCTAATATGGATGGATTGCAAACAACTCAAGCTGTCAAAGATCAATTTCCTAATGTTAAGATATTAGTACTTTCCATGCATGATGATGAAGATTATATTATGAAGTCCATAGAATTAGGTGCTGATGGTTACTTACTAAAAGATACTAGTAAACCTGAATTTATCAAGGCCATAGACATTGTCATGTCTGGTCAAAAATATTTCAGTGGGGATATTTCAAATATATTAGTTAATTCATACTTAAATGCAAAGGTTAAAAAAACAGCTAAAAGTGAAACAACTGATGGTAACGAGAAAATTTTGACTAAACGGGAAAGTCAAATTTTATCTAAAATATACCTAGGAGAATCCAATTCAGACATAGCTACTGCACTAGGTAAAAGTGTGAGAACAGTAGAATCCCACCGGTTCAACATCATGAAAAAACTTGGCGTAAAAAATGTAGCCGAATTACTAAGAAGTATTGATAACATGCCCTCTTTAAAAGAACAACTTACCTTATAGCTCTTAACAAATAGATGACTGAAGTTAAACCTAAATGCCAAACATGCGAAAACCTGAATTGTTTAATCAGGAAAAATTCCATGAAGGAAGGAATGGATGTTTATCTAGATCAAAAAGTGACTATTTCTTGTAAAAAGTCTCAGAATTTTATCATAGAAGGATCTCCTGTATATGGGCTTTTCTTTGTCTATAAAGGAAAAGCAAAAGTGGCAAAAACCGGAATCAACGGCAGAGAACAAATCATTCGATTTGTAGGGAATGGAGAAATTATTGGCCATAGGGGGTTTGGTGCCCAGAATTTTTATCAAATCAATGCTGTAACACTGGAAAATACAGTTATTTGTAATTTTTCAACTAAAGTGTTAGAAGAAATGATGCAACATATCCCCTCTCTTACCTATGATTTCATGCTATTTTATTCTGATGAATTAAATAAAAGTGAAACTAAGGTGAAAAAATTTGCTCAAATGACTGTTCGTGAAAAAGTCATTGATGCAATTCTATATATTAACAGGAAATTTGGTTTAGTAGATGGACTGCTAGCCCTTCAACTTTCCAGAAAGGAAATAGCTGATTTTGCCGGAACTACTGAAGAACAGGTAATCCGCACACTGTCAGCCCTCAAAAAAGAAAAACTACTTACCTCCTCAGGCAAAAAAATAGGTATCAGCGACCCCGAAAAACTTAAATCAGAAATTGCAGTTCACAACTATTTCATTGATAGTTAATACTGTCAGACTCTAGATATGAGATTTTAGATATCAGACAACAACAAAAACTTCCGCGCTACAAGAGGTAATCTAGGTGCGGGATGTTCCTACTCCTTTTCTATTTTATTGCTCTCTTAGCAATTAGAAAATCTAAAATTATCATCAGCTCAATAAACAAATAAGTAATTTACAAATATAAGTAGTTAACATATTGTTATTTCACCCCATAAGAAATGGGATAGATAACCAAGTGTAGAAACATTCCACACTTAGTTTTTGAGGTTCCAGTTTACCTTTGAGTAGTGAAAAAATAACCCCACCTCAAACACAAACTGTTGCTTTGTAAAAAATGAGCAAGTATGAATACATTTGATCAACAGATTTTAATTAAACCCGAATGATGCATTAGACTTTTAAGAGAAAATCATAAATAGCTGTTAGATAGCTGCTTAAACTCTGATTTGCAACGCAGACATAGTCTCCATTGTGG